>CANKVN010000005.1 GCA_947487055.1 Flavobacteriales bacterium
TTGCCGGATAGCCGCAAAATAACATTCCTCGATACTCCCGGTCACGAAGCATTTACCGCTATGCGTGCCCGTGGTGCCAAGGTAACCGATATTGCCATTATCGTGATTGCTGCAGACGACAGTGTGATGCCCCAAACAAAAGAGGCTATTGCTCACGCCCAGGCTGCAGGAGTTCCGATGATTTTTGCTTTCAATAAGATTGACAAAGACGGCGCCAATTCTGACAGAATCAGGGAACAGCTTGCCGGAATGAACATTCTCGTGGAAGACTGGGGTGGAAAATTCCAGTGCCAGGAAATTTCAGCCAAAAAAGGCCTGAACATAGACAAACTGCTTGAAAAGGTATTGCTTGAAGCGGAAATCATGGACCTGACCGCCAATCCTGACCGCCGTGCCAAAGGCACTGTCATTGAAGCTACGATGGAAAAAGGCCGTGGTATTGTTTGTAGCATGCTCGTACAAACAGGAACCATGCGTGTAGGCGATCACGTAGTTGCAGGGCCCCATTATGCCAAGGTGCGTGCGTTGTTCAACGAGCGTGGCCACAAAATTGATTTTGCGCCTCCAAGCACACCGGTTAAAATGCTTGGATTTAGCGACAACCCCACTGCAGGTGATGTATGGGTGGTTATGGCCGAAGAAAGTGAAGCAAAAGAACTGGCCACCAAAAGGATGCAACTGGTGCGCGAACAAGGTATCAGAACCAAACGCCACATTACGCTGGACGAAATTGGAAGGCGTTTGGCCATAGGAAACTTCAAAGAACTCAAAATCATTGTTAAAGGTGATGTTGATGGTTCTGTGGAAGCATTGGCTGACGCCTTGCTGAAACTGAGCACCGAAGAAGTTATGGTAACCGTTATACACAGCGGTGTGGGCCAGATTTCTGAAAGTGATGTGCTGCTGGCTTCAGCCTCCGATGCCATTATTGTAGGATTCCAGGTGCGCCCAAGTACCAAAGCAAGGCAACTGGCCGAGCAGGAAGAAATCGATATACGCCACTACTCTGTAATTTACCAAGCCATTGAAGAGGTTAAAAGCGCCATGGAAGGCATGCTTAGCCCTGAGGTGGTGGAAAAAATCATTGGTAATGTGGAAGTTCGCGAAGTATTCAAAATCAGCAAAGTGGGCACCATTGCCGGCTGTATGGTTACCGATGGCAAAATGGAGCGGAAAAACAAAATCCGTGTTATCCGTGATGGCGTAGTAATTCATAGCGGCGAATTGTCCTCTCTGAAACGATACAAAGACGATGTGAAGGAAGTACTGCGCGGATTTGAATGTGGCTTACAGATTGAGCGCTTCAACGACATTGAGGTAGGCGATTACCTGGAAGTATACATAGAAGAACAGGTTAAGAGAACCTTGTAATACCTATTAATGATCAGATCTGCTGCAATATTTTTGGGCATCCTGGTTCTACTATTTACAGCATGTGAGTGCCCCGCTACACGTAGAATGGGATTTGTACAGGATGTCCGAAGGGACTACTTTGCAGACTCCATTGCCAGTGTTGCAGACCGAATGATTCAATTCACGTTTGTGGTAGATGAAGGCTGGATCGACGATAACCGGCAAAAAAACAACTGCTTAAAGCGGGACCTCGCCCTGAGTAAAGGTTTAAAAACATGGGTAATGGCCGATAGCGTTAAGGTTATCTGCACCCGCAACTTGCCCTACTCTCCGGCCGGCACCAACCTCATTGGCAATCCTTATGTTGATTTGGTTTTGATTAATGATCCTGCATACACGGGCAAACTGAGAACTTTGTCATTTCAATCCAACTGGACTGTCCCTAACTGGAAAAGCAGCATGCCGGATACTGCCACGTTGAGGTTTCTGTTTAAACTCAACACCGGTGCTGTAATTACGAGGGAACAGCACATTGAATTTATCCAATAAAAAAAGGCCGCTTTGGGCGGCCTGTGTGATGCGGGTTGTAAAGCTTTTATAATTCGTCCTCGTTGAAGAAATAATCTTCATCGGTTGGATAATCGCTCCAGATTTCTTCAATGCTTTCATAAGGCTCACCATCATCCTCCAGTTCCTGAAGGTTTTCGATTACCTCTAGGGGTGCGCCGGAACGAATGCCGTAATCTATTAGCTCGTCTTTGGTTGCGGGCCATGGAGCGTCGTCTAGGTAGCTTACAAGTTCAAGTGTCCAGTACATAATTTTATTAATTCTATCTTATCGCGAAAGTACAATTTTTATTGAATTATCCAAATTAATACTTTTTTTCCTTAATTTTTTGGAATAAAAAGGTTGAATAAATCATATTTTACTGAAAATGTATACAATAGAAAAATAAAAACCATCAAAGGTTTAGCCGAAATTTGCGCCATGCACCCCGATTGGCAGAATGATTTGCATCAATATTGCGAGGCACAAAGTAGCAAAGAGCCTGAATTGTTACAAAAACTCGTGGCCTACACCTGGCGTAATACAGTGAACCCGCGGATGCTGAGCGGCCACCTGCAAGGGCGCCTGCTTTCCATGCTGTCTGCTTTAATGAAACCACAATGCATCCTGGAAATCGGCACCTTTACCGGGTACTCTGCATTGTGCCTTGCAGAAGGCTTGCCTGCCAATGGTAAACTGCACAGCATTGAGGCAGATGCGGAAAATGCCTGGAAAGCACAACAGTGGATTGATCAGCACCCTAGGAAACCGGATATTCAGCTGCACTGCGGCGAAGCACTTACCCTCATCCCTACCCTCAATATTCATCCTGATCTGGTCTTTGTGGATGCAGACAAACAACAATATCAGGCCTATTTTGAAAGCTGTTTTCCCATCATGGCTGAAGGCGGATTGATGGTGTTTGACAATACCTTATGGAGCGGCCGTGTGCTAAATGAGGAAGACCTGAAATCCGATGCCGACACCCGCAACATGCATGCATTTAACCAATACCTGGCTGCAACCGAAGAAGCAGAGGTATTGATGTTGCCTATCAGGGATGGGCTTACCCTGTTGCGCAAGCGGAATTCTTAACCCCTTAGTTTATCCAGCAAATCACTGAGCAAATTGGCTTCGGACTCGCTGATATTCACCAATTCCTTTTCCAGCTTGTCCAGCTCAGGTGCTGCCTGCTCAAGCGTATCCAAGCCTTTCTGGGTGATGGTAATGTTCATTTTACGGCGGTTATCCTTGTCAACCGTTCTTGTAATTAATCCCAGGTTGCACATGCGGTCGCACAAACGTGTCAAATCCGGATTTTTATCCAGCATAACTTCCTTGATTTCGCCGGGATTGGCACTTTTGGGATATTTTCCCCGCAGGATGCGCAATACATTGTATTGCTGCAGGGTGAGGTCATAGGTTTTGAAGATGTTGCGGAACTGGCTGTTAATCCAGTTTGCCGTGAAGATGACATTTATCACCGCCTTTTGCCCCCCAGATTCAAACCGGGTTTGCTTGATTTCATCTTCCAATTTCATATTCGTTGCGAGTTTAATGCATTTCCCCCGTTTGTCAAGCAGTTAATCCACCTTAAATTTGCCGCAATGGTTTTTCAAAACACCCGCACTTTTGCCATGGAACAAGATGCTGCCGATAATCTTGCTCCTTTCAGAAATGAATTTTTCTTTCCCACGGATCAACAGCAACACCCAATGGTATATTTCTGCGGAAACTCCCTTGGTTTGCAGCCGAAAAGTGCACAGGCCTTCTTGCAATCAGAGTTGGAAGACTGGCATAAATGGGGTGTTGAGGGCCATTTTCATGGCAAAAAACCCTGGTTTCATTACCACAAGTTCCTTACCGACCATACTGCAGAAATAGTGGGTGCCAAGCCCCACGAAGTGGTGGTGATGAACCAACTCACCGTAAACCTGCACCTGCTTATGGCCAGTTTCTACAGGCCGGATGAAGAACGCTTTAAAATCATCATGGAAGCCGGCGCATTCCCCAGCGACATGTATGCCGTTCAAAGCCAGGTAGAGTTTCACGGTTTTGATTATGACGAAGCGGTCATTGAACTGGCGCCAAGGGAAGGTGAATTTGCACTTAGAACAGAAGATATTCTTGCGGCTATAGAAGAACATGCAGACAACCTTGCCCTGGTGTTTTTTAGCGGTGTACAATATTATACCGGACAGGTGTTTGATATACCTGCAATCACCCAGGCAGCCCACAAAATTGGTGTGCCCGCAGGATTTGATTTGGCGCATGCTGCAGGCAACATAGACCTTAAACTTCACGAATGGAACGTGGATTTTGCAGCATGGTGCAGCTACAAATACCTCAACAGCGGACCGGGAAATGTATCGGGTGTGTTTATCCATGAACGCCATGCATTAAACCCAGAAACACCAAGACTTGCAGGCTGGTGGGGCTACAAGGAAGACAAACGCTTTTTGATGCAGCGCGGCTACGAACCGGAACCGGGTGCTGCAGGGTGGCAACTTTCCAATGCCCCTGTATTTGGAATGGCCGTGCATGCCGCAAGCCTTGATTTGTTTCACAAGGCAGGCATCCAAAACCTGGTGGCAAAAAGCAAAAACCTTACCGGCTACCTTGATTTTATCTTAAAAGAATCCCGCAACCACAACAGCGACCTTCGATTTAATATCATTACCCCGGACGCAGCGCGTGGGTCACAAATCAGTATCCTCACCGATGAGCACGGCAAGCAATTGTTTGATCACCTTACTAAAAATGGCATCGTGGTGGACTGGCGTGAACCGAATGTGATAAGAATGGCCCCTGCAGCAATGTATAACAGCTTTGAGGATGTATGGAAACTTGGGCAGGCGCTTGCTGGGTTCAGGATTATTTCATCCGAAAGTGCTTCTTCCACAACTGCCTGACCATGCCATCTTTAAGCCCGAGATTAGGGGCGTAGATTTCATGTATATGGCATTGTTCCATAATGCGTATGTAGATATCTCCGGCGTGGTTAATCACCTCTGCCCTGTCCGGATTCAGTTTTAACTCGTACACCCGATCGTGATGGCTTAACGATTCAATATAGGCATTGGTGCTTTTTAGGTGGTGCAGGTTCATGGCCTCCCGCAGCTGAGTTCCGGCAAGCTGATGCAGTTTCACAATATTACCACCGGTTCCTATAGCCTTAACAGACCCATCAGAAGGCAGGTTCAGCTGAGAAAGCCAGGTTTTCATACGCTGTATTTCTGCAGCCTTTACCTTCCCTTCGCGCATGCGAACGGTGCCGATGTTAAAACTCTCAAAAAGCTTAATCTTACCCTGCCTGGTGAGGCTAATCTCGGTAGAACCGCCACCCACATCGATGTGCAGAAATGTACTTTTGCCCGGAAGCCAGTCCATGATTGCAGACTGAACCAGGCGACTCTCTTCCTTGCCGGTGATGATGTCTATTTTAAGTCCTGTTGTTTTGCGGATATCCCTTGCCAGTTTTTCGCCATTTTCAGCGTCTCTCATGGCGCTGGTGGCACAAACCCGGTATTGGTCCACATTGTATATCTCCATCAGCAAAGCAAAGGCTTGCATGGCTTTTAACAACAAATCGTATTTCCGTTTGCTGATTTCTTTGGTTTTAAAAACATCGTCGCCCAAACGCAATGGCAAGCGGGTGAACTCAACCGACTTAAAATCAGTATCAATCAAATCCTCATGCAATGGCCTGGCGATGTAAAGCCTGATGGCGTTGGATCCAATATCTATGGCAGCTATTTTCAACGGGGCAAATTAACAACATCTGCCAAATGCTTTTTTACCATGTTGCCCACAAAATATCTAATAATGCAATAAAGAAATCTTAAAGAAAAATTAAACGCTTTTTGGGTGATTTGTTATTTTTTAGAATAGAAAGTGTACATTTGACACACCGAGTTATTCTTCATTTATGAAAAAACAGTTACAACTCTTGTTCATGCTGTTGGCTGCCAGCATTGCTCCTGCCGCAGCGCAAACAGTAAACCTCATCGGTAAGCTTAAATCGCAAAAAGGCGATCCCGTGGAGGCTGCAACCATTAAAGACCGAACGTCAGGCACAGCTGCCACGTCCGACAAGGATGGCAATTACAGGATTTCGCTTACCGTTGGCGCTCATGTTCTGGAAATTTCTGCCAAAAACATGCAGAACCTGGAAGAGTCCATCCAAGTGGCTGAGGGTCAAACAAGTTTGCCTGAAATAACCTTAATTCCATCAGGCTCAGACGTAGGCGAAGTGGTTATTATTGGTTATGGCACCACAACCAAGCGCGACCTTACCGGGTCAGTAACCTCTCTCAAAGGCTCAGAGGTTCAGGACATGCCGGCGCAAAGTTTCGAAGCTGCAATTCAGGGAAAGGCTCCCGGAGTTCAGATTACAACCGGCAGCGGCGTTGCGGGTTCCGGCTCTTTGGTCAGGATTCGCGGTGTTGCTTCCATATCTGCAAGCGGCGATCCGCTGTATATTGTGGATGGCATTCCTATTTCCCAAAACTATTTTGTGAATGGCAACAACGGCGGTTTCAACAACAACCCATTAGCCACCTTAAATCCGGAGGACATAGAATCTATAGACATCCTAAAGGATGCTGCAGCCACCTCCATTTACGGTTCCAGGGGCTCTAATGGTGTTATATTGATTACCACCAAACGCGCAAAGAAGGGTGGATTAAAATTTGATTTCACATCGCGTGTTGGCTCATCGCAGCCTACCTACCTGCCTCAGATGCTCAATGCAAGCCAATTCCTGCAAATGTATCAGGAAGCATGGGAAAACGATGGCGGAACCGGCAGAGCACCACTCCCAAACAATATTTCGTGGGAAGATGCCTTAAAAACGAATACCAACTGGGTAGACGAAACCATGGGAACAGGACTGAAGCAAATGTATTCTTTGGGAACCACCTACCGTAAAAATAAATTTGGGGCCTACCTGGGCCTGACTTCAGACAACAATGGAAGTTTTGTAATAGGTAGCCGCTACAAGCGAAATTCTGCGCGGTTGAACCTCGATTTCGAACCCATCAAAAACCTCACTTTGACCATAAGTTCTTCATACAGCCAAGGAATAAACAACCGGGTAGACGGAGCCTGGAGCGGTGGTTTTGGAGCGGCGATGAGCACTGCTTTGCCCATTTACCCGATCTACGACACCAGCGGTAACTTCTGGCGTCCGGGCAGTGGAGGTTTGAATCCTGTTGCTGTGAGAAAATTGAAAGACTGGAGAACCACAGAAAACAGAACCATCAACAATTTTAAAGCAACCTACAAAATATCTGACAAATGGTCCGTATCAGCCTTTGGGGCTATCGACAACATGGATTTCTTTGAAGATATTTATGAGCCCAAAGCCCTTATCAACAGCAATCACGAAGGTATAGCCAAGCGCTCGCCCAGAAGTACATTTAACTATAACTACAACTTAGTAACGAACTACAACATCCTGAATACTGAAAAGCAATCGCTGGATGCCATGGTTGGAAGTGAGTTTCAGAAATCGGTTGTAAAATCCAGCTTCATAGAGGTGAGCGACATGAGTAATGCATTGTACAAAGGTGACCAGGGCGGAGAAAAATCAACCCGCTTTGAGCGCCAGAACGCCACTGAAGCATTCGCCTTTGCAAGTTATTTTCTTCGGATGAATTACAAATTGCAAAATAAGTACATCCTGCAGTTTACCATGCGTTCCGATGGTTCTTCCAGATTCGGACCAAACAATGCCTACGGCTTCTTCCCTGCCATTTCCGGAGCCTGGGTGCTGAGCGATGAACGTTTTATGCATCATTTCAGCCGCAACAACTTCCTGAAAATAAAAGCAGGTTTTGGCCGCACCGGCAATACTCCAAACGAGAATTACGCCTGGCGCGGAACTTTTACCCCGCCCCAAAACTCTTTTGGATATAATGGCAATCCCAGCATATTCCCTACCCGTCTGGAAAATCCTGACCTGAAATGGGAAACTTCCGACGTATTTGACTTTACTGTTGAAGGCGGCCTGATGAAAAACCGCATCACCTGGGAGGTTTCGTACTACAACAAGAAAACCAATGGTGTAATCCTGGACCTTGCTGTTCCACGTTCACTGGGCTTTTCGTCCTATTACGATAATGTAGGCGCTGTAAGCAATACAGGCATTGAATTCTCCTTTACTTCCAGAAACATTGTGAAGAAACTGTTTAGCTGGAGCACCCAGTTCAACATTGCCCGCAACTATAACAAAATCCTAAATATTGGTGTTTACACACAGGATGCCGTTTCCGGCGGAACCAACGATACACGTGTGGTGGTTGGACAACCTATCGGAACCAATTATGTGGTTAAATTTTCCCATGTAGATCCGGCTACCGGTCGTCCGGTTTATTTGGATAAAAATGGAAATGAAACCATGACTTGGTCGAACAATAACCGCGTGGCCGTGGGCAGTGTTTTACCCAAGGCTGTTGGGGGGTTAACCAACAATTTCACCTGGAAAAACTGGAACCTGAGCTGTCTGTTTGTTTACAAACTGGGAGGAAACATTTACAACTCCAGTGCAAAACGCCAGAATGGTGTGGTTACAGACTGGAACATGACCACCGATTATTTTGATCATTGGCGCCAGCCCGGAGATATTTCCAAATATCCAAAACTGTCTATGCAGACAGATCAGTATGGATTACCACCGGATCCTTACCAATACAACACCACTTTATTTTTGGAAGACGGCAGCTACCTGCGCTTGCGTAATATTTCCGTGGGATACCGCATCCCTGCGAAGTGGTTTGGCAAGACAATTCAATCCAGCCGCATCACCTTCACCGGCACCAACCTGCTCACCTTCACCAAATACACTGGCGGTGACCCTGAAATTGCCCGTGATTTTGAAAACCCCGCAGACAGAAACATGAGCTCAAACATTACGTATCTGACTGCACCCCAAGAGAAGTCTTACAACTTAACCCTAAACCTTACCTTCTGATGAATACATTCTTTAAAGCCCATATCATTGCCGCTGTTCTGCTGATTGGATCAGCAGGCGTATCCTGCAAAAAAATGTTGGATTTGAAGCCTGAAAACCTAACCCTGGCTGCAGACGCATTAAAGACGACCGCTGATGCACAAGCATTGCTAAACTCTTGCTACGATGAGTTTGCCAACCTGATGAATGGTTCTGTTCAAAACATACATGAACTGTTGGGTGAAAATCTGGCTCAACCTCAGAATTCAGCAGGAAGTTTGTACTACACTGTCTGGAACAGGGGTACCTTTTCATTCCGCACTGCAGACCGCGAATATCTTGATTTTTACAATTGTATTCTGCGCATCAATACCATATTTGACCGCATAGACGAAATTGGCGATATGACGCCGGAGAACAAACAGCGCATTATGGCTGAAGGCCACTTCCTGCGTGCCTGGTGCCATTGGGAATTGGTGAAATTGTGGGCTCAACCCTATGGTTATACCGCAGATAACTCCCATCCCGGGGTGCCGATTCGCTTGAAAGCAGATAAGACAATTGAACTGCGCAGTAGTGTTGGAGCAGTTTACAACCAAATCATTGCTGACCTAGATGCAGCCATAAGCAATTTACCGGCCGACAACAACAACTATGCAAATATTGCCGCGGGCAAAGCCCTGAAAGCCAAGGTAATGTTTACCATGAATGATTTTACCGGTGCGCAAACACTGGCCGAAGAGGTTATCAATGGCGGCAAACAAACCGTTTCAGATACATTCTCGAGGTTTGTGAAGGGTGCACCCGAGGAGGTTATTTTCCAGCTTGTAAGTACAGGCAACAGCGACAACCGCGGGGGCAGCTTTATCAACAATTACCGGTCAGACAACAACCCCAATCCGGCATTGAAACCTACTGCAGCATTTGCTGCTGTTGCCATGCAGGGTCATGACCTTCGCAGCGCATTCTACGAGGTTAAAAACAAGGGCAAAGCAAATGAATTTTATATCTGTCATAAATTTGACAAAGATGTGTTCAATGTTCCGTTACTTCACCTCACCGATATGCTGTTGTTAAGGGCTGAATGTATTACTGAAAACGGGGGCGATAAAAGCATTGCCATTGCCGATGTAGACAAAATCCGCAAACGCGCCTATGGCGCCAATTGGACCGCCATTGACCCGGCCATTGCTACCGGCGCCCTTAAGGATTCTATTCGCCTGCAACGAAATCTGGAAATGTCTTTTGAGGGAGACTGGACCACACAATTGAGAAGGCGCGGTGCCAAAGGCGAAAATATCAAAATAAGAATCAGTGACTGGAACTGCCCCGGAATGCTGATGCAATTTCCACAAAGTGAAAATACGGCAGGCTTTATTTTTAATCCAGAAGGAGGATGCAACTAATGAAAAACTTATCACGTATGGCCATGCTAGTATGCGTTTTGCTACTAACCACAACCGGCTGCAAAAAGAAAAACCGAGACCTGTACGATCCATCCAGCAAACTTGAAGGCATTCAAGCCGTATGGGTTCTGGACGAGGTAAAACAGTTTGATCCGTCGAACAAAGACCTGGTAATTGATGTTACTGAGGCTTTCAAGGGTACAAACCCCATCGAATTGGATGTAAAATCCAATGATTTTACCTTTGCCTTCAATCAGTCCAACCCATTATTTTTGGGAAGCAGTGGAACCTGGAAATTTGATGACAATGCATTTCCAACCCAAATAGAAATGACAGGAGATGCCGGCACAAGCGTAGTGAAATTGCTGCAAACCGTGCGCACGATAGATCCTAAACTGCGCATCCAACTAACCCGCTACTGTGGCGGCGGAACCCCCAGCACCATTTATCAATTTAGCTTTGTAAGAAAATGAAAAACCTACTGATTAAATACTGCACCATTGCTTTGATGCTCATTGTTTCGGGCAATGTTTACGGCCAGGCTGCTTATTTGGATAAACCCGAAGAATTTGATCCTGCAAAACCCTGTAAAATCATGGTAAACCTAAAACTTACCAAAAACGATTGGGGCATTGTGGATATTGCAACAACCGAAGACATGTACTTGTGGATTTGGAAACCCAAAGAACATCCTGCCGGGCATCCAATGGCCAATGGTATCGGATCTGCGGCATGGAAAAGCAGTAACGATGCACTGAAGATGACCAAAGAAGCTGAAGGTATTTACAGCTATATCTTAACCCCGACCGTTTTCTTCGAAACCGATGCAGCCACTGTTTACAAAGAAGATTTTAACTTTTTGGTTAAACCCAAGGATGGAGGTGGATATGATGATCCTGACAAAAAAACAGAAGATTTATTAATTTCTGTTGATCCCCCTTCAGGCCCTGTGGTAAAAATCCAAACCATTCCGGTTGGCAAAGGATTAAAAAAGGACACCATGATTACCACAACTGCCGATGTTTTTAGCGTGATTTACAACAACAACGCGGAAGAAAAGGTTACCATGCAGAATGCAACCATGCTGTATGTATTTGCCGTGGCTTATGACTCGGCGGGCACGGCATATAAAATTGCCACCAATGCAAAAAAAGCCGGTGATTTCCCCCAACTGAAAATGAAAGAAACAGCGAAAGGTGTCTTTCAGTTCAGCGTTATCCCAGAAAAACTATTTACCATTCCTGCCGGAAAGAAAATTTACCGGATAGAATACCAAATAGTAAAACCCAACCTGGTGGATTCCAATGATGCCATTGATGATAAAATGATTTACCAGTTCAACCAGGGTGGTTGCTAGGCATTATCCTTATCAAACAAAAAAAGAGGTCGGAAATTCCGACCTCTTTTTTTTGTGTATTCCGGGTAGGTTTACTTCACCTGAATGACCAAATAACCCCAGGAACATAGTGTATTATTCTGATAGCAGTTTGCGCCTAAAAGCACTTTGCCTTTTGGAACTTTCACCGCAGGTGCGGCCGTTTCCCCGCCCATATTCAAACAAACCCACACCTTATTCCCTTTGGATTCACGTGTAAAAATCAACTGGTCTTTGCGCTTGTGTTTGCACATCTTAATCGCATTCAAATCAGCTGATGTACCCAAAGCAGGCTGGCTGTTGCGCAAGCTACACAGCTGCTGATAAAAGCCAAAATAATCCTCATTGGTCTGCGGTTGAATGGTGTCTTTTTCAAAAAACTTCAAACGCTTTCGGTTGCCATATTCCTGACCTGTATAAAGCAACGGAATACCCGGTGCCGTAAACGTGTAGGCCGCCATCACTTTCCATGCAGGTCCCATGCGGTCAAACTCTGTACCTTTCCAGCTGTTTTCATCGTGGTTGGTGATGAAATTCATGGCATATACATTCTTTGGAAATTTCTTTTGCTTACGCATTAGCACCGTGTCAATATACCATGCGGTTTTACTTCCATGAGACACTTGATTAAGCACATGGTGCATTTCCCATCCATAATAGGCATTGAATGCGCCCTTAAACTGGTTCATGTCATGCTCTTCTGATTCAGCCAGCATAAAAATAGGTTTCACTGTTTCTATTTCTTTTCGTGCTGCATCCCAAAAATCTGAGGGCACACTCATGGCAACATCGCAGCGAAACCCATCGATATTGCAATTTGCAACCCAAAACTTCATATCCTGAATCATGGCCTGCCGCATACCGCTGCTGCCATAGTTTAGGTCTGCCACATCGGTCCAGCCCATGCTGCTGCCATCATCGTTCAGCGGATCGGTAATATTGCCTTTTTTATCCTTTGTGAACCAATCCGGGTGTGCAGCAATCCAGGGATGATCCCAGGCTGTGTGATTGCCTACCCAATCGAGGATAACCTTCATGCCCATACCATGACACTTTTTCACCAGCTCATTAAATTCTTCCATGGTTCCAAATTTCGGATTCACCATGGTGTAGTTGCTGATGGAATATGGACTGCCCAGGTATTGCGCCCTCTCTTCTGGATTGGTAATGTCTTCCACAAACAAATCCCCTTTGGCTTTGCGTTTTTTCTCACCGATAGGCTGAACCGGCATGAACCACAACACATTCACACCCAGTTGCTTTAATTTGGGCAGTTCGCGACTAAAAGCGTCAATGGTGCCTTCGGGTGTGTGGTGACGAAGGTTTACCTCATAAATGATGGGATTTTTGGGCCAGTCGGTGGGTTGTGCAACCGCTGAGTGTAACCCAAGCGCCAGCAAACCAGCCAGCAGTATGATATTCTTTTTCATTTTAGTTGTACGTATAAATAAAAATTGCGGATTGATGGGGTTTAAGCATTGAACCTTTATCCACGCTCAATAAATCTGCTTTGTCCGTGTTTGACCAAATGGCTTTTTGTTTCATGCCAAAACCATTGACCATTCTGTGCAAATCCAGCAGCTCCATATTGTTTTTGCTCCTGTTAATAGCCATTACCGCCACTTCATTAAGGTAGGTGCGGCAAACCACAACCTGCGAATCGTTGCAGCTCAAAAACTTGTAATCTCCATAACAAAGCGCCATACTGCCCGTTCTTAGTTTGGCCAGATCCGTAATTTTTGTTTTAAATGCTGATTGCTGCGAGGTTAAACCTGAAAACTGCATCATGTTTCTGTTTCCGGGGTCATTTCCGCCGGTCATGCCAATTTCGTCGCCATAATACACAACAGGAATTCCCGGTGAAAAGAACAACCAGGTGTAGAAATGCAGAAATTTCTGGTATGCAGAATCTGTTTTCAAGGGCAAATCACCAAGATGTCCCATTTTTTTACCTTCGTTCCATGCTGTCTTTCCGGTAATGGTACCGTCGGCATACGACATAAAACGAGGCTTATCCTGATTTCCCGTTATGTTCCCCATTAAATGATGGTATCCATACTGCCCCAAACTTCTCATTTGCTCGGTTTGAAGCCCTGTAAATGACCCATCCCATGCAAAGGTGCGCATCATTGCATCGTAGAGGTTAAAATCGAACTGTGCATCGAGCAATCCGTATCCCAGATAGGAGCCAATTAACTTTGTATTACCATAGGTTTCTCCAATCTGATAAATCCGCTGTTTCCGATTGGACTCAATTTCAGTGCGTATTTTAGCCGTAAGTAAACGCGTGAAATTTTCAGGGATATGCTTGGTGGCATCGTGGCGGAAACCATCAAACTCAAATGCACGCAACCAGTACAAGGCTGAATCTACCATATAGGAAGCCACTTCAGGCCTTCCAAGATCGAGGGTGGGCAGGAAGGTATCAAACCAGGTGGTGAGCCGTTGTTCATCCCACAGCTCCGTGTTCATGCGGCCGTTGGGCAAATACAAGGGCGTAACCCAATCAGGATGCTGCTTGTAGATAGGATGCTCCTTGTGCACATGGTGCGCCACATAATCAAGGTAAACGTTGTTGTTGCGCCGGTGCGCTTCAGTCAGCATTTCTGTCAGGGCTGTTGCATTTCCAAACCTCTCATCAATGAGCGTATTGGAAACAGGCCAGTAACCATGATAGCCACTGAACTTGACATGCGGATCAGGAAAATCGCCCCAGGCACCTTTTGGATTTTTTGAAATGGGACTAATCCAAATGGCATTCATTCCCAGGCTGTCGAAATATCCGGTCTGAATTTTTTGCGTTATGCCCTGAATATCGCCGCCCTGAAAATTGGTTCTGTGCGTTACCAATGGATGGTCGAGCGGTTTGTCATTGGTTTTGTCGCCGTTGTTAAAGCGGTCAATAAACGCAAAATACATTACGGTTTTTTCCAGGTCTGCCCGGGAAAGCTGTTTTGGGTCTGTTACGGGCTTTCCATATTCAAGCGGAATCAGCAGGTCGTTTCCGTGAACAAATTCTGTTGCACAAAAAACCCTGATAAAGCTTCTCTTCACAGATTTCGCCTCGTCAGGGATGAACAATTCCGGGTTATACGGCTGTATCACCCGGTCTTTATCCGCGCTTCTTGCAGTTTGATAGATAATTCGGTTATTCCAAAGTGCGATAAGATGAAACGATGCTGTACCCAGGTTTTCTGTTTGTTGGACCAAAATACCCTTATCCGAAGGAACAGCCGTGATATGCGGTGTTGCGCGGGTTTCTTTCACCGATAAAACGGAGTTTTCACCGCCAAAACCATTGCTTCTTCTAACCGGATTTGCAACATCAAAAACCCCTTTCCCATCCACCACAAACTGATAGCCATATTCGCCGGGATCCAGTGAAAGTGTTGCTGTATATATAGAATCTGTAACCTTCTCCAGCGGATGCGATTTAGCGTTCCATGCGTTGAAATCGCCTTTCACAAAAACCCCTTTCTCACATTTGCCGCTGTAGCGGAAGGTCACGGGAATCTGCACCGGCTTTTTCAGTATCAAATCACATCGGGTGCGGTCGGTAATATTGAGCAAAGAAAGGCCATACAAGACCCCATTCTCACCACCCTTGGGGCAGATTACCTTCAGTTCTTGCGTGCTATCGTTTGAAAAAACACTAAGCGGGAGATTGCCGGAAATTGCGGGATTTCTCCGTGGGTCCTGATCCAAAACCAAAACGCCCACTTTCTTCCCAGGGAAAATATCATTGGTGGGTATTTGCGTGGTGTCGGCCGAGAGCCATATGGGCATTACCGGAGCATAAAGCCCTGCAAAAGGTGTTATGCGGTTTTTTGTGCTAAAAACCCCACAGGCACTCAATGTGGCAGTCAGGGTGAACAGCAATATGCGCAATGGCGTTTTCATCCGATTTGTATATCGCCGCCAGCGTTGATTTTATAAGGTTTTGAGTTGCAAACCAACTCGGCTTCCAACCCTTCTATATTTTGTACCTCAACTCCTTTTTTATCGATTTTGATACCGAACAGATTTCCCCTAAAACGCAGGTTGAAACGGATGCTTTTCCATTCATTGGGCAAAGCCGGATTAATGTGGAGCTTTCCGTTGCGAATGCGAATGCCGGCAAACCCTTTGCTGATGGTCATCCAGGTTCCGGCCATACTCGTAATGTGGCATCCGTCGCAGGTGTCGTTGTTGATATCGTTCAAATCCAGTCTGGCGGTTCGCAAGTAAAATTCGTATGCTTTTTCAGGACGCCCGATTTTATTGGCCAGAATACTGTGTATGCATGGCGAGAGGGAAGACTCATGCACTGTAAACTGCTCATAAAATTCAAAATGTCTGCGGTGAGAATCCATGTCAAAATCATCCTCAAAAAAGTAGAACCCCTGCAAAACATCTGCCTGTTTGATATAACAGCTTCTCAGAATACGATCCCAGCTCCAGTGCTCCACAATGGGGCGTTGCGATGCGGGTAGTTCTGAAACGGGTATGAGTTCCTTGTCCAGAAAACCATCCTGTTGAAGGAAAACTTCCTGCTTTTCATCGAAGGGGTAATACATATTGGCCTGAATGTTCAGCCATTTTTCAACTTCAGCGCTATCTAAACCGGTTTTAGCGGTGATTTCTGAAAGGCTTTTGGCATCAGGACCTCCCAGTTTTTCATATTGTTCAGCCGCATAGCGCATGCACCAGGCAGCCATGTAGTTGGTGTACCAGTTGTTGTTGATGTTGTTTTCAAACTCATTGGGTCCGGTAACCCCCAGCATTACGTATTGTTGCTTGTCGCTGGACCAGTTTACACGCTGGGCCCAGAAACGGGCTATGCCTATGAGTACTTCCAGGCCATTTGTAGCCATGTAATCCTCATCGCCGGTATAGTTGATGTAATCATAAATGGCATACGCAATGGCTCCGTTTCGGTGTATTTCCTCGAAGGTAATTTCCCATTCGTTGTGGCACTCCTCGCCGTTCATGGTCACCATAGGATACAAAGCAGCGCCACCGATAAACCCTAATTTTTGGGCGTTTTCTATGGCCTTGGGCAATTGCTGATAGCGGTAAAGCAACAAATTCCTGGAAATCTCAGGTGATGCAGTTCCCAAGTAAAAAGGAATACAATATGCTTCGGTGTCCCAGTAGGTACTTCCACCATATTTTTCTCCGGTAAATCCTTTTGGACCTATGTTAAGCCGGGCATCATCACCGGTATAGGTTTGAAATAGCTGAAAAATATTGAACCTGATGCCTTGTTGTGCCGATTCATCGCCCTCAATTTCAATATCGCAGTTTTTCCAAATCTCATTCCAGGCTTCGGACTGCTCTGTCTTTAAGGCATCGAACCCGGTGCGGTATGCTTCTTCAATTTCTTGAAGTCCCTGCGTTTCAAATTCACTGCGTTTTACATACAAATCGCTCTGGATGATGCTGTATTTTTCAAACGAGAGGGTTTCACCCGCCTTGAGTTCAAATACATACTCCATGCCAGCATATAAATCATTTTTCGGATAGGCCGTTTTAATGGGCGAATGTCCCTGATTCCACTTGTGCTGGCAAAGGGCATAGGCTCCAAATCCTGTTTTACGGGTTTCCTGCGAGAGCCAGGCAATGGGTAAATCGAAGTACCCGGTTTGGGTATTTTCCCAAAAAAACTCATCGTAATTGGCATCCTGATTGCGCACATCGCCATTCAGTCCGCTGCATATTTTTACGGTGCAATCCTTTGCTGCTGTTATGCTGTATCGAAGGGCACCAAGGTTTTTTCGGCGCATGCTGCAGAAGCGCTCGGTTTCGGCATGAATGGTATTTTCATCAGAAACCGCTACCGAAAACCGCCTTCTCAACAGCCCATTCTTCATATCCAGTTCGCGGGTGAATTCGGAAGCCGGCAATTTGGCCAGATCCAGGGTGGTGCCATCAACTTCAATGTCCACGCTATTCCAGCTGACCGAATTGAGCACTTTGGCAAAATATTCCGGGTACCCATTTTTCCACCAGCCAACCCTTGTTTTATCGGGATAATAAACCCCTGCCAGATAAGAACCCCTGAGGGTTGAACCGGAATACTGCTCTTCAAAATTGGCACGTTGCCCCATGCGGCCATTGCCTATGCTAAACAGGCTCTCCGACACTTTATGCAATGCGGGATCAAAGCCTTCTTCAATAAGTTTCCACGGATCTATTTTTATGTAATCCTTCATCTGTTGGTTTTCAATTTAAGTGTGATAAGAGGTATTTGGTATCCACCCCTATCAAATTCTGAACTTCATGGTCTGCACCAATTAAATTTCCATGCGCACTAATCCCCAGCACCTTCATTCCGGCTGATTTGGCGGCCTCTACCCCGGCTTCTGCATCTTCCACCACCAAACAGGATTCAGGATTTAAGCCCAGCGAGGCTGCCGCCAGCAGAAATACCTCCGGATCCGGCTTGGTCTGTTTCACCATTGTTCCATCCACGACAACATCAAAAAAAGGCATCAACCCTATTTTCGAGAGGATGAAATTGGCATTTTTAGAACTGCTTCCCACAGCGGTTTTCACCCCTTGACCAATCAGGTGATGCAGAAAATCAGTGACTCCCGGAAGTATATCCCTGCTGCTTAATGACTGTATCAAATCCAGATACAACCCATTCTTTTCAACTAGCAACCGGTTTTTCATTTCAGGGTCCAGTGCTATCCCTGCCCATGATAAAATATGGTCTAAACTTTCTGAACGGCTAACCCCTTTAAGTTGTTCGTTGTGTTTTTCGGTTAGCTCAAAGTTGAATGAGGATGCTATTTGCTTCCAGGATTGATAATGGTACACTGCCGTATCTGTCAGCACACCATCGAGGTCGAATATTACCCCTTGAATCATATGACTTAAGAATTGGTGGGCACAGATTCCTGGGCCAAATGGTATTTCAATAAAGACATCCCTGGATTTTTATCAATTACACCCAGTTGAAAGCCTTTTTCCGAAGCAACTTTCTGCAAAATCCCGGTAAAGTAAAAAGCCACCGAACCCACAAAATGAACAGGCACTTCATGGTAATTGGGATAGCATTTAATGTGTATTTCAGCAAAATGAGACAGCCCTTTGTATACCATTTCTTTTATGTAAGCGTGGTCTTTGTGAGGAACAATAAACCGCACGAAGGAGGCCAGATAAACATTGGCTTTATTGGTGTTATACACCTGGTGAAAAATTTCCTCTTTTTGCGGATGATATTGAGCAACAAATGCCTCATTTAGTTCTGCAGGCAATCTTTTGTATAAATAATCGGCCAGCAATTGCTTGCCAAAGTAGGAACCGCTGCCTTCATCGCCCAGGATATAACCCAGTGCCGGCACCACTTCCGAAACGGTTTCTCCGTCATAATAGCAGCTGTTGCTACCGGTACCGATTATGCAGGTGATTGCACTGCGGCCATCGTAAGTGGCAAACGCTGCAGCGTTCAAATCATGGTTTACATGGCACCTTGCCGTTGTAAAAAACTGTTGCAGTGCTGTTAGCACAACTGAATTCCTTTCTTCACTGGAACAACCAGCACCGTAGAAAAAAACCGCATCTAACTGACCGGCAATGCTGCTTAATGTTTCATTCGCCCTGAGGTTAGACAGAATTTCATCCGGCTGGTGAAAAAAAGGATTGAAACCCATGGTATGGGTCTCCTGGGTTTGACCGCTGTTGTTGCTAATAAGCCAATCACATTTGGTAGAGCCACTTTCCGCTACAATAATCATAATACGCCTTTTCTGCAAACTTAGTGTAATTATTACACAAACCCAACCAATTTATGCAGATGGTTTCCGGTAATTTCCTAAATTATTTATATTTGTGAACCCCTCGGTTTAATCTGCTATGTTTCCCCATTCTGTCAATCCCAATGTTTCTGTCGATTGTGTCATTTTCAGTTTCAACAATCATGAACTGGAAGTTTTGCTTATTGAAAGATCGGCAGGCAACACCGATAAAGTAGATGAGGTGAAAGCCCTCCCCGGTAACCTTATTTACGAAGACGAAACCCTCAATACAGCAGCCGGTCGGGTGCTTACCGAGTTAACCGGTTTAGACAATATTTACCTCGAACAGGTATTTACCTTCGGAGATCCTGACAGGATTAGCAAACAGCACGACCAGGATTGGTTGAGAAGCATCCGTGCCCACCCGGAAGCAAGGGTTATTACCGTGGCATACACTTCGTTAATCAACAAGGAGCGGCACAACCTGTCACCCTCCAGCTTTGCCAGAAATGCCGTTTGGATAAAGGTTAAAGATGTACCACAACTCGGTTTCGACCACAACGAAATTTTGGAAAAAGCCCTGAGTCACCTGAAACAAAAAATTTACATAGAACCTTTGGGATACGAGCTTTTGCCCGATCGCTTTACCCTTGCACAACTGCAAAAACTCTATGAAGCCATCCTGGACGATAACTTCGATAAGCGTAATTTTCGCCGAAAAATATTGCGTTCGTCATTCATCATTCCGCTGAATGAAAAACAACAGGGCGTGGCCCATAAACCTGCCGGCTTGTACCGTTTCGACAAGTCTCAATTTCACCGTATATAACCGATTTTAAAAGTGTTGATTTGACACTATGAAAGCTAATCCTTAGATTGCGCTTCAATTTGGTTATGGAGAAAAAACCCAAACTTACGGCCTTACAAATCATCTGGATGAGCTTTGGATTTATGGGAATCCAATGTGGATTTGGGCTTCAAAATGGCAATGCCAGCCGCATATTGGAAGATTTTGGTGCCAAAGTGCATCAGCTAAGCTGGTTCTGGCTGGTAGCTCCGCTTACCGGTATGCTCGTGCAGCCTTTGATTGGTTATTTCAGCGATAAAACATGGACCCGGATGGGCAGGCGTAAACCCTATTTCCTGGCAGGAACATTGTTTTGCTGCATAGCCATCGTTGCCCTGCCTAACAGCGCGGCCTGGTTTGCCGGAAAATCAGCGTTGCTGTTTGGAGCCACCTTTCTGGCCCTCATGGATGCCAGTATCAATGTTGCCATGGAACCGTTCCGTGCGCTGGTTGCCGACAACCTGAACGATGAACAACGCACCCTTGGCTTCAGTATTCAAACATTCCTGATTGGCATAGGCGCTGTGCTCGGGAGTTGGCTGCCATGGCTGCTAACCAATGTAGGCGGAATAAGCAACCAGGCGCCGCATGGTCAGGTTGCAGACAATGTGGTATATTCTTTCTATTTGGGGGCAGTTTTTTTCCTCGGAACCATTCTGGTAACCGTGCTTTTCGCCAAAGAATATGACCCCGAAACATATGCCAAATACCACGGCAATAACACAAACAATGAGGAGAAAGCCGGCCTCATGGAAATATTCCGTGATTTTGGCAGAATGCCCAAAGCAATGCTGCGCCTGGGACTGGTTCAGTTTTTCAGTTGGTTTGGTCTGTTTTGTATGTGGGTTTACACCACCAAAGGCATCGCCCAAAACACGTATGGATTGCCCGCCATCAACGGCCAATATACCGGCTCCGCCAAACACATCTTTGACACCGCCGGCGACTGGGTGGGCATTCTATTTGGAATATACAACGGTGTTAGTGCCATATACGCCTTGATTCTACCCAGCATAGTGCGCCGTATTGGCCGCAAACAAACCCATGCTTTTTCATTGATTTGCGGTGGTATAGGATTGATTTCCATGTTCTTTATTCAAACCCCTGGCGTCCTCATCTACAGCATGATTGGTATCGGCATGGCCTGGGCCAGCATACTTGCAATGCCTTATGCCATACTGGCAGGAAGCATTCCTTCCGGCAAAATGGGCATTTACATGGGTATTTTCAACTTCTTCATCACCATCCCCCAAATTGTGAGCGCCTTGCTTGCAGGCCCAATGGTCACTTATTTATTCGACAATCATGCCATCTATGCTTTGGTTACCGGTGGTTTTATGATGTTGCTGGCGGCCGTTTCCATGATTTATGTAAATGATGGAAAGCTGATTAAGGTGAAGTAAGTAATGCCCCTAATTTGGCTGAAATGTTTGAAAGCATTATTACCTGAAAGCCATAACAAACAAGATTAAGGCTTGCGGGGAAAATGAATTATGGTGGTGCTCATGGGAGAAATACCGCTGGTATAAAAACCGGTTGTATTTGCCGTTAAATTATTGCTCCCTTTTGCCCAGTCCGCTCTTATATCGCTATACCGCGATGCAATAATGGCTTTTGGTGTGCTGGATTGATTAACAAACACACCAATAACATCCTCCTCCCCTTCCAGAAAAAATGCATACACCCCGTCCTCCGGGATATATTGGGTGCGTTTTCCTACCGTAAACAAAGACGCATATTGCTGCCTGATTTGGGCTAACCGCCTGATATAATCGCACATTTCCTGTTGCTCAGCCGTACGACCATCGGGGCTAAAGCCATTTTTTTCGTCGTCCGGCCATCCGCCCGGAAAATCCCGGCGTATGGCACCATGCGCACCCGTATCTTTCATGAGAATTTCAGTGCCATAAAAAACACAGGGAATACCCCTACCCATGTACATCAGGCTAAGCGCCATTTTTGTTTTGGAAATATCCTGACCAAACACCGCATGCATGCGGTTCAGATCGTGATTGTCCGCAAACGTTACCAGCATTCGCGGATTGCGGTAAACCAGATCGGAGGCAAACAAATAATACAACCTGCTCAAACCGGTATTCCAGCCGAATGGCTCGTTGAGCGCTTGATGCAATCCGAAACAGAATTGAAAATCAGTGACCGCATGCGGCAATCCGGCGATCGATTTCGATTTCGGTTGAAAAACCGAAGGGGCAAAATAGGCCTGTGCAGCCAAGGTATGTTCCCATGTTTCTCCAAAAATAAACAAATGGGGAAATGCCCTTTTAATTTCAATATTGAGACGCTTTAAAAACCCGGGTTGCGAATATGGATAGGTATCTACCCGCAATGCAGATGCTTGTGTAACAGCAATCCACCAAAGGGAATTTTGTATCAGGTATCGCTGAACATGAACATTATCCTGGTTTACGTCAGGCATGTGTTTATCAAACCAGCCATGCAACATGGTGGATTTCTCGGACGCAGCGGCATAAGGATCACTTAAACTGGAAACACGATAATTTGTACGAAAAAATGTATCCCTAAAATGAAACCAGTCTTTGGCAATAAGCTGTTTAAACAATGCATGCTCATTACCCACGTGGTTGTATACCACATCCAAAACAAACTTAATCCCTTTTGACCTGCATTTGTTTGCCAGATCAATATATTCTTCCATGCTTCCGTAGCGTGGATCAACACGGTAATGGTCTGTGCAGGCATAACCATGATAGCTCTGTGAAGGTTGATTATTCTCCAGCACAGGGGTCATCCACAGGGCGTTAAAACCCATATCTGTTATATAATCGAGCCTTTGCTGAATACCGGCCAAATCGCCCCCATGCCTGCCGTGTAAATCATTTCTGTTTGCCTTTTCGAGCATGGTTTTTACATCGTCATTCCCTGGATTTGCATTGGCAAACCTGTCCGGCATCAACAAATACATCCTGTCCGAAGCTGCTATAGCGGCAGATGACCGGGGCTTTTCCCTCATGCTGAATAAATAACGGCTAACCTGTTGATTGACATTGCAATTAATGCTGAAATCTCCCTGTTTCCTTGAATTGATTTTTACATATATCAAGCGGTATCCTTTGCCGATGCCGGCAACGCTTTTGAGGATTTTTGGCCCACCTTTTACCTGAATTTCTGCCTTGTCTATTCCATCTCCATAAAGCAAAAGCTGCAGGGTATCGCAACCCATTTCCTTGAACCAGTAGGGAGGATCACACCGCTGAATTGATTGGGCCTGCAGACCCAATGAAAATAAGAAAAAGAGGGCGTAAAACAGCCGTTGGGAAAATTTAAAAACCATCACTTTTGGGTAAATTTCTTTCAACAAAGAAAAAATATTTTTTTGAAAGTGTCTGAATTACACTTATTCTTTTTTAGTTTTGCTAATATTACCAAACCTTAAACCAAAATGATTAAACATTACCTAACCCTGGGTGCATTTGCACTTGCAACAGGACTCTTTGCACAAGCGGACGTTACCCTTAAGGTGAACGACCAAAACAACAAAAACAAAACCGCCATCAAATTCAAAGGCATGTTCAACAACTGGACTGAAGTTTCTGCTTTTGACGACGGAACCAATGGTGACGCTACTGCCAATGACAATATTTGGTCTTTGAAAGTAGCAGGCGTTGCAGACGGCACCTATGAGTGGGGTGCGGTGGACCAGGACGGTGCATGGCTTACAACCGGCAGCCCAAACTACAAATTCACCGTAGCTTCAGGTGCAGTTACCGGACAAACAGAAATTGTTCTTGCCAAAAGCAAACCAACCCACCCTGTAATTTTCACCATTCGCGATTTGAGCAAAAAAGAAACCGGTATCAAATTGAAAGGCTCTATGTTCAGCTGGTCTGCCAAAGACATGTTTGATAATGGAACCAATGGCGACACCACTGCTGGTGACAATGTTTGGACCCTGAAATCTGACATTGAAGAAGGTAGCTGGGAATGGGGTATTGAAAATCAGTGCGGATGGAAACTGGTTGGCTCTAACCGCCAGTATACTGTAGCTGTAGGTGGTGCTGTTTCAGGTGACGTTTCTTACAAAATACCTGCACTGTCAACTCCTATCAATGTTACTTTCCGCGTATACATGGGCGACGTTATCGTGAACTCAGCAGGACTTTACGTTGCTGGTAATTTTCAAGATGCAGTAGCCGGCAAATCCCTCTGCAACTGGAGCAAAGACACCCTGCGCCTGTCCGATGCTGACAAAGATGATGTTTACGAACTTACCGTGAGCATGTCACCAGGCAACTACGCCTACAAATACTTCAACGGCCGTGGTGGCGATCCAGACGGTGAAAAAGGTGATTTCAAAACCGGTGGTTGCGGATCTGACAACGGTCTTGGTGGTACCAACCGCACCATAGATTTGAGCAATGCAACTGCCGATGTGGTGGTGAACATCTACAAATACGACAGCTGTGTGGTTTACGTCCCTATGAATGTAGGCGTTAAAAAATCAAATGCGGTTTTCAACGGCATTTATCCTAACCCTGCTGCTTCTTCTGCCAATGTTTCTTTCACCAAGAAAAACATGGCACACAACATTACCGTTATGGATATTTCCGGTAAAGTTATTGCAAAATATAATGTTGCTGCAGGTGTTAATTATGGCACCATTATGAAGCCTGCTGCAGGAACTTACTTCGTTCAGGTAACCGCTGCTGACGGTAGTTCAGCTGCTTCAACCCTGGTATTTGAATAATTGATTTTTTCAATAATAAAAGGCAACTTTCATAACAGGAAGTTGCCTTTTTTTATGTTATATTTGAATATATATAATATGTATAGATTATTTACTTTAGCTTCACTGCTTATACTGCATCTGCCTGTTAAAGCACAAGTAACTTTAGATCCGGTATTCGCAACACAAAATGACAGCGTTACCATCTTTTATGATGCCAGTAAAGGCAATGGCGCCTTGAAAGATCTGGGGCCACCTGAAGTTTATATCCATACCGGAGTGATCACAAACATTAGCACAGGGCTCTCCGACTGGCGCTATGTGAAAGGGGTCTGGGGCACCGATGACGCACCCAGAAAAATGAGCTATGTAGGAAATAATATTTATAAGATTAAAATATATATTCCTACTTTTTATGGTGTTCCTGGCACAGAAACAGTAAAGAAAATTGCTTGTGTATTTCGTAACAAAGCCGGTGATAAAGTGGGTCGAAATGCCGATGGGACAGACATTTATGCAGACATTTACCAACCCGGACTTAAAGTAAGTTTCACCAAACCTTCAGAAATTCCGGGCATTTTTGAAAGCACCGACAATATTGCCTTTGAAGCCAAGGCTTCGGAAAAAGCAAAAATTACTTTTTACGAAAATGGCAGCCAATTGGATACGCAAACCACTTTGGTTTACGCCAAAACCCTAACAGGCCGTGCGCCCGGCAGGTATGAATATGTGGTGAAGGTACAAAAAGGCAGTTTAACCGCATTTGATACCATTTTCATTAACATAAATCCCGCAATCGTAACAGAAAATTTGCCCGCAGGAATGGCAGACGGAGCAAACTATATCAACGATTCTACAGTATTATTCTCGCTCTACGCCCCCAACAAAAAATATATTTATGTAACCGGTGATTTCACCGGATGGCAGCAATTCCCGGCGTATTTTATGAAAAAAACACCTGACGGTAACCGTTGGTGGCTGCAGGTTTCTGGACTTAAAAAAGGGCAACAGTATGGCTACCAGTATTTGGTTGAAGGCCTGCTGCGTGAAGCAGATCCGCTTAGTGAACTTGTCCTTGATAACTGGAATGATGGCTTCATCAACAAGGCTGATTTCCCCGGATTACCTGCTTATCCCTCAGGTAAAAGCACCGGCCTGGTTTCGGTTATTTCTCCCGGCAAATCGGCCTTTGCGTGGAAACACGATACCTTCACCGTTCGCAATTCGGGCAACCTTAACTTCTACGAACTGCACATCCGCGATTTTATTGCCGCCCATTCGTTTACGGTGCTGAAAGACACACTCCCATACCTTAAAAAACTGGGGGTTACTGCCATAAAACTGATGCCAGTAAATGAATTTGAAGGCAATTCCAGCTGGGGCTACAATGTTTCCTACCACATGGCCCTGGATAAATATTATGGCAATGCAAACCAGCTGAAAGCCTTTATTGACGAGTGCCATAAGCAGGGGATTGCTGTCATTATGGATGTTGTTTTTAACCATGTTTTTGGCCAAAGCAGCCTCTGTCATATGTATTGGAACAGCGCCCTAAACCAACCTGCAAATGATAATCCATGGTTGAATCCGGTAGCCAAGCACGATTTTAATGTCGGGTATGATTTTAACCATGAAAGCCAGGCGACCCAGCAATACATGGACCGTGTTATTAAACATTGGCTCACAGAATTTAAAGCAGACGGGTTCCGCTTTGACCTTTCCAAAGGTTTCACCCAGAAAAATACCCTTGGCAACACATCCGCATGGGGCCAATATGATGGCAGCAGGATCTATTTACTAAAGCGCATGCGCGATGCAATCAGAACCTACAACAACAATGCACTGTTGATTTTAGAACATTTTGCAGACAACAGCGAAGAGACAGAACTGGCCAATGAAGGATTTATGCTGTGGGGCAATGGAAACGCAGCTTATACCGAAGTAAGCATGGGCTACTCCTATGATCTTTCATGGTTCAGCAATTACAAAAGCAGGGGCTGGAGCAATCCTAGGCTTGTTTCTTACATGGAAAGCCACGACGAAGAGCGAATGATGTACAAAAACATCAACTTTGGCAATATCAACGGTTCCTATAACATCAAACAAACTGCCACCGGCCTCAAGCGTTGCGAAATGGCGGCTGTTTTATTCTTTAGCGTTCCCGGACCTAAAATGGTATGGCAATTTGGCGAACTGGGATATGATGTAGGCATTAACACCAATGGCCGAACCGGTGAAAAACCCATTCGCTGGAACTATCTTGCAGATGCTGACCGCCAGAGGCTGAATACGGTATACGCCACCATGATGAATTTACGCAACAAGTATCCTATTTTTCAAACCATTTACAACAACTTTGATTTGGGCAGCACCGTTAAGAAAGGTTGGTTACAATATTATGATCATTACGTGCATGTGATTGCCAATACTGATGTAAAATCGGTAAACACCACCTACGACTTTCAGGATACCGGTAAATGGTATGAAGTATTCGGTGGGGACAGCATGCGTGTTACCAACAAAAACATGCCCATAACCCTTGCTGCAGGCGCCTACAGGCTATTTACCAACAAGCGTATGGAATTGCAAATAAAGGCACAGGTGTCCAACAGCACAGGTATTTCTGAATCATTGGATGCCGTGGTCGTTTTCCCAAATCCTGCAACAGACCAACTCTTTGTTGGGGCTAAAAAAATGGAATACCTGGAAGTTACCGACGCCCTGGGCCGTCAGGTATTTATCCAAAAACAACCTGACGATGTCATCAGCATCCACACCCAAAACTGGCCAAACGGCATTTACCTGATACATGGCAAAACGGGCGGAACAAACTGGACACGGAAAGCCGTTATCCAACATTAATAGCTGTCTAACATCATAAAACCCTGCCATTTTAGCAGGGTTTTTTTATTCCTTTGGGGCATTTGCCAAAACCGTATGGTAATGGCAGGTTTAAATTGTAAATTTGTGATGAAAATAGTTTTGGCGCAACTATTGCCTTAACCATACATATTGTAAAATGGACGAAAACAAAAACCCTAAGCAAAAACCAGGCGGCTTCCGTTTCAACCCTTATTGGATCTATGGCATCATCTTTATTGTGATGCTGGTTTTAACCTTTTTCCCGCGCAGCACCGGCTTTAGCAGCAACTGGAGTGATGTGAAACAAATGATTATCCAGGGTGATGTAGACAAATTGGTTGTCGTAAACGAACAAGTCGTTGAAGTTTACCTGAAGAAAGATGCCGCTCAGAAAGAGGAGCACAAAAGCAAAACAAAAAAGGAAGATTTGTTGGGCGGAGACCAGGCAAATTACAGTTTTGAAATTGAAAAGGGTTATTTCAACAATGAAATCAAGGACCTTAAAGACGAACTGAAGGATAAAAAACTCGAAAACAACATCCCTCCTATAAAGTATGAATCGCATAGCGACATTGTGGGACAGCTGTTTCAGTGGTTGTTCTTCATTGGTATTTTCCTCATATTCTGGAGCGTTCTGTTTCGCCGCGTAGGTGGCGGAGGCGGCGGTGGTTCCAATATTTTCAGCATTGGCCGCGCACGCGCTCAGTTGTTTGACAAAGACACCAAGGTAAACATTTCTTTCAAGGATGTAGCCGGTTTGGAAGAAGCCAAAGTAGAAGTAATGGAAGTGGTTGACTTCCTGAAGAATCCTAAAAAATACACCAACCTGGGAGGCAAAATCCCCAAAGGCGTATTGCTGGTAGGCCCTCCCGGTACCGGTAAAACCTTGCTGGCAAAAGCTGTTGCAGGCGAAGCCGGCGTGCCTTTCTTCTCCCTTTCGGGTTCGGATTTTGTAGAAATGTTTGTGGGTGTCGGTGCAAGCCGTGTCCGCGATTTGTTTAAACAAGCCAAGGAAAAAGCACCCTGCATCATCTTCATCGACGAAATTGATGCTGTTGGACGTGCAAGGGGTAAAAACCTCGTGCAAGGCAGCAACGATGAACGTGAAAACACCTTGAACCAGTTGCTTGCAGAAATGGACGGATTTGGAACCGACAGCGGTGTTATCATCATGGCTGCAACAAACCGCCCGGACATCCTGGACAGTGCTTTGCTGCGCCCAGGACGTTTTGACAGGCAAATTACCGTTGACAAGCCCGATTTGGCAGGCAGGGAACAAATCTTCAAGGTTCACCTGAAGCCCCTTACCAAATTATCATCCGACGTGGACGCTCACAAACTGGCCGCACAAACGCCCGGTTTTGCCGGTGCTGAAATTGCCAATGTGTGCAATGAGGCTGCCCTGATAGCTGCAAGGCACGAAAAAGACCATGTAGACATGCAGGATTTTCAGGATGCCATTGACCGCGTGATTGGTGGCTTGGAAAAGAAAAATAAAATCATTTCACCTGAAGAAAAAGAAATTGTAGCCTACCACGAAGCAGGCCATGCCATTGCAGGCTGGTTCCTGGAGAATGCAGATCCATTGCTGAAAGTAAGCATCGTTCCCCGCGGTGTTGCAGCGCTGGGCTATGCGCAGTATTTGCCAAAGGAACAATACCTTTACCGCACCGAGCAATTGCTGGATTCTATGTGCATGACCCTTGGTGGCCGTGCAGCAGAAGATCTTTTCTTCGGAAAAATCAGCACAGGTGCACAAAACGACCTCGAACGCATTACCAAAATGGCCTATTCCATGGTAACCATTTACGGTATGAGCGAAAAGGTAGGAAACCTTTCATTCTACGATCCTCAAGGAGAATACGGCTATCAGAAACCATACAGCGACAAAACCTCCGAGATGATTGACGAGGAAGTGAGACGCATTGTGGGCGAAGCTTACCTGCGCTGCAAAACCCTGCTTACCGATAAAAAGGAGGCCGTAAAATCTGTAGCAGAAGAGCTCTTGCAAAAGGAAATCCTGTTTAAGTCTGACCTGGAGCGTTTAATTGGCAGAAGACCATTTGACGTAAAAGCGAACGAAAACGAAGTTCCTGCGCAGGAAACACCCGCACCTGAAGCCCCTTCAACAACTGAAGTGACCGACAATCAGGATAGCCACATTGAGCCTGAATCGTAAGCAAATTGCAACCTGGGCGGCCATTGTTGCCGTTGGTTTTGCGGCTTGGTTTCTCCGCAGCGTTATTGCCTATTTCCTGGTAGCAGCGCTCCTCAATTTTATTGCTGCACCGCTGATGCAGTTGATGGAACAGAAAATCACCTGGAAAAAACAACCCCTTCCGCGGTGGACCTATGCAACGGTGATAATCCTGCTGCTGCTGGCTTCCATCATTGGCTTGGCAAGGATTATTGTGCCTCCTTTGCTGGAACAGGCAGACACCATCAGCCACATATCGCACGAAGGTTTTAAACGCAGTTTCGGACAACCCATCAGCGACTTTCAGCGATACCTCACAACATGGGGCTTTGAAGATTCCGTATTTACACAGGAAACCATCAAAGCGCAGTTCATGAAGTGGCTGAATACAGGCAATCTGCGGGAAACCATAACCCAGGTTATTGGCGGATTAAGCACAGTGGGTGGATGGATTTTCTCGGTGCTGTTCATCACTTTTTTCTTTCTCAAAGAGAAATTTCTCATCTATCGACTGATACACACACTAACACCGGACAAAATTGAGCCCAGGGTTCAAAAGGTGTTGAGGGGCATAAACCAACTGCTGGGGAAATACTTCCGCAGCCTTATTCTGCAAGTGCTGGTATTTGGATCCTATATTTTTATTGGCCTCAGCATATTCGGAGAAAAGTATGCGCTCACAATCGCCGTTTTTTCAGGGCTCGTTAATTTAATCAGTTATGTCGGACCCATGCTCGGCCTTTCATTTGCCTTGCTGTTCAGCATTGGCGGACATATTGGCGCTGATTTCTACAGCAGTATTTTACCCCACTTGATGGAGGTTGCCACGGTTTACGGCATTGCCATTTTGCTGGATAATCTATTTTCCTATCCACTCATTTTTTCAAACAGTTTAAAGCTGCATCCCCTGGAATTGTTTTTTGTAATTCTGGCCGGTTTTCAGATTGCCGGATTGGGTGGAATGATTTTAGCAGCTCCCGTTTACACCATGTTGCGCATCATTGCCAAAGAGTTTTTCCAGGGCTTTGATGTGATAAGAAGCATCACCAGAAAGGTTTAGGCTTTTTTACGGCTCAATTTGAGGTGATACAACACCCCCAATAAAAGGCAAATGCTGCTAAAAATGATTAGCCATGCGGTATCTCCCATACGCGTGTACAAGGTCATTTTCCTTTTACTGTCTATTTCCAGGGTATGAGAAACCGCCGTTTTTTGCCACCATTGGGTTTCCTTGATTAAGGTGCCCATGGGATTGATAAAACCCGATATTCCGGTATTGGCGCTGCGCACAACCCAACGACGGTGTTCGATGGCGCGCAAGCGTGCGTAAGCCAGATGCTGTTTATACCCCGGCGTATTTCCCCACCACGCATCGTTGGTGATGATGCAGAGCAGATCGGCGCTGTCCTTCACAAATCGACCTGTATAATCGCCATAAATGCTTTCATAACAAATAATGGGCGCTGCCTTAAACCCTCCTGCATCAAACACCCATGGAGCAGGACTTTTTCCCAGGCTGCCCGTGATGGAATTGTCATCCAGCTGAATGGCCAGTTTTTCTATCCAGGGGAAATGCTGCACAAAAGGCATCTGCTCAGTTCCCGGCACCAAAATACTTTTGTGGTACCAGTCAACAGAACCATTATGGTTTAGCCAAAACGCACTGTTGTAGGCGTTCCACCACAGGGTAGGATCCTGGGTCTTGCGGGCCGTTTCATTGGGCCGAACAGTGCAATTTTCATACACCTGCTGCATATCGGCTCCTGTAAGGATATTCAGGTTCGGAAATTGCCTCGAAAATTGAAAGAGCGCAGCAACATCCGGGTGCTGTTTGGCATGGTCCACATCCACCGAGGCGGTGATGCTGGTTTCCGGCCATACCAACAGGTATGTATTTTTATCGACAACCCTTTTGCTGAGGGCCATCATCTCCGCCACCATATCGGAAGATTCCCGCACAAATTTTTCGTTCCAGGGATCATAACTGGGTTGGCAAAGGGCAACCTTAAGAGACCTATCCGGGGTTACCGTTTTTTGCCATTTCCAGGCGTTGAAAACCGAAGATAACCAAACAAACACAAACAGCCCGGGAGCGATGATATAATAAAATTTCTGTCTGGTTTTCCAGGCCTTCCAGATCAGCACATTCATGGCCAGGATAAAAGCCGATCCACCCAGAGTACCGGTAATATCATACCATTGAACCAGCCAGGGCGCTGATGCGAGTCCATTGCCAAGCGTAAGCCACGGCCAACTTAAATCCCAGCGGTGATGAAGGTATTCATACAGCAACCAAAAAACCACCAGCAGATAAACTGCAGGGTCGCCCCATTTGCGCGCAGCACGGCGATAAAGCATCCACGGAATGGTCATGAAAAGAGAATTGAGCAAGAGCATAACCGCTGCGCCCACGCCCGTGCTGTTCCAAACCCACCAGGTGGTAAACAAATTCCAAAAAAACAGGGCTCCGTATAACAATAACCACCATTTCCATGTCTGCTTATCCCGGTAATCTTCTTCCAGTTGAAATAAGGGAATAAAACCCAAAAATAAGCACACAAATATTCCAATTGGCGGCCATGCCAACCACAGCATCAAACCCGGTGCAACCAGGTAATACAGCCATTTCCATTTAGGATTCATCGTCGTTGTCCTGATTGTAATGCAAACCTTGGATCACCACAACAAACTCGCCTTTGGGCGCTGTTTTGGTAAAATGCAGGATCAATTGCGCCACCGAACCATTGATGGTTTCCTCGAATTTTTTGGTCAGTTCCCGGCTAACACTAATTTTACGTTCGGCTCCGCCCAGGTCACTGATGGCCTGAAGCGTTTTCAGAATCTTATGCGGGCTTTCGTAAAAAACAACGGTATCGGGGGCTTCGAGTATCTGTTTCAGGCGCGTTTGGCGGCCTTTTTTCGGGGGTAAAAACCCTTCAAATACAAATCTATGAAGGGCAAATCCACTTTTTAACAGCGCCGGAATAAATGCTGTTGCCCCTGGAATGACTTCCACAGGTATGCCTTGCTCCATGCAAGCCCTGGCCAGTAAAAATCCGGGATCGGAAATACCGGGCGTACCCGCATCGGATATTTGTGCAAGTTTTGCACCCCTGTTGAGGCGATCCAAAATCCCTGCAAGCCGGTGGTGTTCATTATGCTGATGCAGGGCCTCAAGCGGCGTTTGGATATCATAATGCTGTAATAGCACCCTGCTGGTGCGGGTGTCTTCGGCCAATACGGCATCCACCGATTTCAGGACTTCTACAGCCCTGAAGGTAATATCACCCAAATTGCCAACCGGTGTGGCTACCAGAAATAATTTTCCGCTGCTCAATTTTTATTGATGAATAGCTTTTCAGTTTTTACAGGCTTTTGGGTATCTGCCCTTTTCAGCTGAAAAATATATACACCCGGAGCAAACCTGATGGTTGAAATAAACTGCTCGTTGCGGCTGATGGGGGCATTTTGCAAAACAACCCTTCCGGAAGCATCGTACACATCCAGATTTAATACATTCAGCAATTCTTCATTGGTAACTTCCACCACCACTTTTTGTTCGTTGTTTCGTGCAAACAGCTTCACATCATTGTAAACAACCGTATCAAAAATGCGCATGGTTTGCACCACTTCAATCTTAATTGGCAAGGCAGTCCTGTAATTCTGAATAGCAGAGCGCATAATTTGCACTTGCTGACGGGTAAACATATTCTGGCAGGATTCTGAGCTATAATCCATATAATTCTCCACCATATCAGGCAAATCGTTTTGTGCATCAAAACAGGTATTGGCGGATAAATTACAATCAAAATTGCTTTTGCTACCCTGATTTGGCGTATCGTACAGGTAATCATCAACAGAGCACCCGGATGTAAATACCGGATCTCCCCAGATATGGCGAAGCCCAAAGAAATGTCCAAATTCATGCGTTGCTACGCGGCCTTTGCGGCTATTGACTAATGATCCGGTAGCGCGTGGATTGTTACGACCCAAAACAGCATAATGAATAACCACCCCCTGATTGCTGTTTGCAGTCCAATAATTACTTGGCCAGTTGGGATGGCCATAAGGCGGGTAAGCATAACCCAGAACCAAACTACCCTGGCTGGGCACCTGCAAATCACCCACCCACACATTCAGGTATTTTGCTGCATTCCAGGCATCGTCGCCACCCTGAGAAGTAAATTTAATATTATCGGAATTGGTGCTGAAATTTGTCTTTGTGGAACTCTTGCGCACGATACCCGTAGTTGCGTTGCCATTTGGATCTACCTTGGCAAGCTCAAATTTAAAACGGACATTTCCTGCACGGCTTTTGAATATACTGCGGGTTTTGCCGGTATCCGGATTCAGCCGTCGAAAATCCTGATTTAGCACTTCCAGCTGATTAAATACCAAACTATCAGGAATATTCTCCAAGGTAGTGTTATAGAGGATGTGAAACACAACAGGAATCGTATATACAGTGTCTGTGAGGTAGGTGGTATCTACAATTTTAAGCTTTCGTGGAAGCACCCTTGGAGCGGCAAGCGATTGAATATAAGCTTTGTCGTAGCTGGCTTTAAAACCCGGATATTGTTTTTCCAGCTTTTCCATCACCATGTCATGTCCGCAGCGTTCGATTTTCAAGTCTTGTCCCTGCAAAGACATCACAGCCAGCAAGCCAACAATTAGGTACAGTGATTTTCTCATATCATTTATTTCCCTTTAAATTCGGGTTTTCTTTTTTCGTTAAACGCCGTAACGCCCTCGCGGTAATCTTCGCTGCGACCGGCAATTTCCTGGCAATAGGCCTCGTATTGCAGCATGGTTTCCAGGTCGGAATAGGCCGCTTTATTCAGCATTTGTTTTATCATCCCGATAGCCATGGTTGGGGCATTGGCATAGTACTCGGCAATGCCAGCAACAGTTTCATCCAACAGATCTGCAGATACAACCCTGTTTATTAAACCCCATTCCAGGGCTTGCTGAGCGGTAACTTTTCCGGCCATGGTGCACATTTCAAATGCCCTCGCAGGTGAAATGGCTTTGGGGAGAAAGTAGCTGCTTCCGCTGTCGGGAACCAAACCCACATTAACAAACACTTCAATTAAAGAAGCATGTTCAGCCGCCACAATAAAGTCGCAAGCCAAGGTCAGGGAGGCGCCTGCACCCGCAGCAACGCCGTTAAGCCTGCAGATTATCGGCTTGGGCATTTCGCGCATGGCGCGGATGATGGGATTGTAACGCTTATAAAGGCTTTCGCTTAGGCTTCGGTTTTTACTGCCGGCAATGGCCTTCAAATCCTGGCCGCTGCAAAATGCTTTCCCGGCCCCTGTGAGCACAATTACACGGACCTCCGCATCTTTGGTGGCCTGCTTCAGCGCATCCTGCAACTGATAGCTCTGATCGTCGTTGAATGCATTGAAAACATCCGGACGGTTCAAGGTGATGCGGGCAATGTTGCCCGTTTTTTCGTACAAAACTGCTAAAGATTCCATGCAAAGTGACTAAGTAGCCATTGCAAATGTAAGAATAAAACCAAGGCAAAACCCCACCAAAAGTTCTAAATGGCTGTGAGCCGACAATCCTTTTCTGGCCAGATAAACCAGGCAACAAATACAGACCGTGGAAATCCATATCCAGCCTGGCAAATAGCCGGGCATTGCCAATGCAAAGCTCCACGCCAGTAGACCGCCACTGCCAGCCATGTGCGCGCTTGCCTTCAATCCCAAAGCATTGCAAAAACCTACACCTGCCAGCACGGTAGTCATGCAAAGCGACCAGATAAATACCATTTGACCCATCTGCCAAAACAACAACCATGTGGTTAGCCCTGCCAGCCCCACAGAAATGCCATACATCAAATTGCGCTGGCCCCGGATGGGAATGTGGATGCTGTCAATTTTTCCGGCTTTGAACAAAGCAAACAACAGCAACAGCGGCAAAACAATAAATCCAGCGATTATCAGTAACCACAAATCTACCGTTACCGTTTCTCCGGCCGACACCATACTCACGCCCAGCATGGCCATGGTTCCGGGGTAAAACAAATAGGAAATGAGGCGAAAAAAGAATTGCATTCCACGCAAAATTAATGGGAACCAGACAAACCCAGTTTTTTATTTCGAAGCACCGAAAATAGCGGCAAATAAGCCACCAGGGTTTAAACTGGCCATTGTAAAGGATTTTGAATAATTCGCCAAACACGGTAAACCCATTCTAATAATTATCTTTGCAACCCATGCGTATTTCCTTTAACTGGTTAACACAATTTATCGGTGCCGATTTTCAGGCACAAACCGTCGCAGACCGTCTCTCTGTATCGGGCCTGGAGGTAGAACACCTGGAAATGGCAGAATCTGTTCCCGGTGGATTGCGCGGTTTTGTTATTGGCGAGGTTAAAACCTGCGAAAAACACCCCAATGCCGACAAGCTAAGCGTTACTACCGTGGATATTGGTACCGGCGAACTTCAACCCATTGTATGCGGCGCACCCAATGTGGCTGCCGGGCAAAAGGTCATAGTAGCCATACCCGGCACTGAGGTAACCGTTCCCGGAAAAGGAAGTTTCACCATTGGCGAAGCAAAAATCCGTGGCGAAATCAGCCGCGGCATGATTTGCGCCGATGATGAGTGCGGCCTGGGAACCTCCCACGACGGCATTCGGATTTTACCTGCTGATGCGCCAGTGGGCATGCCTGCTGCAGCATATTTCAAGGTTACCTCCGATACCGTCCTGGATATTGGCCTTACCGCCAACCGTGGCGATGCCGCTTCGCATCTTGGTGTGGCGCGCGATGTTGCAGCCCTGTTCAACGTTCCTGTCACCTTGCCGCAGGTACCGGCATTTTCCGGCAATCCATCCGGATTCAGCATTCATATTCAATCCTCCGAACTCTGCCAGCGCTACGTTGCTGTGGAGATAAAAGGCGTTACCATCACCCAGGCGCCTGCATGGATGCAGGACCATCTGCGCAGCATTGGTGTTGAGCCCATCAACCATGTGGTAGATTGCACCAATTACGTGCTTCACGAGCTTGGCCAGCCGCTTCATGCCTTTGATGCGGATAGCATTGAGGGAAAACAACTTACCGTGCGTATGGCTAGCCATGGCGAAACCCTCACCACCCTGGACAAATCAGCGCGTGAACTGAACGAACAAGACCTCATCATTGCCGATGCGGCAGGCCCCATAGCGCTTGCCGGAGTTTTTGGCGGATTAAACAGCAGCGTTCAGCAACATACAACCAACATTATGCTGGAAAGTGCCTGTTTTCATCCGGGAAAAGTGCGAAAAACAGCCCGCCACCATGGCCTGAATACCGATGCCTCTTTCCGTTTTGAGCGTGGAACCGATGTAGAAATATGCCGCTATGCCGCGCTTAGGGCAGCACACCTGATTACCGAGATAGGCGGAGGCCAAATTATGGGCTTGAGCGACCATTACCCCGCACCATTCCAAACCCAGCCAATAAACCTAAACCTGGACAAATTCCGCCGCTATGCCGGAATTGACATCGACGACGAAAGCTGCCTCAACATCCTCAGGCAACTTGGATTTGGCATCACCCCGATGGGTGAAAAAAATTACCATATTGGCACCCCCTCATGGCGCAACGATATTGAGCATGAAGTAGATCTGGTGGAAGAAATCATGCGCATTTATGGCTTTGACCATGTGCCTATGGATGGGAAAATGCAGGTTTCTCTGGGTAGTTTTTCGGGAACCGGACAGCGAAAACTCAAAGAAAAAGCGGCAAGAGCCCTACAATCCAACGGATTTTTCGAGATTGTGAACAACAGTTTAGGATCACAGGCCACACAGCAGGCATTTTCCGAGCAACCGGTGCAACTTAGCAACCCACTCAGTTCCGACATGGCAGTGATGCGGTCATCGTTGCTGCCCGGCATGCTGCAGAGTGCACAATACAACCGTAACCGTAAAAATACAGACCTTAAATTCTATGAGTTTGGCCGCGTTTACCGTTCTGTGAAAAATGGTTTTGAAGAAACAGAAATGCTGGGGATGCTTATGCTGGGCAATGCCACGGCAGAAAGTTGGCAACAAAAACCAAAAAAACTGGATTTCTATGATTTAAAAGAAGCCAGCCAAGCGGTTATGTATGCCACAGGTTCATGCCCCGAACCCGGAAGCTGGAACCTTTCCAGGGTGAATAGCCAGCTGACACAACAATATGATATTGAAGGCGATTGCTGGTATGCAGAGATTGCCTGGAGCGCCATTGCGGGCAACAAAAGACCCGAAGGCTTCAAAACCGCAGAACCACCTCGATTCCCGCGCATGCGCAGGGATTTGAGCCTTGTGGTTGGGAAATCCGTTGCTTATGGGGATTTGGAAAAAATCGCCCTCAGCAAAAAAATTGGTATCTTGCAGGAAATAAATGTGTTTGATGTGTTTGAAGGCAAACCCCTGGATGCGGACAAGAAAGCCGTAGCCATTTCGTTTTCGCTGGGAGTGGCAGACAGAACCCTTACCGACGTGGAAGCCGACGAAGCCATGAAAACCTTGATGACAGCCTTTGAGCAGGAAGCAGGCGCACTAATTCGCAAATAAGCACATGGAAAACCTAAGCATCAGGCTTGCAGCCGTTCGGGATAAAGTGGAGAACCTGCTGAAGGAAAATTCCCTTGTCAAAGGTGAAAATGATGCCATGCGGGACCGCATTGCTGCATTGGAACGCACGGTAGAATTGCAAAAAAATACCTTGTCGGAGCTTACAGAACAAAATAAATTGATTAAACTTGCAAAGAATTTAACCTTGGAAGATTCCGACACCGCGGAAATGAAAACCAAAGTGAACGAATTAATCAAGGAAATTGACAGGTGCATTGATCTGTTAAACGAATAAATTTAAACGTGCGTCCAGAAGAAAAAATTCCCGTACGCGTTGCTATAGCAGGTAAGGTATTGCCCTTAAAGGTTGCTGCTCAGGACGAGGAATTTGTAAAAATGGCCGCCCGGATGCTGAATAAACGCATGGATGATTTCAAAAACTTCCATGCTGGTGATGAAACCGACCGCCTGGCTTGGGCGGCTCTGGACTATACGGGAGAACTGCTTCGCCTGAGGGCAGAAAAACAGGCAGGAAACCCCGAACTGGAACAGGAACTGCAACAATTGGAAACATTGCTGCAAGGTTATTGATCGAGGCATCATTTTTCTTCGTTTAATTGCTTGAGTGCCTTCTACTAACAACTAAAAAGAGAAGGAGTAAAACAACATGGAAATCGTAGTATTTAGCCTGGCAGGCATCATCATAGGCCTAACATTGGGATATGTAGTATTTGTGCTGCTAAGGCGTAAACAATTAGAAACAGAACGCGGCAGCCTTATCGAGGAAGCCAAACTTCAGGCAGAAAACATCAAGAAAGACAGGATTTTAGAGGCAAAAGAGAAATACATGTCCCTGAAATCCGAGCATGAAAAAGAAGTAAACCGCCGCAACCAGGAAATGTCGAATGCGGAAAACCGCATCCGCCAGAAGGAACAAAGTTGGGATCAGAAACTGCAGCAAGTGAAGCAGAAAGAAGATGATCTCACCAAATCCCGCGAAACCCTTGATGCGCAGATGGAGGGATTGAAAAACAAACAGCGTGATGTGGAAGCCATGCGTGAACAACAACTGCTGCAACTGGAAAAAATGGCAGGATTGAGCGCCGCAGAAGCCAAAGAGCAAATGCTGGAAAACATCCGCTTCAAATCCCACAACGAAGGGCTATCCATTGCCAAAACCATTGTGGAAGAGGCAAAACTCAGCGCCACCCGCGACGCCAAGCGCATTGTGCTTCAAACAATACAGCGTACCGCTGCAGAAACAGCCATAGACAATACCGTAACTTCATTCCCGCTGGAAAATGACGACGTAAAAGGCCGCATCATCGGTCGTGAAGGCCGTAACATCAAAGCGTTTGAAGCAGCCACCGGAGTGGAAATCCTGATTGATGACACCCCGGAAACCATTGTATTGAGTTGTTACGACCCTATCCGCCGCGAAATTGCACGGGTATCGCTGGAACGCCTTATCAAAGACGGCCGTATCCACCCTGCCCGCATTGAGGAAGTAGTGGAAAAAACCAAAAAGCAAATCGAGGAAGAAGTTGTGGAATGGGGCGAAAGAACCGTTGTAGACCTCGGAATTACCGGTTTGCATCCTGAGCTGATCCGCTACGTAGGCCGCATGCGTTTCCGCAGCAGTTTCGGACAGAACCTGCTGAAACACAGCCGCGAGGTTGCCCGTCTTTGCGCCACCATGGCTGCCGAAATGGGATTGAACGTGAAACTTGCAAAACGCGCAGGTCTGCTGCACGATATTGGTAAAGTTCCCGATTCCGACGAGGAAACGCCACACGCATTGCTGGGTATGAAACTGTGCGAAAAGTATGGCGAACACCCTGAAGTAATTAACGCTGTGGGTGCCCACCACGATGAAATAGAAATGACCAGCTTGCTGAGCCCTGTTATTCAGGCTTGCGATGCCATTTCAGGATCACGTCCCGGTGCCCGCCGCGGCGACGAACAATACGTTCAGCGTATCAAAGACATGGAAACCATGGCCCTGGGTTATCCCGGCGTAGAAAAGGCTTTTGCCATTCAGGCGGGCCGCGAGTTGCGCATCATCATGAGTGCTGAAAAAAGCACGGATGATCAGGCAGATACCCTGGCATTTGAAATCAGCACACGCATCATGACAGAAATGCGCTATCCCGGACAGGTGAAAATTACCGTTATCCGCGAGAAACGCAGCGTTGGTGTTGCAAAATAATATTCCATTTTACATGAAGAAAGAGGCGGATAAACATCCGCCTCTTTTTTTTGCAACATGCAGCCCTTTTAAGCTGCCTTGCGGATGTAATTGTTGATTTCTGTATTCGGCACCAGGGTGTCGAAATCGCTGCGAACCGGGCGCACATGCAGGCTCCCTTCCCTTTTGATGATGCGCGGATTTCTAAAAAGGTAATTGTCCAGGTTAAAACCAAACAACCTTAACGCCTCTGGTGGAATGGCATTTGGCGTGCACAGGTAATGGTGTGCCGGAAGGCCCAAAAATTCGGCATCGGACTGCATACCCGGATCGGCATACCATGGAAAACGGCAACGCTGCGTATCGATACGCCAGAAGCTGTATGCATCGAACCGGGCGCCATCTTTGCGGCGGTTTGGAAACCAATAGTCGTGTTTATCCACGAAGTAGGGAAACATGCCTTCGAAGGTTGGCAGCGCATTATGGGCAAATACGGCGCCATTTCGGGGCAAAACAAGGCCTTGTTTGGCGATTAGCCAGTTGCAGCTATGCTGATTATAGTTAACGTGCCAAAGGTAGCGCACGTGCAAAACGGGATTGCCCAGGGTAACCGTTGATTTAAGAACAGGAATGTAAATAGCAGGGTTTTCTTTCATGATGTAAGGGATGTTAGGTGCCGAAAATGGGGCAATTGAATTTCAAATACGCACCTGGCCATCCCTGGCCTTTTTAACGGTGCTCCCGGTCAAAGAACGAACCCCGGGCAGTTGGGCCACGGTTTCCGACATTGGGGAGCACAAAGGGGTGTTTACATCAAATATGAGAGGGGTGTACAACACGAATATAGGAAATAAAATTGAATCTTACAAAATAATCAACTGTTAAAATGTAGTACGAGCCTCAATTATTCGCCCATAATGGAATTTGGCATTTTGTTTGCACCCTGCTTATTATTGTAAGACAAATGAGAACAGCACCGGGGTTTTTAACACATTCAGGTCTCGACCGAGCTGCTTCTCGGCTTATTTTTTACGCTGTTCCTATTGGACACAAAGCAGAATCCGTCATTCCGGGAGATTCAAACGACCCTTTCCGTTGCCAGTAATGAAAAACATTAACTACACCACAGCGGTAATATTTGCTTTATTTTTGTTTTCCTGCAAAAAGAAAACAGAAACAATAAAACCAGCGGCAGACATCAACACAGCTGTGGACCAGGTGCCCATACCCACTGCAATCCCAACCAACAGCATTAAATACAAGGATACCGCTTTGGAGGATGTGCTGATTAACGGGGTAACGAGCAAATGCAAAACCTACACTGCCGAGCGCATACAGCGGCTTAGTTCCTTCGATTACTTCTATACCGAAGACAAGGCTGATATATGGCCCGGAAACATCATACAGAGCAGTTATATCAGAAATAGTGGACGTTTGGTATCGCTGGGCAATTTTCCAAGAGACAACATGAACTACAGCATTCAGGGAACCCTTGGATCCACCGGTTTCGGCCTTAGTAGCCCCAGCAACAATGCCTACCAGGCGGAATTTGATAAAAAATCCAAGTTGTTTTGGTTCATGCCTCCCTCCTATACCTACCAAAATGTTCAAACCACCTATTCTGCCAACCAGGCTTTTGTGGATTTGGGATTGAATTTTGGATTTCTGGCTGGCGGCCTGGAGGCCCGTTTTCAAAGCATAAACACCAGTGGGCTCACAACCATGTATATGCTGGTGAGGAACATTTACTTCACCGTAAGCGCTGAGTATCCATCCAATCCATCCGGTTTTTTTGGTGCCAATGTCAATGTGTCGGATTTGAAACGGGTTTTGACCACCGACAATGCTCCGGCCTACATATCCAGCGTTTCCTATGGTCGTGTTGCATTGGTGAAGGTTGTTTCGGCCTTTAGCCAGAAGGAAACCAAGACTTGCATAGAACTGATATTAAACGGTTTTGGAGGTTCATTAACCACCGGGCAGAGGCAATTGGTATCCAGCCTGCAATTAACAGTAGAGGCCGCTCCGGGTCCGGAAACAGCCCTGAAAACAATGGATGATGTCAATAAATTCATCAACGACGGTTATCAGTTCAACCACCGAACAGGTTGTGTGCCTGTAGGCTATGAAGCACGGTACCTGAAAGACAATTCTCCCCTGATAACCCATACAGCGCTTAGCTATAAAATAATTGAGTGTCTATGAAAAATTGGATTTCTTCCGCTTTTACCATAGCCCTGGCCGCTGGATTAACGTTGTTAAATTCCTGCAAAAAAGAGCCAGAACCTGTTATCTACAACGACTATGTGGTGCCTTACCAGCTGGTGGAGGAGACTTTCAGGCTGGGAGCCCGCAGCACAGCCATCATATCGAACAAGTCCATCATGACCAGAACGATTAAACTGCCTCCCAGAACGGTTTATTGGGCATACTGGATGGGTGCAGGGCCCGAGCCTGTGGATGCATTGGCCAAGGTGATTTTGCCGGCTGCAGCATCAAAACTCACCAAGGATCCTTTTATTGCGTATGCCTGGGGTTTATTGTCTGCCTTGAACCTTACAGAGATTGGTAAATCAAATGCTGATATTTTTTTCATGACTACAGACCAGGCAGATAGTTTCAGTTTCACCAATTCCGACTTTCAGGCCTTTATTTCAAAACCACAGACCAAGAATATTCACGATAAGTATATCGATATCCTCGATACCCCTGCGGATCAGGACAAAACGATTATCATGGGACTGCGCAACCAAAATTACAGCGTTGGTGTGGATGTCAAAATCAAGGTTTGGGCCTTTGTGGTTAAGCCGTTGTAAAAGCAACAGATGCCGTTCATAAGGCATCATTGCCTTCAAAAACCATTATTAACCTATCTCTTTTCCCCTCAAATACCATATGGTTATTTGGCTTTATGCCAATACAGGATTACTAATAAATCTGTATTCGTTTTTAACTGATGGGTGCGTATGCAAAAAAGGTTGTTCGCCAAATAGCGAACAACCTAATGAGCAAGTTAATTAATCACTTACCTCAGGAGGGTAACATTGCCCTTCATTTCTTTTTCCAGGCCTGTGATGTCGGTATAATTTAAGTATACACCATACACACCCACCGGATAATAATTGCCTTGCTTATCCAACCCGTTCCACTTCCCGTTTACCTCGTCGAAAATTTTATTTCCCCAACGATCATAAATACGCAACCTATATGAAGTAATGCTTACGGTGGTTGGGTAAAAGAAATCATTGTTGTTATTGTTATTTGGGGTAAAGGCATTTGGGAGCCAGGTTTTCGGCTTGTATGCAATGTTGAATACTTGCTGGCTGCTGTCCATACAATACTTGCCGGAATACACTGAAAAATCTTTGGAACTTACCACCTGCTTGACAATGAGGCTGCCTGCATCGTTACGGTTGAACGTGGTAATGGGGTTCGAAGACCAGTACTGGTTATTCAAATAATAGGTCCAGCGGTTTGCTGCAGTGCTAAAATCCTTCAGTTCGTATTCGGTCTCCGTTAAATAAACGGATGCCTGGGGCGTGAGCATGAACTTGGACTGGGGAACGGCAAACACCCTCGCACTCACCTTGGCGGAATCTTTGCAAATATTGGTTGCATCGGCCTGATATGAGGCAAACATCCTGTAGGTTCCGGACTGCTTATCTGAAGAGGTTGACACCTTGGGATTTGGATCTGCAGAGGAATATCCTAAAGGTCCCTGCCACAAATACTGGTAATTGCCACCACCATTTGAATACAGGTGCAATGGCTCTCCTGCGCAAACAGGTTCTGTGGCCACTGGTTTAATAACGGGACGGGGATAGACCAAAACATGCGTTGTCAGGGTGTCCTTACAACCATATTTATCGACGGCATAAAGGGTGAATTTTCCGGACATGCTATCTTCAATATCTGTAATCAAGGGACTTTGCAGGGTGCTGCTGTAACCGTTGGGACCAGACCAGCGGTATTTTTCTGCGCCATAGCCCGCCAATATCAGGTTAGCACCTGCACATAACTGTTGATCGTTGCTGATGTTGATATTGTCTTCAATGTTGAGTTTTACACTATCCCATGACTGACAGGTATTGGCATCGGTTCCCCTAACATAATACAGGCCACCCATGGACAATGTGAGCCCGCTGATGCTAGGATTTTGCACCCCTGAGGTGAAGCCATTGGGGCCAACCCAATTATAAGTAACCGCACCACGCGAACGCAAGGTGATGGTATCGCTCTTGCAATGCGGCGGATTCTGCTGAATCCAGGCAATTACATTCGGCAATTTGTTTATCACAACTGCAATCTTAGTGGTGTCATAACAGCCCTGCTTATCCCTTGCCATCAGCGTATACTGGCCTGAATCGGCAAAAACAGCATTTGTTTTAACATAATTGGGGTAGGCTTTGCTCAACAATATCTTATTGGGACCAAACCACCAGACAGAATCTGCTTCATACTGATAAGCACCCAGCTGTATGGCACTGTTATAGCAAAATGCCACCTGGTTTTTGGTCAATACCGGATTCTTGGCCGGCTGTTTCACGGTAAAGGTGTCAAGCGCGGTGCAGCCTTTATAATCTTTGAGGGTTACAATATAGTTGCCTGCCTTCAATTTTGAGGCCGTTGGCGTGTACTGTTTCGGCAATGAATTCCAGTTGTAGGTATAGCCACCATTTCCACCTTTAGGACCAATACTGATGGATGCTGTTCTGGCACCGTAGCAAATCAAATCCACCTGACCATTTCTTTGCACCTGGAGTTTTGCTGGTTCTTTAATGTAAACTGGGGTATAATCCATACAGCCATTGGCATCGAGCACATAGGCATCATACTTAAATGGAATTTGCCGTGCAGGAACTCCCTTTAAGGTGGTGCCCCTGATGGTGTCTTTACCGGTATAATACCAGAATCCATAAGGGAGCTTGCCTCCTACTGCTGCAATTTCGGCAAGGCCATCGCTAAACCCGTTACAAGAAACACTGTCGGTTTTTTTCACATAAATATCCAGTTCAGCAGGCTGGGTAAGCTGAATGGTATCCTTGTGCAAGCATCCGTGGGCGTCGGTAGATCGTACCCAATAACTTTGGGCCAGCAACTTGGTGGAACGCTTGACGGTATCTCCATTTTCCCATACGTAGCGGTATGGCGGTGTTCCACCTGCAAGTTCAAATTCAGCCCATCCACTGTTCCCGTTATAACAAAGCACATTCTGCCTCTTTTTAAACAGGGTTATAAGCGAATCCGGCTGCGCCACTGTTATCTTCAGCGTATCATAACAACCTTGAAAATCCCGGATATAAACCCAATGGTTACCGGCATCCAGGTTATTCTTGGTATAGCCCTGAGCAGTATATCCACCATTGTCCCATTTCACATAGTGAGGGGTAGTTCCACCACTGACGCTGACTTCCGCAAATCCGGATTTGTCTTTGTAACAATTCAGGTTAATCAATTTCGCAATCTGAATCTTGATATCATCAGGTTGGGCGAGGAAGATACTGTCTTTGGTTAAACAGCTGTTGGCATCCCTTAGTTGCAAGACATACCATCCGGCAGCCAAATTTTTAGCTGTCTTATCAGTATACTTTTTATTGTTGTTCCACAGGTAATTGTATACGCCGGTTCCACCGCGGGCAGTGGCTGTAATTTGTCCTGAGGTATCACCAAAACAGCGGATGTAGGTATCTATTTTAAACTTCGCTTTCAGGCTATCTGGCTGGGCAATCATCACCGTATCTGATTGCTGGCATCGGTTGGCATCGGTAACCAAGACCTTATATAAACCCGCCTTAAGGTTCTTGTATGTATTGCCTATTGTTTTGTTTTTCGAAATCCAGGTAATGGTATCCCACTGGTAGAAATAAACAGGCTTACCGCCAGAAACCGTAACCGTGGCATTGCCCGTTTTGCCACCTGCACACAAAACATCATTTCGTGCAATGCTAAAATTCCATTTTGCAGGATTGGCTACTTTTACTTCTACAGTATCCTTACAACCCCGCTTATCGGTTACCACCACATAATGGGTACCTGCGCCAACTTTTACCAGTACGCTGGAGTCAAGTGCAACCTTATTGTTCCATTTGTATTTGTATAATTTGGTACCGCCGGTAACCAGTGTGTGCAACTGTGCGGTGCTGGAATCCCTGCACAACAATGGATCTATGGTAATGCTTGCCGCCAATACTGCGGCAGGTTCTCCCACTTTTACCGAATCCATCTTAACATAACCGGTAATCAAATCTGTAACGACAACCGTGTAAATTCCGGCAGGAACGTTAATAAGAGAATCATTGAACCTTGCAGGCGTTGTTAACCACTTAAATTGATAGGACCCGGAGCCCCGACTGGCATTCACCCTTGCAATACCGGAAGATAACCCCTTACAACTTACGCTGTCTGCGAAAAGTTCAATCGTCAAACAATCATTGATTTTTACAGATTCCTGGAAAGTATCCTGGCAGCCAAGTGTATCTGTACCGATTAGGGTATAGATGCCTGCATAACTAGTGGTAACATAAGGAATTGACGGTGCTGTACTCTTGCTGTTAAACAACTGCGGGCCTGACCATTGCCATTTCCATCTTGGATTTCCAAGGGCGCTGAGCTTTAAAGAATCGCCTGCGCAAACCGGGCTGTTGGACTTACTGCTCATGGGCCTTGGGCCTACCAAAATATCCTTAACTACAGAATCTGAACAAAAGAAGCCACTGTCAGAAACAACCACACTATACCGGCCTTCATAGCTGTATTTATTCAAGGGCAGCACCAGTTTAGCCTTGTAATAGGTTTCCCCATTGGGTGTTCGCCACTGGTAGCGGTATTTCTTGGTTGTGGAGATGGTATTGAGGGTCAGAGACTGCCATAAACAAACCTGACTATCACCAAATATCTTCAATCCCGGGATTGCAGGATGTACCTTTACCAGGTAGTAAGCAGTATCCTTACACAAGTTCGAGTCTATACCCAAAACACTGTATAGACCAGAATCGGGCATTGTAACCTTGATACGCGTGGGACTGGCAGCATAATTCAGGAAGTTATTCGGACCTGTCCAAACATAATTCTTGGCCCCTTTAACATACAGGTTAAGGTTGCTTCCCGAACATAGCTGCGTATCGCCGGAAACGGATATATTAGGCAAGCCATGAACGACATATTTAATTGAATCCTCGTTTCTGCAACCTCTTGCATCTTTAATTTGCAGTTTATACCTCCCTGCATCGGTTAATTTAAGTGATGGCAACACCAAAGTATCCGCAGTAACTGTTTGTTTATCAGGTTTTGTCCAAACAACACTGCTGGCCGTTTTAAAGGCGTTATACAACAGCCCTTTTTGACCCACACACTCCGGTGAGTTGGCTATAAGTTTTAATTTGGGCGGACGCAATATATTTGGTGTCGTGTATGCGGTATCAATACAGCCATTTGCACTTTTTACAACAATCCGGTATTGCCCGTCCCTACTGGAATCCACCATTTTAACTACGGGATTTTGAACATTGGAATAGAAACTCTTTGCATCCCAGTCAAAAGAATACGTGCTTTTGTTGTAGCTGCTGATGTTAGCAAACAGTTTTAAGGTGTCGCCTGAACATACAGGTGAATTGTCTTTGGCAGATACCCTGAAGCCGGGTTTAACATCAACCTTGATGGTGAAATCATCCTTACATTGGTTCGTATCTGTTACCCACACGGTATAGTTTCCCAAATAATTTGAGTCTGCATTGTATATCAGGTTATCCTGCAGGGTTGAAGTATAACCGTTGGGACCAAACCACTTGTAGCTAAATCCTCCATTGGATTTCAATGAAAGTTTACCCCTTGTGCAAACAGGACTGTTGCTATATGCGGTTGCGGTTGGCAATGGATTAACCTTTATGTTTAATGCTGCTGTTGCCTTTGATTCACAAGCTACAGTATTCAGCGTTGATAATGTTATTCTCCGGTACTGTGAGGTTTTGGTTAATCCGGCTGGCACATCATAAATGGCTGTTGTAGCACCTGTAATCGTTGTCCATGTTTTCCCGGTATCTATGCTTGATTCCCAGCGGTAGGATACGGTACCATCACCTGAGCCGGCTGTTGTACTGATGAATGCCACAGGGTCGTCGCCGCTGCATATTGTCTGATCACTACCTACTGCACCTGCTGTTGGTACACTCTGTACTGTCACTGTTATGGCTTTTGTTTCTATAGATTCACAAGTTAATGAACTTAGGGTTGATAATGTAATCCTCCGGTATTGGGTGGTTACGGTCAGACCAGCAGGTACATCATAAGTAGTGCCTGTAACTCCTGATATTACTGACCATGTAGCACCTGCATTGGTGCTTGATTCCCAGCGGTAGGATATGGTACCATCACCAGATCCTGCTGTTGTGCTGGTGAAGGCTGCAGGGTCGTCGGCATTACAGATGGTTTGATCTGAACCGATAACTCCTGCTGTAGGTATAGTTCTTACAGTTACTGTCACTGCAGCTGTTGCAACCGATTCGCACGAAACTGCATTTAATGTCGTAACTGTTATTCTGCGATACTGTGTAGTTATCGTAAGGCCTGCAGGTACATCATAGGTAGCTCCGGTAGCTCCGGAAATGGTAGACCATGTTGAGCCACCGTTTGTGCTGGATTCCCAAC
>CANKVN010000006.1 GCA_947487055.1 Flavobacteriales bacterium
ACTTCGGTGCCTTTGTGGATATTGGGGTTAAGCAGGATGGCCTGGTACACATTAGCCAAATGTGCGATCGGTTTATCAAGCATCCACTGGAAGTGGTTTCCCTGGGCCAACATGTGAAAGTGCGTGTGATGGAAGTGGACGCCCAGCGCAAAAGAATCAGCCTGACGATGAAGTTTGATCACGCCTAAGCCACCTGCGGCTGCGGATAATTTTACTTTTGTGTAAATTTCAACCCGTTTTGGCTTATCGATGTTGGCAATACTAGCCAACAATTTAGCTAATTTTGCACCATGTCAAATCTAACCACTTCAGGTCCGCGGGTAATCACCGCGCCAACCGGTTCTACCCTTAACTGCAAAGGCTGGGTGCAGGAAGCTGCTTACCGGATGATTCAAAACAATTTGGATCCTGATGTGGCAGAAAAGCCTGAAGACCTGATTGTGTATGGTGGTTTGGGCAAGGCAGCGCGCAACTGGGAATCATTTGACCGAATCCTGGAAGCACTGCGCAACCTGGAAGATACTGAAACCCTTATTGTGCAAAGCGGAAAGCCAGTAGCCATTTTGCCAACCCACAAGGATGCACCAAGGGTGCTGATCAGCAACAGCCAGCTGGTGCCAAACTGGGCCAACTGGGATCATTTCCGTGAACTGGAAGCCAAAGGGCTGATTATGTACGGACAAATGACCGCCGGAAGCTGGATTTATATTGGTTCTCAAGGCATTGTGCAGGGAACCTATGAAACCTATGCAGAATGTGCCAGACAGCATTTTGGCGGAACCCTTAAAGGTACTTTAAACGTAACAGCCGGATTGGGCGGTATGGGCGGCGCACAGCCATTGGCCATTACCATGAATGAAGGTGTAGCATTGGTAGCTGAAGTGGAAGAGTGGCGCATCCGCAAACGCCTGGAAACCCGCTACCTGGACGTGATGAGCCGAGACATAGACGAGGCCATAGACATGGCGCTTGAAGCCAAAGAAAAAGGCGCCGGGGTAAGTATTGGGGTCCTCTGCAACGCAGTAGATTTGCTGCAAAGGCTCATCGACAGAAACATTACCCCCGATACCCTCACCGACCAAACCAGCGCTCACGACCCGCTCATTGGTTACTATCCCGAGGAAATGGACGTGGAAGCTGCCGATAAAATGAGGCGTTTGAATCCGGAAAAGTACGTGGAGCTTAGCTATGCAACCATGGTGCACCACGTGAAACTGATGCTGGAATTGCAAAAACGCGGCAGCATCACTTTTGATTATGGCAATAACCTTCGTGGAAGGGCTTTTGAGAAAGGGTTGAAAGAAGCCTTCAATTTTCCCGGTTTTGTACCGGCATTTATCCGTCCCTTGTTTTGTGAGGGAAAAGGCCCGTTCCGATGGGTAGCCTTGAGTGGCGATCCGGAAGATATTTACACCACCGATAGGGCCATTCTGGAGTTGTTTCCGGAAAACGAAAGCCTTAAACGCTGGATGAAGATGGCCAATGAAAAGATCGCGTTTCAGGGCCTTCCTGCCCGCATATGCTGGCTCGGACAGGGTGAACGCGAAAAAGCCGGTTTGTTGTTCAATGAACTCGTGCGCACAGGCAAGGTGAAAGCGCCCATTGTTATTGGCCGCGACCACCTGGATACCGGCTCTGTGGCTTCTCCAAACCGGGAAACCGAAGCCATGCTGGATGGCAGTGATGCCATTGCCGACTGGCCTATCCTGAATGCTTTGGTGAATACCGCCGGAGGCGCAAGCTGGGTGAGCCTTCACCATGGTGGTGGCGTGGGAATGGGATACAGCATTCACTCAGGCATGGTCATTGTTGCCGATGGTACCGATGAGGCTGCAGAAAGGCTGAAACGCGTGTTGCACAACGATCCGGGTATGGGTGTAATTCGGCATGCCGATGCGGGTTACGAAATTGCCAAACAAACATCCATCAAGCACGGGCTGGATCTTGCTGCCCGATTGAAATGATTTTTGTTAGCCATAGTATTGTTTTAACTCAGCAAGGGGCAAAATAGCAGGGGCTAAATTCCCTGTGTGAAATCCATTTATTTATTTACCGCATCGGTGATTCTCTTGTTTTTTGTAGGATTGTCCATTCAATCATCCTGTAAAAAGAAAAGCAACAACAGTTCCACAGATCAGGTCTGGGATATTGAAACCCAGGGTATACCAAAGTTTGCTGTAAATTATATCGATTGCGATAAAATCAGTAAAATTTCCCGCTACCGATCCTCGGCAGGCCACGATTACAGCGATTTTACCGAATCATGCCGAAGCATGAAACATTATTTCTACCCTAAAGATACGGTAAACTGGACACAAATCCAAATTTATTCGCCTGTGGGAGGCCGTATTACCCGGTTAGAACAAGAATGGGCCGGTACCAAAATCGAAATAGAATCCTCGGTTCATCCTGCATTTCGTTTCATGATTTTTCATGTAGCACCCATCCGAACATTTAGCCTTGGAGATCAAGTGGAACAGGGCGCTGTTTTGGGCCACCACATTGGTTTTGAAACATGGTCTGATATTTCCGTTTTTGTCAATGACCCAACAAAACAGGGGCGGCTGCTATCCTTTTTCGAAACACTTACCGATGAAGCATTTGCCCTGTATCAGAATCATGGTATTGCAAGCCGTTCGGATTTAATCATCAGCAAATCCTTGCGCGATCAGTATCCGCTGCAATGCAATGGGGATGGTTTCACCTCGGCAGATTCACTGGATGTTTGGGTTTCACTGCATTGACCATGAATCAGGGGCTTACGCAAACTGAGGCAGATAAACGGTTGTTGCAATTCGGATTCAATGAATTAACGTCGATTAAAGCAAAAAAGAACTGGCGCATCGTGCTGGATGTGATGCGCGAGCCCATGTTCCTGCTGCTGATAGGTTGCGGGGTGTTGTATATGATTATCGGCGATTACCGCGAAGGAATCATACTGGTTGGGGCTTTTACGGTAATTATGGGCATTACCTTTATTCAAACCCGCAAAACCCAAAGGACGCTGGAAGCCCTTCGTCAATTAACGGCACCACGTGTAATGGTAAGGCGCGACAACGAAACCAGAAGAATTCCCGCCAGGGAGCTGGTTCCGGGTGATTTAATGTTGCTGGCCGAAGGCGACAGGATTGCCGCAGATGGCGTGATTTACAGCTGTTCGAATGTGTTAATCGATGAATCCATGCTCACCGGCGAATCTGCCCCGGTGCCAAAATCTTTGCGGGAAGGTGAAAACATTGTTTATGCCGGAACGCTCATGCTGAAAGGCAGGGCAGAAGTGGAAGTACAGCAAACGGCAAACAAATCGGCTGTTGGAGAAATTGCAACCACGCTTGAAAGTATTACCGCCGTTGAAACCAGGCTGCACCAGGAGTTGAAATTTTTAACGAAACGTCTGGCCATAGTGGGGCTGGCCCTGAGTGTGCTGGTGATGGTTGTGTTTTACATTACCAGGGGCAATTTGCCTCAGTCAATTCTTATCGGTTTGTCTTCAGCAATGGCCATAATGCCCGAAGAATTTCCGGTGGTTTTCACCATTTATATGGCCTTGGGTGCCTGGCGCTTGTCAACCAAACAGGTATTGACCCGCAAGCCGTCTGCTATCGAGACGCTGGGTTCTGCAACGGTGCTGTGCTGCGATAAAACAGGCACCATTACCCAAAACAGGATGCGGGTTAAGTGGGTTTCAGATCAATCCAATGTGTTTGGTGAAGCCGATTTTTTTAAGGAGGAATCCCAGGCCCATTCGGTATTGGCGATGGCAGCAAAAGCTTCACAAAATCAATCCCCGGACCCAATGGAAAAGGCCATCAACAATGCCTGGCAAATGGGTGCAAGCGCCACTGAAGTTGTAGAATTGCCGGTTTGGGAATATCCGCTTGAGCAGCATGCGCTTTATATGGCAATGGTTTATCCCGTTTCAGGAAAGCGGCAATTGGATGTTTTTTGCAAAGGAGCCCCTGAGGCCATTCTAACCTTGTGCGGATTGGGAAACCATGTGGGACAAACAAACATAATCAATCGCTTTGCAGCGGATGGCTGCAGGGTTATTGGGGTTGCCCGTGCATCCTGGTCCGGAGAGCAAATACCTGCCGATATAAAGTCGTTTGCGTTTGAGTTTGTGGGCTTTTTGGCCCTGCAGGATCCGGTGAGGCCGGAAGTTCCTGCAGCCATGAAGGAATGCATTGCCGCAGGTGTTAGGCCCGTAATGATTACCGGTGATTATCCTGCAACAGCCATGAGCATTGCCAAGCAGGCCGGGATGCCTGTAAGTGAAGTGATTACTGGCGAAGAACTAAATCATATCAGCCAACCAGAATTGGTTGAACGCATCAAGAAACCGGTAATTTTTGCCAGGGTAAGCCCCAGCCAGAAATTAACCATTGTAAAGGCTTTTCAACAAGCGGGAGATATTGTGGCCATGACCGGTGACGGTGTCAACGATGCCCCGGCGCTGAAAGCTGCAGATATTGGCATTGCCATGGGAAATAAAGGCACCGATGTGGCCCGCGAGGCAGCGTCTTTGGTCTTGCTTGATGATCATTTCGCGTCTATTGTTGGTGCCATTCGCATGGGCCGTAGGATTTATGATAACCTGCAAAAAGCCATGGGCTTTATTCTAGCAGTGCACATCCCCATCATTGGGCTAACCTTGCTGCCGGCATTTCTGCCCAACCTTCCGCTGCTGCTGCTGCCGCTCCACATTGTTTTTCTGGAATTGGTAATAGACCCAGTTTGCGCAATCGCTTTTGAATCTGAATCGGAAGAAAAGGGTGTTATGAACAGGCCACCCCGTAGCAAACAGAAAAAATTCTTTAACCTCAATGAGGTGGGTTATGCATTGCTAAATGGATTTGCCGTTCTTCTGATGGTTGCTCTGGTGTATCTTATTAATGTGGGAGAGGGGCATTCTGCCAACGAAATTAGGGCTGTTGCCTTTGCATCATTGATCCTTGGAATGGCTGTTCTAACCATTTCCGGATTGTCTACATCGCGGAGTTTTTGGCAAGAACTAACCCATGTAAATGCAGCTGCTGCGGTCATCCTTTCATTGGCGGTATGCTTGCTGGCCGCTGTGTTGTTTATACCTTGGTTGCGGTCCCTGTTTGGTTTTGAATTGCCCGGCTGGATTCACTTTCAGCATGTGATACTGGAAATTATATTGCTTTTGCTGTTTCTGGAAGGTATCAAGTTTTGGCGAAAGTATCGGTCTAATCCAATTGTATAAGCCTAATCCTGTGGGTTCCAGATATCGTCATTTTGCAGGGTACGGTGGGTGCCTTTGTAATAGGTTTTTTGCTCGTTTGTGTACCAGTGCATTCCAACGGTGAAGCTGATGGTGTTTAGCTGCCATGAATTTGCATAGCGCTCCAGTCCCAAATCAAGGCGATATGCCATATAGGATTTGGGTTTTGCAGCAATCCATGTGAAGTGAAATGGGAATAGGGTGCTTTTGCCGGCAAATTGCTCCAAGGGCTTATTGCCACTGAGCTGCCAGTAGGAACTTTCGTGTAGTTTTCTTCTCCAGGCCATGCCTGCGCCAAATTCAATAAACTGATTTTTTGCAAGCGGATTACCCGTGAATTCCAGCGCAACCTGTGGCACCCCGAAAATTCCCCTTACCGGTTGCAGATTTTTGCCGACGCTGTTTTGCTCAATTTGCATAGCGGCGTATTCCAGCCCCATACCACCGGTGGCTGCAACCCGGCCTTTCCATGCGGGTGTGCGTGCAAGTGCCCTGCATAGGAACATGCCGGCTGTTTTGTCACTGTAATTGTTGATGTTGCGTTGGGTGCCAATGCCGGCATCAATGCCAAATGCACCAACCATTGATTGGCCATTTGCGTGGTTGAAAAAGGTATTTCCAGCCAGAACGAATAACCCAAACCACTTGCTTTTATGCAGCATTACCCAACAAAGATAACGGTTGATGGTGGAGCAGGTCATAAAAAAAGCCGCATTGCTGCGGCTTTCCAATAATAAATTGAAAATTATTTTCCTTTTTTAGCTTTGATATCGGGCAACTCCTCTGTAGGACCTTGCTCGGTAGGCTGCGCCTTCCTGCTGTTGGCTTCTTTCTGTGATTTGGATACATTGAAACTGGCCGCAGCAAGAGATACTACCATGATTAATGCAGCGCCACCCCAGGTAATCTTTTCAACGATATCTGTGGTTTTCTCAACGCCAAAAATCTGGTTTCCTTGGCTGAAGTTTGAAGCTAGGCCTCCACCTTTTGGGTTTTGAACCAATATAACCAGCATGAGCATGATGGCAATGATGATTCCGAAAATGAGTATGATTGTCATAGGTTGAATTCGTTACGTGTTTTTTCTATAAGGGATACAAAGTAACTACTTTTTTCGGGAAATTTCAATATCAATCGTTCATAAATGCGTATTGCACCTTCTGTATTCCCCTGATTTAGGTAAACACTAGCCAGTGTTTCGGTGGCCAGCTGCTCCGGAAGGTGCTCACTTTTCTTGGCAGCGGTTTCCGGGGTGAAAAATTCTTTTTTAGGACGGCTTATAGTAGGGTTGTTGGCAATAAAACGGTCTATGAGCTGCTGCTGGTGCGTAGGCTCTTGCTCCGAAACAGGTATTTCTGTTTCTTCAGCCGCGGTTTCTTCCTCTTGTTGTGCAGCGGGTTGGCCAAGCCAGCTGTAAAAGTCGGTGGGTGGCCCGCTTATTGCTTCCGCCGGTGTTGGATAAAATTGCTCAATGTTATATTCGTTGGCTGCAGCATGGTGTTCATTTGCCAAAACATCATCTACCTCGAAAAGGGATATTGCTGCAGTTTCAATATTGTCTTCTTCTGCCGACATGGGGGTAATCAGACCGCCAACATCCGTTACAATTTCCCCTGAAGCATCATTTTCAATGGTGGGATTTGCCTGAGCGTAATCAAGGCCTGTAATGCCCAAAATGGAAGCACCAACGGCAGCGTCAAGGGCTTCTATTTCGTCAAAAACCAAATTCTCTGAATCCTCCGGCTCAAACATGCTGGATACAGCAGTCTGTTCTTCGATTTGGACTTCTATTTGTATTTCAATTTCCTGCGGAATGGTTTCCAATTCAACCGTTTCAGTAATGGTTTCCACAACAGCAGATAGCGGTTCAACCTGTATGTCGCGGTCGCTCTCTAAGGGTTCACTGACAGGGATTTCTGTTTCCTGTATTTGCGCAATGTCGGTATTCGCTTTATCGGCAGATGCATGTACAAAATCATATAACCACTCGCGGTCGTTCACCCTCAGCGCTGCCTGCTGAACGGCTTCTTCCATGCGGTAATCGCCTGTTTGCCAGTAATACCTTGCCAGCAACACAAATGGCGTGCTAAAGGCCGGAAACTTCTTGCACAGGGCTTCCAGTTCAAGGGCATCCTGTCCGCTGATGGATACCGGTTGTTTTACGATATGTGAAAGATGCTCTTGGTTCACCAGTCTAGTGCAATGGCAGCAAAAATTTGTTGAACAATATTGTCCGAGATCTCTGCAGAGAGGTTATTTTCCACGGCGCTCAAAGATTGGGTTGCGTCGTATGTTCTAAAGAAAGAAAATTCTTTGCTGAAATTCTTTTCAGGATGTTTATCACAAACGAAATCTACCCGAACAGCAATGGTCAATTGGTTTTCAGAGGTTCCGATATTGGCAGTTCTGGTGGCGGGTTCGATGCGGTAATCTTTGATAATTCCGCCCATTTTATAATCCCCTTCGCCATTGATAAGCTTGAGGCGTGTTTCCGACTGAAACTTTGTTTTTATCTTTTCGGTGAATTGTATGCTGAGTTGTGGGTTTACAATTGCCGCTTCATTATTGAAGAAATCAACAGAAAAAGTTTGCACGTCCTCCGGGATGTTTGTGCCACGCGGATCGTAAGCCCGGAATAAACTACAGGAACTTAAAAGCAAGGTCAGTATCAGCAATTTATTCAAGCTCATATTGTTTGATTTTTCGATAGAGGGTGCGCTCAGATATGCCGAGGGCTTCTGCGGCTTTTTTTCTACGGCCTTTATTTTTATCCAAAGCCTTACGGATCATTTCTATTTCTTTCTCCTCGAGGCTTAAATTGTCCTCTGTTGCAGGGTAGGATTCCGCTTCAATATACTCGTGCTCCACTTCCTGGTTCTCAGAAGGGTTGTGCTTGATGATAACAGGCGCATCAACAGTTGGCGGAATAGCCGTGTGTTTCATCGTATCTGCGGAAGGCGAGATTTGCAGGCCTGCAGCTGGATTGCTGCTGCTGCTAACAGGCGTGGGATTTACGGATGTTTGCGTCTGGGTGCCGTCCAGCAACCCGAAAACCACTTTTTTAAGGTCGTTCACATCCCTGCGCAAATCCAGCAAAACCTTGTAAAAAATGTCACGCTCACTTAATCCGTCTCCGTAATTTTCCTGTTTTCCCAACAGCATAGGCAAGCTGGGCTCCACTGGTGGTAAATATTTGGCTATGGTTTGGGCGGTTATGGTTCCGCCTTCTTCCAGCACGCAAATCTGTTCGGTAACGTTTTTTAACTGGCGCACGTTGCCGGGCCAGGGATAATCGCAAATAAGGGTTTGTGCCTCCGGGGTTAAATCCAGGGCCTTGGTGCGGTGTGTTTCAGCAAAATCGCTCGAGAATTTGCGAAATAACAGGGCAATATCTTCTTTTCGCTCTGCAAGCTTTGGCACCCGAAGGGGCACAGTGGCAAGCCGATAGTAAAGGTCTTCCCTGAATTTGCCCTGCCTGGACCGTTCCAGCAAATCACGGTTGGTGGCACATACAACCCTCACATCGGTTTTCTGCACAGCACTGGAGCCCACTTTGATAAATTCTCCGTTTTCCAGAATGCGCAGCAGGCGCGCTTGCGTACCCAAAGGCAGTTCACCCACTTCATCCAGGAATATGGTTCCGCCATTGACGGTCTCGAAATAGCCCTTTCGCTTATCGGTAGCGCCGGTAAATGCCCCTTTTTCGTGTCCAAATAGTTCACTATCAATGGTGCCTTCAGGGATTGCTCCGCAGTTTACAGCAATGAATGGCGCATGCTTTCTGGCACTGAGTTGATGGATGATTTTGGAAAAACTCTCTTTACCCACGCCGCTGTCGCCCAAAATCAGCACATTCATGTCGGTTGGGGCAACCTTTATGGCGGTTTCCAGCGCATTGTTCAGCATAGGGCTGTTGCCCACAATACCAAAACGTTGCTTCACCTGAATCATTTCCATAATAATCTGCTGCTACAGCTTTGCAAAGATAAGGTCTGTATGACAAAATGGCAGCAACTTTTATGAGATTGCAGGGCTAAATCAGCGAAATTTTCCTTAGTGCTGTGGTTGTATTGTGCACAACTCTGATGGAAGCATAACCATTTTTTGCTTTTTTTCGCCCTTGCATGTCAGAACAGGATCCGGAAGAAACATTGCCAGGCAATTTAGATGGCCATGAAGAGCAGGGCGAAGGCCAGCTGGGTTCGGTATTGCCCTTTAGTGCCCAGTACCGCAACTGGTTTCTGGATTATGCTTCCTATGTGATTCTTGAACGTGCCATTCCTGCGATGGAGGATGGCCTAAAGCCTGTTCAGCGTCGCATTTTACACGCCATGTATGAAATGGACGATGGTCGTTTCAACAAGGTTGCAAACATCATTGGCGCCACCATGGCTTATCATCCGCATGGAGATGCAGCCATCGGCGATGCTTTGGTGAATCTGGGGCAAAAAGACCTGCTGATCGATACCCAGGGTAACTGGGGCGATGTGAGGACAGGAGACAGTGCGGCCGCTCCGCGTTATATTGAAGCCCGTCTAAGCCAGTTCGCAAAAGAGGTTGCTTTCAACGAAAAAACCACAGAGTGGCAGCTGAGCTACGATGGTAGGAAACGAGAGCCAGTAACGCTCCCCATGAAGTTTCCACTGCTGCTGGCTCAGGGTGTAGAAGGTATTGCCGTAGGGTTGAGTACCAAAATACTGCCACACAACTTTATCGAGTTGTGCGAGGCAAGCATTGATATTCTCCGTGGTAAAAAGGTGAATATTTTCCCCGATTTCCCTACCGGTGGACAAGCCGATTTTAGCCAGTACAATGGTGGCAAAAAAGGCAGCAGGGTTCGCGTCAGGGCCAAAATAGAAGTGGCCGATAAGTCCACCTTGCGCATCAAAGAAATTCCCTTTGGCACAACCACCGGTTCCCTTATTGATAGCATCATTAAGGCCAATGACAGTGGAAAGATAAAAATCAAACGTGTATTGGATAATACGGCCGCAAATGTGGATGTGGAAGTGCAACTTATGCCGGGTGTAAGCCCGGATCTCGCCATCAACGCTTTGTACGCTTTCACCGATTGCGAAACCAGCATTTCTCCACTGGCATGCATTATTGCAGATGAAAAGCCCCGTTTTCTTTCTGTGACCGAAATACTGGAGGAGTGCACCAGAAATACCCTGCACCTGCTCAAGCGAGAGCTGGAGATACAGCTTCATGAACTGGAGGAAAAATGGCACTTCAGCAGCCTCGAAAAAATATTTATTGAGAACAGGATTTACCGCGATATCGAAGAGGCTGAGACCTGGGAAGCCGTAATTGCAGCGATAGACGAAGGGCTGGAGCCGTTTAAATCGCGCTTTCGTCGCACCATTACCGAGGAAGATATTGTTCGCCTAACCGAAATTAAAATTAAGCGCATATCCAAATTTGACAGCTTTAAGGCCGACGAATATATCCGCAATTTGGAGGATGATATTGCCATGGTTAAACACCACTTGGATACCCTTGTGGATTATGCCGTTGAGTATTTTAAAAACCTCCTAAAAAAGTATGGAAAAGGGCGTGAACGCAAAACAGAAATTCGCACCTTCGATACCATCGAAGCCAATGTGGTTGCTGCAGCCAACGTAAAATTATATGCCAACCACAAGGAAGGCTTTGTGGGCACTTCGCTTAAAAAAGATACCTTCATCACAGAATGCAGCGATATCGATGATGTCATTGCATTCCGGAAGAATGGCAAATACATGATTTCCAAAGTGAGTGATAAGGGCTTTTACGGCAAGGACCTTATCCATATTGATATTTGGCGCAAAAACGATGAGCGAACCACCTACAATATCATTTATTGGGATGGTGAGGCAAAACGGGCTATGGTGAAGCGTTTCAACGCCACTGGCCTCATCCGCGACAAGGAATATGATGTTACAGGAGGTGCTTCTGGCAGTGAAGTGCTTTATTTTAGTGCTAATCCCAATGGGGAAGCAGAACGTGTTACGGTGTTTTTGAGCAGCATTGCGAATGCGCGCATCAAACACTTTGATTACGATTTTGCCCAATTGGCCATCAAGGGTAAAACAGCACAGGGGAACCTGCTCACCCGCTATCCTGTGCGCCGTGTGGATTTAAAAGAAAAAGGGGTTAGTACACTTGGCGGTGTTAAAATATGGTTCGATGAAATGACAGGACGGTTAAGCGGTGAGGCCCGTGGCCGGTTTCTGGGAGAATTTGATGGTGAAGATCGCGTGCTGATTATTTACAACGATGGCTCCTATGAATTAACCAATTACGAACTCATTAACCGTTATGAACCCGAACAGGTTTACCTGATCCAGAAATTCTACCCCTCTCAGGTTATTGCAGCCATTTATATGGATGGAAAAACCAAAAACTACTTCGTTAAGCGTTTCCTCATAGAAACCACCACGCTTAGCAAGAAGTTTCCATTTATCTCGGAAGAAAAAGGTTCGCAAATGCTATGCGCCACAACCGGCGAAAAAGGCCTGGTAAAGGTGGTTACCGAAAATAAAAAGGGCGAAAAAGAAGAGTGGAGCCTGCAGTTGGATACCTTCATGGAAGTGAGGGGCTGGAAAACACTGGGACAAAAGCTCACCGCAGATAAGGTGAAGAAAGTGACGTTGGAAACGCCCAGAATTGGCAATCCACCTGTTGTGCATTCTCCAAATGTAGTAGATCAGTTTGCCGATGAACAGGGTACAGGCGATGAGCCACAACTCAATTTACTTTGATTTTTACCCCAAAAAGCGTATATTGTAGTAAAATGTATTTCTTGCGTTTTTTGCTGTTGATGGCCACTTTGGTAGCAGCCAACCGGGCTTCTGCATGGGGTTTTTTGGGTCACAGGCTCATCAACAACCGCGCGGTTTTTGCCTTGCCTCCAGAAATGTTTGGGTTCTACAAAAAACACATCGATTACATAACCCAGCACAGTGTGGACCCGGACAGCCGTCGGTACCTCATGGCAGACGAAGCTTGTCGCCATTACCTGGATTGCGACCGATACGAAAAGTCCGCTCCGCTGGATACAATTCCGCATCGCTGGCACGAAGCCGTTGAAAAATACTCCGAGGATACCTTGCTGAGCCATGGAATCGTTCCCTGGCATTGCTTGTCTATGCTTAGCAGGCTTACCAAGGCTTTTGAGGAACGAAACCTCCAGAAGATATTGAAGATAAGCGCTGATATAGGCCACTACATTGCAGATGCACACGTGCCATTGCACAGCAGCCGCAATTATAATGGTCAGCTTACCGGTCAGGAAGGCATTCATGCCCTTTGGGAAAGCCGTATACCACAATTGCTCTCCGATAGTTTCGACCTCTACACAGGTTCTGCAGTTTACCTGTTTAAGCCCTCTGATTATATCTGGGGAACCATGGGGCGCAGCTACATGCTGGTAGATTCGGTGTTGAAACTGGAGCGAAATGCCAGTGCAATGCACCCTGAAAACAAATACAGTTTCGAAACCCGCGGTGCGCAAACACTGGAGGTATATTCGCTCCCATTTTGCCTGGATTATAACCAAATGATGGAAAATATGGCAGAAAGGCGCATGCGCCAGGCTATTTTTTCTGTAGCCTCATTCTGGTATACCGCCTGGGTAAATGCAGGGCAACCCGATTTGGATAAGCTTATGGGAACTGCTGTCCAGGATGAAGAAGAACTGGAAGCGGAAAAAGCCAGGCAATCAGGCAAAATGAAAGGCCGTGAGGAACACGGAAAGGATTAGAAATTCGGCTTCAGCGAATATTTGCTGTAAAACTCCATTATTTCGGTAACCGCTTCATCGGCCGTATCCACAAGTTTGAATAGGTTTAGGTCGCTTTCGCCAATGTATGCGTGGTTTTCCAGAAGGGAATTCTGAATGAAATCCATCAATGGGGCCCAGAAACTTTTATCAACCAGCACAATGGGGAATTGAGCACGCTTGTCTGTTTGCACCAGGGTAAGGGCTTCAAACAATTCGTCCAGGGTGCCAAATCCACCGGGCAAAACCACGAATCCTTGGGCGTATTTCACAAACATCACCTTGCGCACAAAGAAATAATCGAAGTTCAATTCTTTATCCCTGTCCTGGTATGGGTTTGGATCTTGTTCAAATGGAAGGTTGATGTTCAGCCCTACGCTTGGTCCACCGCCGGCTTTAGCGCCTTTGTTAGCAGCTTCCATAATGCCCGGTCCGCCACCTGTAATGATTCCCAGGCCAGCCTCTGAGAGCTTTTGGGCAATTTCTTCGGCTAGTTTATAGTGTGGGTGATCTTTTTGCGTACGTGCCGATCCAAAGATGGAAACACAGGGCCCAATGCGGGCAAGTGCCTGATATCCATCCACAAATTCAGCCATTATTTTAAAAATACTCCAGCTCATGGTGCTGGCTACTTCCGGCCAGCGTTTATTGGAAAATGCGCGCTTAATCCTGCGCTCTTGTTCGGGTGTTAGTTTTTGTGTCATATCTGTTTATAATTTAGGTTAAAGTCCTGTTACTGTTAGTTCAATTCGCCTGTTTTTTGCCCTGCCTGCATCCGTATCGTTCGTTGCCACAGGAAGTTTGTCCCCAAAGCCTTTGGTGCTGATCCTAATTTCGGGAATGCCATATTTGATTAAATATTGCTTCACAGACAATGCCCTGTTTTGGCTTAAGGTAAGGTTGTGGGATTCGCTGCCTTGGTTGTCTGTATGCCCGGAAATCTCCACCTTCATGGCAGGGTTGTTCTTCATAAGCTGGGTAAGCTTATCCAGTTCAGGAGTGCTTTCAGGCCGCAATGCATATTTATCCGTTTCGAAGAAAATATTATTCAATACCACACGCTCATTCAATTTGATGGGTTTTAAAAACGCCGTAACCAAGAATGGAGAATCGATGCTTGCCGGTGTAGGAGTTACATTGGCCGAATAAAAGAGGTAGCCGTTTCTGTATACGTTGAGGGCATAACTCCCATGGGTTTCCAGCGTGGTGAAAAATTGTTGTGCAGAATCCAGCAACACCGTCTTTTTCGATTCCAGGTTGATGAGTTCAATGCGGCCGGTGATGGCCAGTTTGGTTTCTGCATCTAGGATGTTTCCTTTAACGTAGGTTACGGGCAACGGTTTTTTGCCTTCTCCCAGTTTCAGGCTGTAAATATCCAGGCTGCCATAACCACCGGACCGCGAGCTTGCTATGTATGCCAGTTCTCCACGAAAATCCACATAAAAACCAGCCTCATCAGCTTCTGTATTGATGCCTTTTCCCATGTTTTCCGGGTTTGTCCACTGGCCGTTTGCCAGCCATTGGCTCCTGAATATGTCATGCATTCCATAACCGGTATGCCCTGAACTGGAGAAGTAAAGTGTTTTGTTGTCGTAGTGAAGGTAAGGGGCTTCTTCATCTTCCGGAGTGTTTACGGTATTTCCGAGATTTTCTGGGCTGCTCCAGCCGGCTTTAGTCCATCGGGTAATCCACAAATCCTTGCCACCAAATCCACCAGGTCTGGAACTGGAAAAAATCAGTGTTTTGCCGTCTGCGCTAATGGCTGGTTGTGCATCCCATGATACCCCGTTCACTTTTTCTCCGAGGTTGAACCGCTGACTCCAGTTGTTGCCATTCAGATAGCTGTAAAAAATATCGCAACTGCCAAATCCGTCCTGGTTACACACGCTAAAAAATATAAACCGCCCGTCAGCACTGATGGATGTGTAGCCTTCGTTATTGCTGGTGTTAATTCTGCCGGGAAGCGGACGCGCTGCAAGCCAGTCATTTTCGGACTTTTCGCTGATGTAAAAATCTTCTTGCCCCTGCACCAAACGTGTGAAAATGAGGGTTGTTCCGTCAACCGTCATACCCGGCCAGTACTCGTTGTTGGCAGAATTTACTCCGGGTCCGAGGTTGCGTATATCCAGGTCTTCAATGCGTTGTTTGTCTTCCTGCGCCAGCTTGCAGCTTTCAGCCAGCTTTTCTGCTGCAACAACATTCCTTTTGCTCGCAGCATCTTTTTTCGGGTCGAATTCAGGCATTGAAGGCAGGTTGTTAAACCGTGCAAGCCAGGTCAGTGCTTCGGCGTACCGGCCCTGCCTGAAGCAATATCGGGCGTAGAAATAACAATGGTTTTGAAATAGCGGCTCGTAGCGCACACAAGCCTGGTATGATTTGCTGGCCAGGGCAGTGTCTTTCTTGATTTCGGCAATTTCTGCCTGTAAAGACCATGCGCTGCCGAATCCAGGATCTGCTTTTAAGGACTTTTTAAGCATTTGTAGCGCCTCGTCATTGTTTCCTGTGCCATAGGCTTTCAGGGCAGCCATGAAGTGATTCTCAGCAGCTTTTCGGTTGCCTTTTTGTGCAATTGCACAGGAGCTCATCAATAATAAACCAATATAAAGCGCGTATTTCATTGCAATGTTAATTAATCAAATTCAATACCATTTTTAGCGCCAGCTAAAGGTATTGATGAGGTGTCTTATGTCGTCCTTCATCCTGTTGAATACAGGCGCTGTAGAATCAAGCGAGGTTTGGCTGTTGAAATACAGTGCCCCGCGCACAAAATGTTTTGTGCTGTCGGTGAGGTAGAAATTGAGGTTTGTGGCGGTATTGCCTTCTATTTCAAACAACATTCCACGCACACCTGCAGAAGGGGCGAGGGGCTCTTCTGCAATGTCTTCTGCCCGTTGTATATGCTTGTTTACCAGTTTTCGGGTGTCGTTCATCAAAGAATCAAACTGATTCCAGTTTTGAAAACGGTGGTAGGTAAGGTGCAACGTGGCGTTGAATGGTCTAAAGTTTAAATTATACCAATTGGGTTTTCTGGTATAAATGCCCATGCTGTCTTTTTCCATGGCTGAATAAACCGGTATCTCGCATTTATAGGGGATTTCAGCCGAATCAAACAGACGGTATGCCATTGCGGGCAAATCCATTCTTGGGTATGCGCGTGGCTTGGGCACATAATCGTTCCCTGATGAGCAGGCATAGATTAGCACGGCAATTACAGCGGCTTTACTGAGGGTTTTCAGCATTGAGTTTTACTTTTATTCGGGTTATCTTTCTTAAATCAGCAGCATCTATGGTGAAAACGATATTTCTGAAATGATATTCTTCACCGCGGATAGGAATTTTCCCTGCAAGCTCTGATAAAAATCCCCCAAGGGTATCCGTTTCATCGCCCACTTCATTGAGGTATTGAATGGGTAATTTTGTTATCCTGAGAAAATCGACCAGTGAAATTTTGCCCTCAAACAGGTAGGTGTTGTCATCCAGTCGGCTGTATTGCTGCAGGTCGTCATCAAACTCATCGTTGAGTTCGCCAAACACTTCCTCCAAAATATCTTCGAGGGTTACCAGGCCACAAGTGCCCCCAAATTCGTCCACAGCAACAGCCAGGTGGTTGCGGTTATGCCTGAATTCATGCAGCAAATCATCAATCATTTTGTGTTCCGGAACAAAGACAGGCTGGGTAAGCAGGCTTTTCCAGTTAAAGTCATCCCCTTCGTTCAAATGGGGTAAAATGTGTTTGATGTTTAAAATTCCGACAATGTTGTCCAAATGCTCGTCATAAACAGGCATTCTGCTGAAACGCATTTCCTTGACAATGTCAAGTAGTTCCAGAAAACGGATATTGGCTTCAATGGCAACCATATCCATGCGGGGCTTCATGATTTGCCGCACCTGCGTTTGCCCAATATTTACGATACCCTTCAGGATTTCTTTTTCCTGCTCTGCGTCTTGCTGGTCTGCGGCCATATCTATGGCGTGGCTAAGCTCTTCAGGGGTAAGCTCAGGCGTGCGTTGCTTGATTCTTTTCTCAATAAATCCAGTCATTTTCACCAAAAGGTTGGTAAATGGCCACAACATAAACATGAAAAAACGCATGGGGAAGCTCAGTACCACCGCAGCGCTTTTGTACTGCTGTGTTGCGTAAACCTTGGGCATGAGTTCGCCAAATATGAGGATAATGAGGGTTACAACAATGGCATCGATGAAAAACCGCAGCCAGGGCTGATTTTCCAGCTCAAATATTGTTTCGTTAAAAAGCGTGGAAACAACAACAAAAGCAACCATTCCCAAACTATTGAGCACCAAAATGGTGGCGAGCAAATGTTTAGGATAGGCAAGCAGGTAAAGGATGTTGCGCGCTGATTGGGTCTTAGACTGCCTCAGGCGTTGCAAATCGCTTTCCCTGTGGCTGAAAAAAGTGTTTTCGGAAGCTGCGCAAATGCCTGTAATGATAAGGCATCCCAGCATTATGGCTCCCAATAAAATCAGGGTGCTGATGCCACCCGTTTCGATTGGCTTGAGGATGCTAAGCAAACCGGTAAATGCAGCAGGATAGGGGTCGTCCATGGTTACTGAATTGGGCTCAGAATGGCAGGTCGTCGTTCACATCAGAACTGTCCTGAGAACCTTCATCATTGCTGCGTTCTTCCTGCACTGTATGATGGCTTTTGTGGCCTGCATCGCTGTCGCTGCTGTAGCCTCTCGAATGCTGTTCTCCTTCTTCGTTTCGGTTTAGGCCGCTCATCATCTGCATTTGCAAAACCCGTATTTTCTTGATTTGTTTCTCAATGCCTTCTGCATCGGTGTATTTGTCGGTGCGTATTTTTCCTTCTACGTAAATGATGTTTCCTTTTTTCAGGTAACTTTCGGCCATCTTGGCATGGTTGTCCCAAAGCTCTAGGTTATGCCATTCCGTGCTTTCCAGGCGCTGTCCGTCTTTGGTATAGTAATCGTTGGTGGCCAGCGTTAAATTAGCCACAACCCTTCCGTTGTCTAAATGTTTGATAAGGGGATCTTTTCCCAATCTTCCCAGTAAAATTACTTTATTAATCATCGTTAAATTCTTCGCTTTTTATGGCGCCTGTAAATTTCTGCATAAGCCTGTGGATGGGGTATTCCTGCAGTTGATCAGCATCTATTTTTAGGCGTGTATCTAATTTTTCTTTTACAATATTACTTTCCGCAGTTGATATTTGCCATAGCCTGGCAAAAATTGTTTGGTGGGTTAATTGATGCTTGAAGTTGAAGTTGTTGATTATCGTTGCTTTGCCGGTTTCAATAAACCAATCTTCAAAGGGATTGTGGTCATCGCGGTGTTCCTCCAGAATAATGTTAGGAAACTCATATAGGCCTTTCCAGGTGCCCAGATAATTTCGTTTTTCTATCCAGGTTTTATCACCGCAGTTCAAGTAAAGGTAAGCCATGTGGATGGTTTTAGGCTTTTTCTTTTGTGCTTTATTGGGCAAAACCGATTGCAGGTTTTGACTGTAAGCAACGCATTCCCCTTGCAGCGGACATGCTTCGCACAGAGGATTTCGGGGTTTGCAAACGGTTGCTCCCAACTCCATCATGGCCTGGTTGAAAAGTGCCGGTGAAAAGTGATTGATTATTTCGGTTAGCAGGATTTCAATTTGTGCGTCTGAACTTGGCGTGCCGATTGGCTCCTGCATTCCAAACCACCTGGAGGCAACCCGCCTTACATTGCCGTCTATGGCGGGTTTGCTGATGCCGAAGGCAAAGCTTCCTACGGCTGCAGCAGTGTATTTGCCAATGCCCGGTATGCTCAGGAGTTTCTCATAATCTGCCGGCAGTTTACCGCCATGCAGTTCGCAAATTGTCTGGGCTGCTTTTATCATGTTTCTTGCCCTTGAATAGTAGCCCAAACCTTGCCATGTTTTTAAAACTTCGTCCTCAGGCGCTTGCGCCAACGATTCTATTGTAGGAAAGTTTGTAATGAAATTGTAATAAAATGGTAAACCCTGTTCCACGCGTGTTTGTTGTAGTATCACCTCGGAAATCCATATGTAATAATGATTTAGGGTGTCTCTCCAGGGTAGTTTTCGGGCATTTTTGGTGTACCAATTCTCCAGTTCACGTTTGATTCTTGTCATAACATTGTGAAATTTTACTCGGTTATGCGTTTTATTTGCCCATACAAAATATTTCCCCCAAAAAAAATGACAAAATCAGAGATTGTGAATGAGATTGCGGTCCGCACAGGACTAGAGAAGACGGCCATTGCTGATACTATCGACAACTTTTTTGTTGTGGTTAAGGGTGCTATGGTTGGTGGAAACAACATCTACTTAAGAGGTTTTGGTACATTTGAACTTAAATTGCGTAAGACCAAAGTTGCCCGCAATATTAAGCGAAATACCAGTTTGGTGGTTCCCGCTCACTATGTAGCAAGGTTTAAGCCCGCAAAAGAATTTGCTGTTCAGGTTAAGGACAGCAAAGAACTTAGCAAGCTTGTTTCAGCCAAGTAATTAGCAAAATAAGCAACCTTAGGGTTAACTTTGAAGCGTGGATAAACTTCCCCGCCCTTTACTTCTTGTTGCCTTGCTGATTCTGCTGGGTGTATTGCTGTACATACCCAAGTTTAAAACAAACAAAGGCATTATCAAACCTGCGCAATTGGAAGCCTCAAACATGCAGGCGCTGCCGCAGGAACCCATAGAAAAACTGGATTTTTTAAACGAGCTTTTTCATGATGTAAAACCGCCCGAATGGGTTAGCGGCAACCTTTTGGCAGCTTCAGCAAAAAGCAATAGCGACTCACTGAACAAGCTATTAAAGTGGGCCCAGGAAACAAAAAACACCCCATTGGTAGGGCTGGTTCAAAGCCAGCTGGCCGAATTGCAGGGTGGGGAAGAAAATTTAACCACTGCAGCCAGAACCCTCATTTTTACAGCTTCTGAGAATGTGGACCATCCCGTTGTTGCCGCTTACCTGTTTCAACAAGGCAAACGCCTTCTGGATATAGTGCTGTCGAAAAACAAAAAGAACATTCCCGCCAGGAATGCTTTAGTCGTTTATCAGAGTGAATATGAAAACCAACCCATGAAATTTTTGGGTACCCTCAGGGAATCTTTAGCACTGGATAGCAACAACATAGAAACCCATTTTTTACGCTTGAATCTGTTGCGTAAATCATCCCAATGGAAAAAAGCTGTGGATGAATGCCAAAAATTAATATCTTTGCAGCCCCGTAATCCTGTATGGTATTTCCAAGCGAGTGACATATACGGATTCATGGGGGATTCTGTCAATGCCAAGGTGTTCTTGGATTTGGCGGTAAAAGTTCAAAACAAAGAAAAACAGTAAATTATGCCAAGCGGTAAGAAAAGAAAACGTCATAAAATTGCGACCCACAAGCGCAAAAAACGCCTTCGCAAGAACAGACACAAGAAAAAGTAATTCGGATAATCGGTAATTAATCCTTTGTCAAACGAATTAGTCATTCATAAAAATTCGTCGGGGATTGAAATCGCCTTAGTTTCGGATAAGAAACTTATCGAGTTTCACAAGGAGTCTTCGGGCTCTTCGTTTCAGGTAGGTAATTTTTATCTGGGAAAAGTTAAGAAGATTTCTCCAACCCTGAATGCTGCCTTCGTCGATGTCGGAGGAGAAAAAGACGCGTTTTTAACCTACTTCGACCTAGGTCCAAATGTGCTTTCTGTTAAAAAGTTTACCCATCTGGTTCAGCATGGTAATCTTAGGCAAGCTGATTTGGACCAGTTTAAGCTGGAAACCCAAACGGTAAAGACAGGGAAAATTAGCCAGGTGTTAAAACCCGGCGAAAAGGTTTTGGTGCAAGTGGTGAAAGAACCCATGTCCACCAAAGGGCCAAAAGTAACATGCGACATCAGTCTGGCTGGTCGCTATTTTGTGCTGGTGCCTTTTTCCAATGTTATCTCCATAAGCAAAAAAATTGGCAGCCCTGCGGAGAAGAAAAGGTTGAAAGACCTTGCTGCTTCGCTTCGCCCCGAAAACTTTGGCGTTATCATCCGCACTGTAAGCGAAGGTGTCGATATCGAAGAACTCGACAAAGATTTGCGCGGGCTCATCAAAAAATGGGATGAACTGCGCAACAACCTCCGTCAGGCCAAGGTTTCTGATCTTGTACTTGGTGAAGGAAATCGCCTGCTCACCTTGTTGCGCGACATGCTGAATGATTCGTTTACCCAAATTGCAGTAGACGACGCAGATCTGTTTCAGGAACTGAAGGTTTATTTGCAGCGCATTTCTCCGGCAAGCGAAAAAATACTCAAACTGCATCAGGGCAAAACCCCGATTTTTGATCATTATCAGATTACACGCGCCATAAAAAGTTCCTTTGGCAAAAGCGTAACCTTCAGTGGTGGCGCTTATCTGGTAATCGAACACACCGAAGCCCTGCACGTTATTGATGTCAATAGCGGCAACACCAGCTTCGATCCCCAAAACCGCGATGAGAATGTGCTTAAAGTAAACCTGGAAGCGGTAGGGGAAGTGGCAAGACAAATCAGGTTGCGCGACATGGGCGGCATTATTGTGATCGACTTCATCGATATGAAGGATCCCAAGAAACGCAACGATCTCTTTAAAGCATTGAAAGATGCCATGAACACGGATCGCGCCAAGCACACCATTTTGCCAATGAGCAAATTTGGATTGGTGCAAATCACGCGTGAAAGGGTGCGTCCTGCAATGGAAATTACCACCAACGAGGTTTGCCCTTCCTGTAATGGCTCCGGCCGCATGGAAAGCAGTGTGCAGTTGCTCAACCGCCTGGAAAATACAACCGCATATTTGTGGGGCAACATGAACCACAAACACCTGAAACTCAAAGCACATCCGCTGGTTGTTAATTATATCAAACAAGGATTTCCAAGTGTTCGCCTAAAGTGGTGGTTCCAGCACAAACGCTGGCTAAAACTGGAAGCAGCACCCAATTATGGATTGTCGAGGCTTGAATTTTTCGACGAAGCCGGACATCCAATCGTGGGCGAATAGGCAAGTTGTTTTCATTAACTTTGCCGCACCATGCCAAAAACCACCGTTACTGCCGCACTTCCATACGCCAATGGCCCTGTTCACATAGGTCACATTGCCGGAGTGTACCTGCCTGCCGACATTTATGTGCGATACCTGCGCAATTGCGGTAGGGAAGTGTTGTTTATATGCGGTAGCGATGAGCATGGCGTTCCCATTACGCTGCGTGCAAGAAAAGAGGGAATTACCCCGCAGGAAGTGGTAGACAGATACCATGATATTATTGGAAAAAGTTTCAAGGATCTGGGAATCAGTTTTGATATTTACAGCCGCACCAGCAATGCGGTTCACAAAGAAACAGCCCAAAGTTTTTTTGCCGATTTGTATCAGAAAGGCGCTTTTGCAGAGGAAACCACCGAACAGTATTTTGATGCAGAAGCTGGCCAGTTTCTGGCAGACCGTTACATTGTGGGTACATGTCCGGTATGCGCCAATGAGAACGCCTACGGCGATCAGTGCGAGAAATGTGGCAGCACCCTCAGCCCTTCGGAATTGAAAAATCCCAAGAGCGCACTCAGCGGAAGCGCGCCAATTTTAAAACCCACCAAAAACTGGTTTTTGCCCCTGGATAAATTGCAGCAATCTTTCCTCAACGAATACATAAGCAATAAAATAGACTGGAAATCCAACGTGCTTGGCCAGTGCAAAAGCTGGCTGAATGAAGGCCTCAAGCCCCGCGCCATGACAAGGGATCTGGACTGGGGCGTAACCTTACCTGCATTGCCGGGGCACACCGAAGGTGAGTTGCTTGGAAAAGTATTGTACGTATGGTTTGAAGCGCCAATTGGATACATCAGCGCCACCCGCGAATTGCGTCCAAAAGATTGGGAAGAGTGGTGGAAGGGCGATACCCGACTGGTTCATTTTATAGGTAAAGACAACATCGTTTTTCACTGCATTATTTTTCCCGCTATGTTGCATTTGCGGGGAGATGGTTATGTGCTGCCGGCAGATGTTCCTGCCAATGAATTCCTCAACCTGGAAGGCCAGAAAATAAGCACCAGCAGGAATTGGGCGGTTTGGTTAAACGAATATTTGGAAGAATTTCCCGGTAAGCAGGATGAATTACGCTATGTGCTTTGCAGCATCGCCCCGGAGACCAAAGACAGCGAGTTTACCTGGAAAGATTACCAGGCCCGCGTAAACAATGAACTGGTAGCCATCTTAGGGAATTTTGCCAATAGGGTAATGGTGCTCAGCCATAAGTTTTACGGAGGCGCAGCACCTGCAAATACACCTTGCTCACTGGATGCCTTAATTCAGGGTGGCAGGGAAGAAGCAGCAGCCCTGCTGGAAGAGCTGAAAAAGGCTACGGAAGAGTACCGCTTCAGGGATGGTCTCGGAGCCCTCATGAATATGGCCCGTTTGGGAAACCGTTTTTTGGCAGAAACCGAACCGTGGAAATTGCAAAAAACCGATCCTAAGGCAACCGAAACAGCCATGTCCTTTGCCCTTGAAATGCTTTCCAATATTGCTTTTGCCTGCGAACCCTATTTGCCGCATACACACCAGAAGCTTTGCGAACAACTCAATTTGTTGCCGCTGGAATACATGGTGCGCGCCTTCTGGGCTGAAGGAAAGTTGCTGAAACCACTTCCTGCAGGACATCCCATAGGAGAAGCAGCCCTCATATTTACCAAAATCGAAGACGAACAAGTAACCTTCCAGAAAGAAAAATTATCCCTTAAAACAATGGAAAACACTTCCCCAACCGATGTTCCTGCCGATGTCCAAAATGCAGTTAAGCCTGAAATTACCTACGATGATTTTGCAAAGCTTGATCTTAAAATAGCGACCATCACCGCTGCGGAAAAGGTAGAAAAGGCAGACAAGTTGCTAAAACTAACCCTGGCCGTGGGAACAGAGGATCGAACCGTCGTGAGCGGCATTGCGCTTCATTTTCAGCCGGAGGATATTGTTGGAAAGCAAGTGTTGTTTTTGGCCAATCTGGCCCCAAGGAAAATGCGCGGAATTGAAAGCCAGGGTATGATTTTAATGGCCGAAGATGCGGATGGTAAATTGGTGTTTGTAGCCCCCACAGCTCCTGTTGCCAGTGGCAGTAGCGTAAGCTAAAAGCACTACCGGGTAGTTGTAAAATCGCGGTAATTGGCAAGGTTTGCGCCTTGCAACCGAAATTCTGTTAACCATTTCTCCTCTGTTTTCAAGGCTTTGGTACAAGGCGCTTCATAGCTTAGGTAATGCGCTGTTTTGCTGCTCCAGGCCCCGCAATCTCCATTCACACATGTTCTTTCCGCCAACTTTATGGTTGACTTGAATTCGTCGTCAATCAAAGTGAACGTGAGCCTTAGGTTGTTGTTGTCCATCAGTTTGTTGTAAACATCCCTGCGCTGGTCAAAAGCATAGTGCAGGTACCATGCAATAAACAACCTGAATTCATGCCAGGCAAAATACGTTTGACTGGCTTGCGTCAGCATGGCAGAGGCTTTTGTGTAATCGCCCTGGTTGTTGCTAAGCTGGGCCGCTTGTACGCAAAATCTTGTTCCGTTCATGTAGGCCGAAAATTCGTCCAGTAGTCCATAAATGCCGGAAACATTGGCACCCACTTTGGAACTTTCGGATACATAGGTTTCATACCTGAAGATTGCCTTTTTGAGGTCATTTGGCACAATCAGCTTGAAGTCTGCAGAATGAAAGGTTTCTGTGGTGGGCACATTTATTTCAATGCCGGGTATAACCGTATAGCGGTCGCCTGCATTGTGGTGGTGAACCGATTCATGGATAACAGTGTTTAAACTGTGAAAAAGGGTAGCAGCGGTGGTATCTCCATTCCAGGGAATCAATTTGCCATTGCTGTAAGTTTCATAAATCCCGGGCCCGCAATAGGATTGTTCCAGCAGATGGCTGTATCCGGGATCATACAGGTTGCTTGTTTGGATATAGTATCGCCGTGCGGCCTCTTTGGCCATAGGGTTTTTTGTTTTTGCCGGCAGGGAAGTGGTTACGGGTTGTTTCTCCCCGTATCGGGTATTGGTAAGCGGGCTGATTTCCCAATACTGGAGAAAAGGTTCAGCATCTGTAGGACGCGAAAAATCAGGTTTGCGGGCCAGTAATCCCCTGCTGGTCTTGAGGTAAATGCCTTTTCTGCCTATAAAACCCTTATGCTGGGTGAAAGGATTAAACGCATGGCGTTTTTGTGTTGATTGTAGTTTTAGTTTCCTGCTTGCAGGTGAAAATATACCGGTATCGTGCAGCACTTTGGAAGCCGTATAGCGGCAATAGCTGTAGGTGTTGTCGGGGTATATCCGTAAAACGTTGATGCTTTTTTTGGATGTTTGTTGTGTGTAAACACGAATTTCATCGGCCGGGGTGGCCGGTTGCTGCGCTGCTGCAGGCATCAGGAGGATTAAAAGCATGTTCATGGCGTATCATATTTGAGGTTATAAAAGAACGGGATATAAAAGGACAACGCAACTTGAACCCGAAATATTGGCAGCAGTAAATAATTTACTTAAAGTTTAAATGCTCTTGGATATTTACAATAGTTTTTTTACTTTTGCACCCCCAATCACTGATTGACATGACTAAGCGTACTTACCAACCATCGAAAACCAAACGCAGAAACCGCCACGGTTTCCGCAAGCGGATGAGCTCTACCAATGGCCGTAGTATATTGGCTGCACGCCGTTCACGTGGCCGTCACAAGCTCTCTACCTCTGACGAAAGAGGCCACAAAGGCTAATTAATCAAAAGGTGGGTGCAACTTGACACCTCCACAAACGTTTATGAAATTTACACTGCGTAAAAATGAAGTTTTGCGCAGCCAAACGATAATTTCCGGGTTGTTTCAACCCGGTTTTTTTGTTAGTGCCTATCCGCTGCGAATCAATTACCGGTTATCCCCTGCGCTTCCTGAGGCTCCTCAGTTGCAGGTTCTTTTCAGTGTTAGCAAGCGCAGGTTCAAGAACGCCACAGACCGCAACCGGGTAAAAAGATTGCAGCGTGAGGTTTACCGCCTGAACAAACACAAACTGCTGGAATTGCCGCTGTTTTCCAGCCAATCCATGGTGGTAGCCATCATTTATACCGGTCAGCAGCTGCCCGAATACAAAGTATTAACCGCATCTTTTTTGCGTTGTATAAAAAAAATTGGAGAGCAAACCCATGAATAAACTGGCCATTTTGCTCATTCGTTTCTACCAGTATGCCCTGAGTCCGCTGTTTCCAAAAAGTTGTCGCTACGAGCCTTCTTGCAGCGAATACGGGGTTCAGGCGTTTAAAAAACATGGTTTTATTAAGGGATTAAAGCTTACTGCCAAACGAATTGGCCGCTGTCATCCATGGGGTGGAAGCGGTTATGATCCTGTTCCTTGAATACATTTTTGCCTTCATAATAGGAAATGTGAGGGTTTTCGTATAATTTTGCACCCCCTAAAAAAGCACTTTTACAATGAACCACAATCAGTATGAAACCGTGATCATTTTAACACCCGTGCTCTCTGAACAACAGATGAAAGACGCTGTTAAAGGCTACAGAGAGTTGATCACAGGTAACGGTGGGGAGATGGTCCACGAAGAAAACTGGGGCCTGACCAAATTAGCCTATCCCATCGACAAAAAAGGCACTGGATTTTATCACCTTTTTGAATTCAACGCAAGTCCTGAATTCATCAAAACATTTGAACTGGCTTTCCGCCGTGACGAACGTGTTATGCGTTACCTCACCATTAAGCTGGACAAATGGGCTGTTAATTTCAACGAGAGAAAACGCCGCGGCGAGTTCAACGCTCCCAAAGCAGCAGTAGTAGAGGAGGTTAAACCATGAGCAAAGAGGTAAACTTTATCTTCAATCAAACACCTCAGGTGTTGCAGAAGAAAAAATACTGCCGCTTTAAAAAGCACGGTATTCGCCACGTCGACTACAAAGACAAAGATTTTTTATTGAAGTTCGTGAACGAGCAAGGTAAGATTTTACCACGCAGAATCACCGGTACTTCTTTGAAGTTTCAACGCAAAATTTCATCCGCTATCAAACGTGCACGCCACTTGTCCTTGCTGCCGTTCGTAGCAGATGGTCTAAAATAATTGAAGGAGAAACAACATCATGAAAATCATCCTTACACAAGACGTTAAAAACCTCGGCCACAAAGATGATGTGGTTGCGGTTAAAGATGGATATGGCCGCAATTACCTCATTCCTAAAGGAATGGGCAAGCTGGCTACCGAAGGTGCCTTGAAAATGTTGGCAGAAGACATTCGCCAGCGTGCATTCAAGGTTGACAAACTTCGCAAAGATGCCGAGCAAATTGCTGCTAAACTAAATGGTGCTACTGTAATCGTGAAAACCAAAGCCGGTGCTTCCGGAAAGATTTTCGGTTCGGTTACAGGTCTCCAAATTGCCAATGCATTGAAAGACCAGGGTTATGAAGTAGATCGCCGTAAAATTGCGGTTGATGACATCAAAAACCTGGGAACCTACACTGCAGATATCAACCTGTTCAAAGATATCACCGCTGCGGTTACCGTAGAGGTTGTGGCAGAGTAATTCAACACAATATGAAAAAGCCGCCTGAGATGGCGGCTTTTTTTGTTTTTATGGGAATTGCTTCGGTTGTTTTTCCCAATTATCCCCCGAACAATCCTATTTTTGCACCTTTATGTGGGATCGTATAGCAACCTATATCCTTAAAAACAGAACTGTTTTTGTTGTTTTAATTCTGTTATTTGCCGGAGCCGCCGGATGGTACGCCACCAAGGCCGAAATGGCCTATGATATGCAAAAGCTTGTCCCACAGGACGATCCCGAGTATAAGGCCTATGTCGCATTCAAAAAAACATTCGGGGAAGATGGCAATAAGGTAGTCATTGGTTTTCAACACAAGGATATTTTCAAGCTGTCCTTCTACCAGGATTTTTACAAGCTATGCAATGAAATACAACAACAGCATGGCGTGATTGACTTGCTTTCTCCGGCCAAAGTATACAACCTGGTAATCGATTCCGCCACAGACCTTTACATGGTTCAGCCGGTGGTGAGCAAAATGCCCCAAAGTCAATCCGAGGTAGACAGCATTGCGGAATCTTTTAAGTCCCTCAAATTCTATGAAGGCCTGCTCTACAACGATACCGCCAAAGTGGCACTGATGGTGATATCCCTCAACGATAGCACCCTGAACAGCAAAGGCAGAATCACTGTTATCCAGAACATTGAGAAGCGCTGCGAAGCATTTGGCAAAAAACACGGCATAGAAATGCGCTACAGCGGTTTGCCATTTATCCGCACAGAGTTTGCCACCAAAGTAAAGAGCGAAATTGTGCTGTTTACCATCATCGCGTTTGCGGTGACCGCTTTGCTCATACTCGGGTTTTTCCGAAGCATAAGCACATTGGCCATTTCCCTGTTTTTTATTGCAATTGGTGTGGTAACGATGCTTTCTGTGACCGGTCTGATGGGCTACAAGCTCACCATGCTTACCGGCACCTTGCCTCCATTATTGGTGGTGATTGGTGTTCAAAATACCATTTACCTGATCAACAAGTACCACGAAGAGTACCGCAGGCACAAAAACAAAGCCCTGGCCTTAACCCGTATAATCTCCCGGATTGGTGTGGCTACCTTCCTCATTAACTTTACCACGGCGGTAGGTTTTGGTACCTTCTATTTCACCAAAACCATGATGCTGGAACAGTTTGGTGTGGTTGCATTTATCACCATCAATATTATTTTCTTTATCAATATTATTGGGATACCGGTGCTCTACAGCTACTTGCCTCCGCCAACGGATAAGCAAACTGCACACCTGGACAATAAGAATGTCAATAATTTCTTGAATTGGGTTCGGTTTAATGCATTCAACCGCAAAAGGACCATTTACTTTTGGTGCATTGCCATTACGGTTGTCAGCAGCATTTTTATCATACGGTTAAAGCCTCTGGCTTTCATTCTGGATGATGTGCCCAAATCAAGCAAGATTTACCGTGACCTGAAGTTTTTTCAGCAAAATTTCCGCGGTGTAATGCCTTTCGAAATACTCATCACCTGCCACGATGAAGGCGGTGCAAACTCTGCAGAGGTTTTGAATAAAGCCAATAGCCTGCAAAAATCACTGAAGCGCTTTGATGAATTTAGCAAGCCCATGAGTCTGGTGGAAATGGTTTCCTTCGCGAACCAGGCCTACAACCAAGGGGATGTGCGGCAATACAGGATTCCCAAAGCCACCGATCTTGGAGAAATTTCGGCCCACATGCCTCCTCCCACGCCAGGCAAAAAGAACCTGCTAAGTGGTATGGTGGATACCACCTACACCCGATTGCGCATCAGTTATCAGATGGCCGATGTGGGTTCAATACGCATGGACAGCGTTACCGCTCAGGTAAAAAACATAGCTGCCAAGATTTTTCCCGATGAACAATATGAAGTTAGAATTACAGGTACTTCTGCCATATTCCTTCAGGGCAACCGTTATCTGTATGATAGCCTTATCAGCAGTACGCTCTGGAGTTTGCTGATTATCAGCCTCACGATGGGTTTGCTTTTTCCGAGCTTCAAGATGATCATCATTTCGGTGATTCCCAATGTGCTGCCACTGGTCATTACCGCCGGATTGATGGGATACCTCAATATACCACTCAAGCCCAGTACCATCCTGGTTTTCAGTATTGCGTTCGGCATTACGATAGATGCCACTACGCATTTCATGAGCACCTTCCGGCGAGAATTGCTGCATGGAACCAAAACATTGCGGGAAGCCCTAAGCCATACCATCATGGAAGTGGGACTCAGCATGATTTACACCATGGTGGCGCTGTTTGCCGGTTACATGATTTTTATGTTTAGCCGCTTTGAAGGAACACAAGCCCTGGGCTGGTTAACTGCAGTAACTTTATTTACCGGTTTGGTTGCGAATTTGTTCCTGTTGCCTGCCCTTATCCTCACGTTTGAGAAAGACCTGAATCCCAAGGAGGAACTGAAAGAAACGGTGATAGACCTTCCCGAAGAAGGCCTGGATTAATTTCCTGCTACCAGCAAATTACATCCGCGGGTTTCACTGTGGTCCTGCCGGCCCAGAACCTCAAAACTGCCGTCTTCGTGCACTTTGCCCAAATCTTCGGTGGCAATAAAGCTGCAGGATTCAATATTGGCAAGGTCTATAACGCATATTTTACCTGTTTTCCCGGCGGGCAGCCAGCAACCCGGATCGGTTACATCAGAAATCATCACTTTCATCCAGGGAGGGCACTGAAACCGGCCATTCCCCTTGCTGTATGCCTGGCTAAGCAGTTCTGTCATACCATATTCACTATGGATGGTTTCTACGCCAAAAGCCCTGCACCACTGCCGATGAAGTTCTTCCCGGGTGAGCTCAGGTCCACGGCCCTTCATACCGCCTGTTTCCATGATGATGGTATGGTTGAGAGCAGGGATGTGCGCGCAGCGCGAAAGTTCGTTTATTGCAAAAGTTACGCCCAGCAGAATTGTTGGTACCTTGTGTTTTTCATTCTCCGCCAGTTGTTGCAGCAGAATTTCATGCTCATTCAGGTAAAAGCCACTGCCCGGCTGGCCTTGCTGTATGAATTTATTGGCCATATACACCAAGCTGCTGTTTTCCCTTTCCAGATAGCCCGGCAATAAGCAAAGCCAGCAGTAATTGGAGGCTTTGCCAAATATATGTTCAAAACCAAGTTGAAAAGATTGCTCATAGCCATAAGGTGCAAAAACATGGTGTTTGGATGTGCCCTGGCCGCCTGTGCTGCTGCTTTCAAAAATCAATGCGGCGGATTCCGGAAATGATGCCACCCGGTGGGATTTGAAAAAATGGATGGGTAGAAATGGGATGTCAGCCAGGTTTTCGGATGTGTCACAATCATTTATTTTTAACCAATCGGCAAAAACGACATTATTTTGACGCTGAAAACGAAGTATTTCCAATGCCAATGCATTAAATTTGACATTGTCTGTGCTAAAAATCCGATTATATAGCTCCCTCATTGCAGGCTTGATGCTGTTTTCTTGTCAGCCCGACAAAAATAAGTTCTCTTCGGTACCTTTCTTGCAACTTAAGGGTGCTTATGTGTACAATAATGGTTTTGACAAGGATAGTTTCATCCTGTTGGAGCTCTATTACCACGATGGTGATGGGGATATAGGCCTGGATCCCGGCGATACGGCATCACCTTTCCAATATGGGGGTCAGGAGTTTTACAACCTTAAAATATGGATGTTGGAAAAGAAAAACGGGAAGTGGGTGAAACCGTTTAATCCGCTGTCGAATCCGCCGGACACCCTGAATTTCCATGAGCGTATTCCCCGAATAACGCCTACAGGCCGCGCAAAATGGATAGAAGGGAATTTAAGCATTAACATATTGGCTGAACCTTATGGGCTAAAACCCGATACTGTTAAACTGCAAGTGGTTCTTTCTGACAGGAAGCGCCAAAAAAGTGAATTGCTGGAAACCGAAGAATTAATATTAAAACACTGATATCACAGACATTTCTAATTATTTTCGCAGGCGCTGTACCTTTGGCACAAGGTTTGGAATAATTGTAAAAGAATATGATGAAACAATGGATGTTGGCTATGGTGGCAGTGGTAGCATTGCCTTTATCAGCCCAGAAGACCGGATTTATTGATAGCGACTTGATTTTGGGCAAAATGCCTGAATACAAATCAGCGCAAAAGCAATTGGATGATATGGCTGCCAAATGGCAACAGGAAGCGTCTGATATGCAATTGAGGCTCGATCAAATGTACAAGGATTATAAAGCAGAAGAAGTACTGCTTACCGCCGACCAAAAGCGCAACAGGGAAGAGGCCATTGTAACCAAGGAAAAAGATCTGTTTAAATTCAGGGAAGATAAATTCGGACAAACCGGAGAGCTGTTCAAAAAACGGGAAGAATACATCAAACCTGTTCAGGATAAGGTTTATGACGCAGTTCAAAAAGTGGCCAAGAAGGAAGGACTGGATTTTATATTCGACAAAGCGGGCGGGGCATTGATGATGTATGCCAATGCCAAATACGATAAAACCTTTGAGGTGATGGAAGAGTTGGGCATACCAACCGAAGCACCCGGAACCACACCCACCAATTCAGGAAAATAACAAAAACATATATGAAAAGATTCATGATTACTTTGGCAGTAGCATTACTGTCTTTTGGCTCCTTGAAAGCCCAGAAAATTGCTTATTTAAACATGCAAACCGTATTGGATACCTTGCCAGAGACCGACAGTGTGCGCGGTCAATTGTATAAATATGCTGGAAAACTGCAACAGGATTTAAATGATTTGGGTGGAGAAATAGAAAAGGCAAAATCTGCTTATGAGGCCATCAATGCTGATGCTACTGCATCTCAGGTTAGAAAAGAACTGTTGGCAAAGCGCTACCAAAACCTGGTAGAAGAATACCAGCGCACCGAACAGGATGCCCAGAAACAATTGATGGAGAAAGAAAAGGAAAAAATGCAGCCTGTGTATGATTTAATCAAGAAATCTGCCGGTGAAGTGGGTAAAACAAAAGGGTACACACTCGTTTTGAACAACACCAATGGCATGGTTTTGTATAACCTCAACGATGCGGATGATATCACCGCCCAGGTAGTTAAATACATGCTGGCCAAAGCGCCTGCAACTACTAAACCTGCCGGAACCAAATAATAATCACCGTTAGGCTGGAATAAAAAAGTCCCAAATCGCATTTGGGACTTTTTTATTCGGGGCCTTGAAGTTTGTTTTGCGGTATGGAGCAGGTAAACGCACCAATAGGGGTTTTTGATTCCGGCTATGGCGGCCTAACCATTTTGAAAGAACTGGAAAGCTCGCTGCCGAACTACGATTACCTCTACCTTGGCGACAATGCGCGGGCACCTTACGGCTCAAGATCGTTTGATACGGTTTATCAATATACCCTGGAAGCCGTAAAATGGCTTTTTGAACAAGGTTGTCCTTTGGTGATTCTGGCTTGCAATACTGCTTCCGCTAAAGCATTGAGAAATATTCAGCAGAAAGACCTTCCGGGGATGGAACCCTACCGCAGGGTTTTGGGCGTTATCAGGCCAACAGCCGAAGTGGCTGGAAATCTTACCCAATCGCAGCATGTTGGGATTTTGGGTACCACCGGTACCATTTCCTCACATTCGTATATGCTGGAAATTAATAAGTTTTTCCCGTCGGTGAAGGTAACCCAGGAAGCCTGCCCCATGTGGGTGCCACTGGTGGAGAACAATGAGTATAATAAACCGGGTGCCGACTATTTTGTGCAGCAGCATATTGAAAATTTATTGCAGAAAGATCCCGATATCGATACACTATTCCTGGCATGCACGCATTACCCGCTGTTGCTGGATAAAATAAGAAAATACATACCGGAAGGTATCCGGGTTTTTGACCAGGGGAAAATTGTGGCAGACAGCTTAATGGATTATTTAGCCCGCCATCCCGAAATGAAGAACAGGTTGTCGGCAAACGCAAGCAGGATTTTTGCAACAACCGATCATGTGGCCGCATTTGAATCCCAGGCTTCTGCATTTTACGGCAAAGCCATCAATGCCACGCGGATTGATCTGGTATAACCCCAAACATGGTATCAGCAGAAATTAAGCAACGCCTGCGCACCTTGCCGGAAAAACCCGGGGTGTATAAATATTTCGATGCTGATGGCACGATTATTTATGTAGGAAAGGCCCGAAATTTAAAAAAGCGGGTAAACAGCTATTTCTCCAAACAGAACCACGAAAGCTATAAGACCACCGTGCTGGTTAAAAAAATCGCTACAATTGATTTTACGGTGGTTGAAACGGAATGGGATGCCCTTCTTCTGGAAAACAGCCTCATTAAAGAGTTTCAGCCCAAATACAACATCAACCTCAAGGACGACAAGAGTTATCCTTACATACGCATCACACGCGAGCGGTTTCCAAAGGTTTTCCCCACAAGAAATCCGGTGAAAGATGGTTCCGATTATTTTGGGCCCTATGCATCCCCGAAAATCATGCACATGGTGCTGGAACTGGTTCGCCGTTTATACCCAACCCGCAATTGCAACCTATTGCTCACGCCGGAAAAAATAGCCGAAGGAAAGTTTTCCATTTGCCTGGAATACCAAATCGGTAATTGCCTGGGACCTTGCGAAGGGAAACAGTCTGAAGAGGATTACAACCATAGTATTGGCTGTATACGAAACCTGCTGAAAGGCAACCTGGCAGAGGTGAAAAAGGAGTTGAAGGCCCAAATGCAGGATGCCGCTGCTTCATTGAAGTTTGAGGAAGCCCATGTTTACAAGGAAAAACTGGATGCGCTGGAAAAATACAGGCATAAAAGTACCGTGGTGACCAGCCTTTCAGGAAATGTGGCCGTTTTCAGTATTTGCAGCACCGATAAATATGCTTTTGTAAACCATTTGTGGGTTGCAGACGGCATGGTTATCAGAACCCATAACCTGGAAGTGAAAAAGAAGCTTGCAGAATCCGACAAGGAAATATTGCAGCAGGCTATCGGTGAAATGCAGAGCATATATGCCGATGAAGCGCTTGCGGATTTGATTTTACCCTTCGATCCTGAACTGGAAGATGCATCCATCAACTGGGTGGTGCCAAAAGTTGGCGATAAAAAAAAGCTGCTGGATTTAAGCATAAAAAACGCCATGCTTTTCCGGCAGGAAAAACTCAACCAGTACGAAAAACTGAATCCGGAAGTACGCGTCGACAGGCTAATGGAACAAATGCGCGCAGATTTGCACTTGACAGCCCAGCCAAGGCACATGGAATGTTTTGATAACAGTAATTTTCAAGGCGCATTTCCGGTCTCTGCATGTGTGGTTTTTAAAGATGGCAAACCGGCAAAATCAGAATACCGGCATTTCAATGTTAAAACAGTTATTGGTCCAAACGACTTTGCAACCATGCAGGAAGTGGTTACCCGCCGCTACCAGCGCATGGCCGAGGAAGGCAAAACATTGCCACAGCTAATCGTGATTGATGGAGGAAAAGGTCAGTTGAGCGCGGTGGTTGAGGCACTTAAAAATATAAATATCTACGGTAAAATGGCCGTAATCGGCATCGCCAAAAGGCTGGAGGAAATTTATTATCCGGAAGATCCGCTGCCTTTGTATTTGGATAAAAAATCAGAAACCCTGAAAGTTATTCAGCAAATGCGGGACGAAGCACACCGCTTTGGAATAACACACCACCGAAAACGCCGCGATAAGGGAACCTTAAAGACGGAACTGGATGAAATTTCTGGGATAGGACCGGAAACATCCCGTTTGCTCCTTACCCAATTTAAGTCGGTGAGCAAGGTGCGCAAAGCAACATTGGATGAATTAACCGCCACCATTGGCCAAAGCAAGGCGGCCACCGTCTATACGTATTTTCATGAATCAGGATTGGACAAATAAGGAAATATTGCTGCGCAGCTTGCTCGCAGAGGCACAACAGCATGATGTTGGATGTGTTTTATTGTCCAATGGTTTTGAGGATAAACATGGGCAATATGAAGTGCTTGCCGGCTTTGGTGCAAAAGAGCAATATGAAACATTGGCTAATTTGCCCGAAAACCAATTTTGCATGGGTTTTTGCAGCTATGATTTGAAAAATAGTTTCGAAAACCTGCACTCACCGCTTCCCAAGGCTTTGAATTTACCGGATGTATATTTCTTTGAACCAATCAATACATTTAAGTGGCATAGGGGATCTGCCAATCCTGAAATAAACTTTGATTTGCCATCGCCCCTTAAGGTTTCACAGGAGCCAATGCCACAAATTGCATTTGCTGCCTCAACATCTCGGGAAACCTACCTCGCCAACGTGGACGCAATACGGGATTGCATCAGGCGCGGTGATTTTTATGAAATGAATTATTGCCTGCAGTTTCAGGCTGATGCAACTGTTGATCCTTATGATCTTTTTTACCGGCTCAACAACCAGGCACCGGCTCCATTTGCAGCGTTTTTTAAATTTCATGACCACTATTTGTTGTGTGCAAGCCCGGAGCGTTTCCTTGCCAGGAGAGGAGATAAACTCATTGCGCAGCCGATTAAAGGAACCAGAAAGCGCCTTTCCAATCCGGAAGAAGACAATGCAATTAAAGAAGCGCTCTTTAACAGCGAAAAAGACCGTGCAGAAAATATCATGATTGTGGATTTGATGCGCAACGACCTAAGCCGGGTGTGCAAACCGGGTTCTGTAGATGTGTCAGAGTTGTGCGGTATTTATTCCTACAGCCACGTACACCAAATGATAAGCACCGTTACCGGTAATTTATCCTCCGATACCGGAATTCAGGATATCCTGAAAGCAACATTTCCAATGGGCAGCATGACCGGTGCTCCGAAAATTCAGGTGATGAAAGATATTCAGCGGTTCGAAGATTTTAGCCGCGGATGGTACTCCGGAAGCGTGGGATACCTGGATAAAGGAGCTTTCGACTTAAATGTGGTGATACGCACCATGCAGTACGATGCCGGCAGCGAAAAATTATATTACCACGTTGGAGGTGCAATAACCTACGACAGCAATGGGGAAGAGGAATTGGCAGAATGCATGCACAAAGCTTCCGGCATGCTTGCTGCGCTTAGCCATTAAGCAGGTTCAAACTTGTAGCCTACCCCTTTTACAGTGTAGATAAAGCCTTCGTCCAGTTTTTCCCTGATTTTGCGCACATGCACATCAATGGTTCTGTCCACCACAAGCACTTCGTTGCCCCAAACGTTTTCCAGTATCTCATCCCTGCTGAAAACCCTTCCAGGACGGCTGGCCAGAAACGACAAAAGTTCGAATTCTTTACGGGGGAACTGCAAAGTCTTTCCTTTAAATTCCACTACAAAACGCTCCCTGTCTATTTTCAAGTCACCGAAGTCTATTGATTCATGCGGTGTACTTTGGATGGCATTACGCCGCCTTAAAATGGCTTTTAAGCGAGACATAAGCACGCGAGGCCTGATGGGTTTTGATATATAATCATCGGCGCCTGCTTCAAATCCGGCAAGTTCTGCAAATTCTTCGCTGCGGGCCGTTAAAAACACAATGGGAATATTCTTGGTATCGCTGTCTTCTTTCAGCTGTCTGCAAGCTTCCATGCCATCCATCACCGGCATCATTACATCCATGAGGATGAGGTCGGGCTTTACATTGCGGGTTTGTTCCAATGCCTGAAAGCCATTGGCGGCAACATGAACTTCAAATCCTTCCTTATTCAGCGCATGTCTGATAATTTCCAGAATATCCAGCTCGTCGTCTACAACCAGAATCTTAGGCATATTTTTTACCATCACCTTACAAAAGAATGACGGAATTATTAATCCGGGTTAACCTTATTATTAAGTTATTATTAATAGCTTTCGGGTGATGGTTTGCTGTTTATCGCAGAATCTCTTCCAACTTGGCATATAGGTTTTCCCCACGAAGCCCTTTGGCAATGATTTTGCCGTTTTTATCCAACAGAAAAGTGCTTGGGATGCTGGAAACCTGATACAATTTGGCGGGTGCGCTCTGCCAACCTCCCAAATCGCTTACGTGTTTCCATGTGAGTGAATCAGATGCAATGGCGCTTTTCCATCGGCCGCCGTCACTATCCAGGGATACCCCGTATATCTCAAAACCTCTGTCTTTAAAATCTTTGTACATTTTGAGGTTGAAGGGATTTTCCTTTCTGCAGGGGCCGCACCAAGATGCCCAGAAGTCTATTAGCACAACCTTTCCGCGCAAACTGCTCAAGGCCAGTTCTGTACCATCCGGTTGCTTTAATTTGATGTCTGGTGCTACAGCACCGATTGCCAGTAATTTTTCCCTTTCATAACGTGAGGTCATGTCTGCCATGTACTTACCGGCAGGAGAGTAGGCCTTCAACGACTGATAGGCATGCTCAAGCAATGGGAAATCAATTTCTTCCAGCATTTGGCTGGCCAAAACAAAATAAGGTACAGGTGATTTTTTAAAGGACATCACCAGGTTGCTGATTGCCGTTTTACGCTCTGCGAGCAGCATGTAATAGTCTTTTTGTAGTTGGGCACCAATGGCATAGTTCTCTGGAGAATTGGGTAAATTCTTAGCCCGGCTCTCTATATTCTGCATCTTGATGATGTAGGAAACATTAAGATCGATGAGTTGCTTGAGTTCTGAACTTGCATCTATGCCTTTTCCGGATAGGGCGTAGCTTACGTCAAATCCGCTGCCGCCTACCTCTACATTGGCTTGGGTCTTATTGTCAACAACCATATAAATCAGGCTGCTTTCGTCCCATTGAAGTTGGCAAATAATGCTTTCTTTGGCGTTTCCTTTGATGGTGAAATCACCTTTGCTGTTGGTTCTTGCGCTGTCTATCAGTTGCAGGCCGGCTGGAGTAACTTCCAGCAAAACAACCAAACTGTTTGGCTTATTTTTAATATTGCCATTGATGGTGAAGCCATCGTTTACCTTTTCCAGGGTTCCTTCCTGCTGTGTAAGAAGTTTGCTTAGCCACTGCTGAACTTTCTCACGGGAATTGCCTGCTGTGGCATTGTTGCAAGAGCCCAGTACCAGAAATATGGTGGCAGCGATTAGGTACCATTGGGTTCGGAATAGGTTTTTACACATCATTTGTAGTATAGCAAATATCGTCCCAAATTTTAACTTTCGGCAATTTCACCACTTGAAATATCATTACTCAGCATGTTTTTTTTGATTTGCTCATATGCTTGAGGAGTCGATGCATTTTCAATGCGGTAATCGCCAATGCGGGTTCTGCACAATGCTGAAAGGTGACCGCCACTGCCCAGGGCTTTGGCGAAATCATAAGCCAGCGAGCGGATGTAGGTGCCTTTGCTGCAAACCACCCTGAAATGGATATCGGGTAAGGAAATGCCAGTAATTTGAAATTCTTTGATTAAAACTTTTCTGGTGTTTAATACTGCAGTAGAACCTTCTCTGGCCAATTTGTAGGCCCTTTTGCCATCAACTTTTATTGCCGAGAACAGCGGGGGTTGTTGTTCGATTTCTCCGGTAAAAGCGGTTGTAGCAGAAAGGATGGTTTCTTCAGCCAAATGGTCATAGGGGAAATGAGCGTTGGCTTCTGTTTCAAGGTCATAACTCGGGGTGGTAAAGCCCAAAGTGATGGTTCCTGTGTATTCCTTTTCCTGGAGCTGTATATCGTTGATTTTGCGGGTACTGCCTTCTGTGCAAATAACCAAGAGCCCAGTAGCCAGTGGATCCAGTGTCCCGGCATGTCCAACGCGCTTGGCACGGGTAACCCATTTTATTTTTTTAACGGCCTGAAAGGATGTCCATCCGTAAGGCTTATTGATCAGTAAAACTTCTCCTGCAGGTCTTGGCTCACTCACTGTAACAATATTTTTTGATGGTAGAACGGCTTTCCGTCTTTTTGTATTTGAATAATGTAAGTTCCGGCTGCGAGGCCGATTCCATCGATACGCAGTTTGTGAATACCGGTACCCAAAGTTATTTGCTTGTTGGTTTTCAAAGACTGCCCCAGCATGTTGGTAAGGCTGGCCTGGTATACCCCGGCAGTTTCTACTTTTAGTTCAATGAATACATCGTTTTGGCTCGGAACGGGAAATACCCTGATATCGGCTATGGGAGCAGCCAGAAGGTTATCGGTTAATTTAATCCTTGAAATCCAGGCGTTCATGTTACTGTTGATGCCATAGGAACCCACAGCATAGAAAACACCCGGTTCGTTGTATTTTGCCTGAATGCCTTCATAATCACCCCAGCGTTGCTCTCCTTTTGGAATGTAGCTGTAATTAATCAAGCTTTTGCCCTTAACCATTTTAACGATAGAACTGTATTCGCCCAAACGGTTTCTGTATATGGCAGCCGTACCCGGATAATGCCAGGGACTGCTATAAACAAAGGTAATTACTGCACTGGGATCGTCTGCTGTTTTACCGGCCGAGGCAATGGCTGGATAGCCCATGTCCAAGGAATCATCGGTAATCATATTGGCCTCAATGTGTGGTTCTGCCGAAATTTGATGGATGGTGTTGTGCGTCAGGTGAGCCTGCATGGTCTTGAAATTCATGCAGTTTTGCAGGTATTGAACAGAATTGCCCAACCTGATTGCGCTGAGCACACGGGCATCATTGGTGCGCAATTTGTAGGAGGTGTCGGGCTGAAGCGCACTTGGCGGAAATCCATATTTCATGGGCGATACCATGGTTTTCATGGTTAAATCCGCCTTGCCGCTGCGCTGGGTGTTGGTAACATGAAGCAGAAATACCGTATCATTCACCTCGTCTATGGGTTTCACGCTGATAAAGTAATTGTCTGTTCCTTCAGGCCTGGGACCATTTTGTATGGCACAAATGCTTCGAAGGGATTTGCCCTGGTATTTTATGTTTGAATAGTGATTTTTATGCAGTGTATCGCCCTTGTAGCCATCTTCTTTGTTGATTTGCCAGATAATGGCTTCGGTAAATCCTTCTTCCCAGGAGGCACCTACGCCGATTAAATTAACAGTGAAAAACAAATCGCTGCTGTTGTGCGATACAATGGGATAATCGCTCCAAATGGAATCTTTGGTTGGCTTTCCGGGGATTTTGTATACATTCCAGGATTGCGATGGGTCGTTGGTTTGGCTGAATGCAACCACAATAAAACTGTTTTTGTCTGTGGTGCCATGCATGTAAAGCAAGATAAAGCGGTCTGCAATGGGGTCATACATTACCCTGGGGTCAAAAACACGGTCCATGACGGGAAAAGCGTCTATTTTTTTGTTGACGTTGGCAAATTGTATCAATCCCCATCGGTTTTTGAAATTTCCATTTTCATCGTAAACCCGGATAACGGTGTTCAATACACTGATGACCGTTCCATTGTTGCTTACCGCAATGTGGTTGTCGTTTGGGGTCCCCGATCCGAAGGTTCCATCCCATCCGTTTACGTCTTCAGGAGCAATCTGTTCGGGATTTACAGGCTTTCCGGAGTAATTGCCCCGTCTTGCCATATTCTTTTGGTTAAAGGCGCTTCGTTTTGCGTCAATTCTCTTTCGTAAACCATCATCAACGCCCGAAGGTAAGGGCATTTCGGGATGCTGCTCCGAAACCTGCAACCAGTCGTCGGTGGCCGTTTGCGGATTGAATACGTGCATCAGCGGGGTTTTGTGATCCCGAATGATCTGGAAGTTTTGTCCATTTAAGCCATTGAAGGCCAAAACCAAGATTAAAGCAAGCCGAAATTTCAACATGATTTGACATGCAAATTACGAAAAAATGACGAACAATCAGCGGCTGTTGACTTCCATTTCCAGTTCAATACCAAATTTAATGCGGATGTCTTCCACAATTTCCCGGGCCAGACTGATAATATCCTTGCCCGTAGCATTGCCATAATTCACCAAAACCAGGGCCTGCTTTTCGTGAACGCCTGCATCGCCGCGCCTGAATCCTTTCCATCCGCCTTTTTCAATGAGCCAGCCCGCGGCAATTTTAACGCCGCCATCGGGTTGTTCAAAACATTTGGCATCCGGAAATTGCTTCGTTATAGCCGCTGCCTGCGTTGCCGAAATAACCGGATTTTTGAAAAAACTGCCGCAATTGCCCAATACCGAAGGGTCCGGTAGTTTGCTTTGGCGAATGTGTATTACAGCACGGCTAACGTCGGCTATGCCTGGTTTGTTTATTTTCCAGTTGTCCAGTGTGGTGGCAATGTCGCCATATTTTACGTTTACAACAGGGTTTTTGCTCAGCCTGAGGGTTACTTCTGTGATGAAATAACGCCCTTTACCTTCCTGTTTGAATATGCTGTCGCGATAGCCGAAGCGGCAATCCTTCGCATGCATGCTTATCATCTTGCCTGCTAGCATATCAAATGCCCGCAGGGATTCAAATACATCTTTAAGTTCAGCGCCATAGGCACCAATGTTTTGTATCGGAGCAGCACCCATTGTTCCGGGAATGAGGCTCATGTTTTCCAGGCCTCCCCAGTTGTGTTGTACGGCATGCATCACCACAGTATGCCAGGGTTCACCGCCACCGCAGGTAAGGTAAACATGCTCTGCTGTTTGGTGTGAAATGTTTATGCCTGAAAAGCAATTTCTCAATATTAGACCTGGATAATCGCCGGTAAATACAATATTGCTGCCACCCCCCAAAATTAGCGGGCTGCTCTGGGTAAGTAAATTGGTTTTCCAAATACTGTTCAGCTGTTCAATTTCTGCAATCTCTGCAAATAACATAGCCGAAATGTCAAAACCAAAGGTATTCAATGACCTGAGGGAAACCTGCCGCTGCAACATGGCGTGCAATTTAATCATCACCCCGGTCGCTAATATACAGGAGTTATCAACGTCTGTTGTTTTAGGAAAAAGGACATGACGAATGTCATCTAAATCACGAAAGTTGCCGTGTTTATTAGGAAATGTCGAAAAAAAATAGTTAAATTGTACAACAAACTCTTTCTGCGATTGATTGTTTACTAAATGATGAGCCTTACATCCCACCTGTTTAACACGTTTTTTTTCTTTGCATTGATGGAAGGAGTAGCATGGTTTACCCACAAATACATCATGCATGGATTCGGCTGGATATGGCACAAAAGCCACCACGAGCCGCGAAAAGGCAAGCTCGAACTTAACGATTTGTATGGTTTTGTGTTTGCCTTGCCTTCGATGATTTTTATTGTACTCGGCAGCCATGAGATGGACTGGCGTTTCTCTGCCGGATTAGGCATAGCCTTATACGGATTGGCTTATTTCTTAGTGCACGATGTTTTTGTTCATCAGCGCGTAAAATGGCTTAAAAAAACCAAAATACCTTATTTCAGAGCCATGCGCCTAACACACCATTTGCACCATGCAGTGCACACCAAAGAAGGCGCAGAAGCTTTCGGATTTTTATTCGTTCTACCCAAATATGTCAGGAGATTCCGTGGCTAAAAAAGTAATCATAACCGGTGCAGGTCTTGGGGGATTGAGCACCGCCTTGCGTCTGGCTCATCAAGGTTACGAAGTAGAAATACTGGAGCAGTACGAACGTCCGGGAGGCCGCCTGAACTTGTTGAAAAAAGATGGTTTTACCTTTGATATTGGTCCATCCTTCTTCAGCATGAGCTATGAGTTTCGCGAATTGTTTGACAGCATTGGGGAACCAATACCTTTTGAGCTGAATGAATTGAATCCGCTTTACACGGTAAACATAGAAGGGCGTGACAAAGTATACCGCATTTTCAAAGACCTCGAAAAACTGGCCCTTGAGTTTAAAGACATAGAACCTGATTTCGAAAGAAAAGCAGAGAAATACCTGAAAAGAGCAGGGGAAATATTTCATGATACCGAATACCGGATCATAAAGAAAAATTTCAATGGCATGCTCCCATTTCTTCTGAGTATGGCAACCGTTCCTAAAAAACATTTACCCAAGATGTTTCGCACATTCTGGGCCGAGTTGGAGCGCCATTTCGAAAGCGAAGACGTTAAGATAATTTTCTCGCTGGTAGCCTTCTTTCTGGGAGCAACTCCATTCAATACGCCTTCTGTATATAATCTCCTGAACTATACAGAACTAAAACACGATGGCTACTGGAACGTGAAAGGTGGCATGTATAAAATTGTGGAAGGTATGCTGCCCCTGCTGGAGAAAAAAGGAGTAAAACTTCATTGCAATACCAAAGTGGTTTCTGTGAAGGAACACAATGGCAAGATGGTTTCTGTTACCGATGAGCATGGAAAAGAGTGGACTGCAGACCTTTTTGTGATCAATGCGGATGCCGCTTCTTTCCGTGGTCAATTCCTCAACAGGCCCAAATTTACGGAGCAAAAGCTCGATAAAATGGAATGGACACTGGCTCCTTTCACCATTTACCTGGGCGTGAAAGGGAAGATGGATGGAATTGCCCATCACAATTATTTCCTGGGCAATAATTTCAGGCAATATGCCGATACCATTTTCAGAAGTACTGTTGCCCCGGAAAAGCCATATTATTATGTGAATGTGGCCAGCAAGAGCAATCCGGAGTGTGCTCCCGATAATTGCGAAAACCTCTTTATTTTGTGTCCTGTCCCCGACAGAAGGGTAAAGCCTACCTGGGAAGATGCAGATAAGTTGGCCAACGAAATTATCGAAGACTTAAGCCGCCGAACCGGATATGATATCCAAAGCAATACCCTAAGCAAAACCATCTACACCCCAATAGAATGGGAAAAAATGTTCTCC
>CANKVN010000007.1 GCA_947487055.1 Flavobacteriales bacterium
TGCCAATTTTGGCTTCACCTTTATAGGCTTCAGAGGCTGCACCCAAAATGCGGTGGGTGGGCAAAATAAGGTGGGCTTTTTTAGAAACCAGCAACCTGTCTGCATAATCCGGGCACTCGTCCTTGATGCGGTCAATTTCAGCCTGCAGGCGAATGGGATCTACCACTACGCCGTTGCCAATGATGTTGAGAATTCCTTTGCGGAAAATACCGGATGGAATGGTGTTTAATACAAATTTCTTGCCCTCAAATTCAAGGCTGTGCCCGGCATTTGGGCCTCCCTGAAAACGGGCAACAATATCATACTGTGGGGTTAAATAATCGGCAATTTTGCCTTTTCCTTCGTCGCCCCATTGAAGGCCTAATATTACATCAACCATGTTGGTCCGGATTTTCGTTTTTATTGTTATTGAGGCCACAATGCATGCAATCGCCGTTGTCGGCAATCTGTGGCTGTGCATATAAGTGCAGGGAGTGGTGGGTTACTTCAAACTTTAACAAACCGCCCATGGTGGCGCTGATTTGCTGTATGCGCGGGTCGCAAAATTCAACCACCTTCTTGCAGGTTATGCAAATAAGATGGTCGTGCTGTTTAAACCCAAATGCCTGTTCAAAATGGGAAGTGTTCTCGCCGAATTGGTGTTTTTTTACCAGGCCGGAATCAACCAGTAAATCCAGGGTGTTGTATACGGTTGCCCTACTTACATGGTAATTGCGGTTTTTCATTTTCAAATACAAAGTGTCTACATCCAAATGTTCTTTTCGGGTGTAGATTTCATCCAGAATGGCGTACCGTTCTGGGGTTTTGCGTTGCTTGTTTTTTCCCAGATAGGCAGTAAAAATTTCCCGTACCTCTTCCTTGATTTTCTGGGTTTTACTATCTTGTTTTACTGCCATGGCCGTTTCTACAGGGAGCGCAAATTTATTGAACGCGGTGCATTAATTTTAACTTATTTCGCCGGCCTGCGGATGATGTCCGAAATTCGGGTTGCAGACGGGAATTTCTTGCGAATTTCAACCAGGGCAGCATCAGCGTCATCCGCATTGGTGAATTGTCCCACGTATACCTTAAAGTTGGGCTCGTCATACAAAACATTTACCCCAAATTTTGCTCCAAATGGATCTTTCGCTTGTTGTTTCAGGTTTTCAGCTTCGGCCCTGCCGGCGAAAAAACCAATCATAATGCGGTAGCCGCGAACCTTGTCCGAATTGGCTTTCCTGCGTTTGGTCCTGTTTTCCTCCATTTCTTTAACAGAAGGGTCCACATCCACTTGCACCTTTCCTTGTGCTGCAAGTTTTCCGGGTGCCAGGTATCCCAAAACCAATAATGCGAATAACAGAAAATGTTTCACTGATAATTCCATTGCAAAAAGTGTGCTGATTTTGGGTCGCTTCATCTACCCTGCAAACCTACAATTAATGGCCGGCAAATGAAAGAAAATGTTATCCCCCTCCATGCCTATGATGTACCTTTGTACCATGGCCGAAAAAGCAGCACTGATTATTTTGGATGGCTGGGGCATAGGTCGCCACAACGGCAGCGATGCTGTGTGGAATGCAAAAACCCCATTCACCGATATGCTGTGGGATACTTTTCCGCATGCACAACTTAGAACAGATGGTGAACACGTGGGTTTGCCCAAAGGGCAGATGGGCAACAGCGAAGTCGGACACATGAATATTGGCGCAGGCCGTGTGGTTTGGCAAATGCTGGTGCGGATCAACAAGGCTTTTGAAGACGGCAGCATCAGCGAAAACGAGGTGCTGAAACATGTTTTCGAACAGCCAGCCACTGGAAACGGAGACCTGCACCTGATTGGATTGCTTAGCGATGGTGGCGTTCATGCACACATCAATCACCTGATTTCATTGTGCGAACTTGCTGCCAAATCAGGTGTTAAGCGCACCTTTATCCATGCATTTTTAGATGGTAGGGATACCGATCCCAAAAGCGGTAAAGAATTTGTTTTACGCGCGTCTGAGGCGGTTTCCCCTTTTGGAGGCGCAATCAGCACTGTTGTGGGGAGATATTTCGCCATGGATCGCGACAAGCGCTGGGAGCGCGTAAAAAAAGCCTATGACCTGATGGTGAATGGCGTTGGTAAGCCGGTAACGGATATTCCTTCAGCCATTGCACAAGACTATGAGGCTGGAATAACAGATGAATTTATGGAGCCCCTGCGCTGCCTCCCCGGCAATGAAGGGTTAATAAAGCCTGGCGATACGGTGCTGTGTTTCAATTACAGAACAGACCGCGGCCGACAAATAACACAGGCACTGTCCCAAACAGATTTTCCTGAACAAGGCATGAAAGCCCTGGCATTGAATTACTACACCCTCACCGAATACGATGAAACGTTCAGGGTAAACGGGGTGGTGTTTCAAAACCAAAATCTGATTGATACGCTGGGTGAGGTGCTTAGCGCCGCAGGTAAAACTCAGTTGCGCGCCGCCGAAACGGAAAAATATCCCCATGTAACCTTCTTTTTCTCCGGAGGTCAGGAAAATCCCTTCGCCGGAGAAGAGCGCCTCATGGTGAATTCACCCAAGGTTGCTACGTATGATTTACAGCCCGAAATGAGCGCCCCTGAGCTTACCCAAAGGGCTATTGATATTTTGCAAACAAAGCAACCCGATTTTATGTGCCTCAATTTTGCCAATCCGGATATGGTAGGGCATACCGGTGTTTATCCGGCAATTATAAAAGCCTGCGAAACGGTGGATGATTGCCTAAGACAACTGGTGGAAGCCGGTATGAAACTGGGTTACCATTTTCTGGTCATTGCCGACCATGGCAATGCCGATTTTGCAGTGAATGAAGATGGCACGCCCAATACCGCGCACAGCACCAATCCGGTACCTTGCTGGCTGGTAAGTGCATCGCTTCACCACGAAATAAAAAATGGTATTTTAGCCGATGTGGCACCAACAATACTAAAAATGATGGGTTTGCCACAGCCGCAAGCCATGACAGGGAGGGCCTTGTTTTGAGGGGGATTATTTTTGCAGCAACACTGCTGTTGATGGCCTGTGGCAACAATTCGGAAAAGCAAATAAAAAGGCAGGCCGGAGTTCCGGATATCAAAGCCTACTTTACCGAAGAGATTAAGCGCATGAATCAAACCCAACCCGGTCTGGTGAAAAACATAGCCGTAGGGGATGAGGTGAACACCATATCCGCCGATACCCTGGACTGGAACAAGGAACTGATGGCCTTTTTGGCGCTAAATGCGGCCTTGCCAAACGATAATCAGGCGTTTTTTGCGGTGGTGGACAGCAACCAAACCCTAAAAATGGAGCGATTTATCGCCAAAGACACCACCGTGGAAATTCAGGAAATCACCAAAACCCTAAAAAGCGGTAAATTGGAGATGCTGGAAATAAAAACCAAAAAACGTAGCGTTTGGGTAGACCGGGATCAGGTGCTGGCCTACCTCCCGGGAAAGGGATACAACATCCTTATACAGGAGAATTACCTTTGGGCATCACCACAAAAAACCGAAATCTTTGCTACCATAAAACGTCAGGAGTTAACCAAATGACCTTAATTACCTTACAGAATTATATAGACGGAAACTATTGTGCACCAACGGGTGGGCAATACCTTGAGGGTTTTAACCCCGCTACCGGTGAAGTATTTTCACAGGTACCCGATAGCCGGGAAGCGGATGTGTCGCTTGCGGTGCAGGCTGCAAAAAAAGCATTGCCTGCATGGAAGGCCATGCCTGCGGATGATCGGTTTCGCATCCTGAATGCCATCGCCGAAGGCATCGAAGCCAATTTAACGGAGTTTGCCGAAGCCGAAAGCATGGATCAGGGAAAGCCGGTATGGTTGGCCAAAACCGAAATGCAGCGCGCGGCCCAGAATTTTCGTTTTTATGCCACCGCAGCCATTCAATTTGCATCAGAAAGCCACCAAACAGATACGCGTGCCATCAATTATACCCTGAGGCAACCGGTAGGTATAGTGGGTTGCATAAGCCCTTGGAACTTGCCTTTGTATTTGTTTAGCTGGAAAATAGCTCCGGCATTGGCCGCGGGAAATTGCGTTGTTGCAAAACCAAGTGAATTTACACCCTATACAGCCTATTTGCTTTGTCGCATTTGCAACGAGGCAGGCTTGCCTGCCGGTGTATTAAATGTGGTTCATGGGTTGGGCGCATCCTGTGGGCAAGCCATTGTGGATCACCCCGAAATTAAAGCCATTTCATTTACCGGCGGCACTGCTACTGGAAAACACATTGCATCTGTTGCCGCTCCGATGTTTAAGAAATTAAGCCTTGAACTGGGTGGTAAAAACCCGAACATTATTTTTGATGATGCCGATTTAGAGGAGGCCGTTAAAACAACGGTTCGGTCTTCCTTCCTGAACCAGGGAGAAATATGCCTTTGCGGCTCCAGGGTATTCATACATACCCGTATGTATGAGGCCTTTAAAGCCATGCTGCTGGAACAAGTGGCTAAAATGCAGGTTGGAGACCCTGCTGATGATAAAACGCGCGTAGGAGCCATCGTTTCGAAGCCGCATTTCGAGAAAGTGTTGTCTTATATCGAACTTGCGAAAGCAGAGGGTGGTCGTGTTTTATGCGGTGGCACAGCTGTGAAACCTCCCGGTTTTGAAAATGGATGGTTTATTGCGCCAACAATCATTGAAGGCCTTAGCCAATCATGCCGCACCAACATGGAAGAGATTTTTGGTCCGGTGATAACAATTATGCCGTTTGAAACCGAAGAAGAAGTGCTTGGTATGGCCAACGATACTGCTTATGGACTGGCTTGCACAATCTGGACCACCGATCTTAAGCGTGCGCACCGCATGGCAGAGGCAATCCAGTCGGGAATTGTGTGGGTGAATTGCTGGTTGCTGCGTGACCTTCGCACTCCGTTTGGAGGTGTAAAACAAAGCGGTGTTGGCAGGGAAGGTGGCTGGGAAGCCATGCGTTTCTTTACCGAGCCCAAAAATGTATGTATAGCCTATTAAGATTATGTTTGAAAACAAAGAAAGAACAGAAATAAGCCAGTTGGGGGAGTTTGGACTCATCAACCACCTCGCTGGATTTTTTGAAAATAAACAGCCTTCTACCATTATGGGTATTGGCGATGATGCAGCTGTAATTGATAATGGTGGCAACGAATATGGTTTGCTGACGGTGGATGCAATGTTTGAAGGCGTTCACTTTGACCTTACTTTTCACCCGCTGAAACACCTTGGCTTCAAAGCCGTCGCCACTGCGGTCAGCGACGTTTGCGCCATGAATGGAACACCAACCCAGATCCTGATTTCCCTTGGACTAAGCAACCGTTTTTCGCTGGAAGCGGTGGAAGAATTGTATGATGGTATACGCGTAGCTTGCGACAAATATCAGGTTGACCTTGTTGGCGGAGATACCACGTCTTCACCAAGGGGTTTATCCCTAACAGTAACAGTTTATGGAACGGTTGCCAAAGAGAAACTATCCAAAAGATCCGGTGCCAAAGAACACGATTTGCTCGTGGTAACCGGCGATCTTGGAGCGGCCTACATGGGTCTTCAGATGCTGGAAAGGGAAAAGAAAGTGTTTATGGACCACCCAAACGTGCAGCCTGACCTGGAAGGACACGAGTATATTTTGGGAAGACAACTTCGCCCGGATGCGCGGTTGGATATCGTGCAGACCCTGGCAAGCCTAAACATCGTTCCCACCAGCATGATTGACATCAGCGATGGCCTGGCCAGCGAAATACACCACCTTGGAATGCACTCCGCCTGTGGGTTTGATGTTTACGATGAAAAATTACCCATTGATACACAAGTGATGGACAGGGCCATGCAGTTTGATCTGAATCCTTCGGTGGTTGCACTGAACGGTGGTGAAGATTATGAATTGCTGTTTACTGTTGGACAGGAACATTACGAAACGCTCAAAAGCCATCCGGATTTTACCATTATTGGCCATACTACGGCAAACAAAGGCGCATACAGGCTTATAGGCAAGTCGGGCGCGGCGTTTGAAATGAAAGCACAAGGCTGGCAGCATTTTAAAGGCTGATTTTTTAAGTTTCCTTTTCCATTCATTTGCCGGTTTTTCGCATTAAGGTGTAATTTTGCGGCATGTACCGATCTCATACCTGCGGGGAACTTACCCGCTCCGATATAGGCAAAGATGTTACCCTGGCCGGATGGGCCGCCAAAATCCGAACCATGGGAGGAATGGCCTTTATTGATATTCGAGACAGGTATGGGATTACCCAATTGGCCTTTAACGACGGATACAACCCGGAATTGCTGAAAAAAGCGGCTGCAATCGGCCGTGAATTTGTTATTCAGGCAGTGGGAAAGGTGGCAGAACGGGAAAGCAAAAACCTGCAAATGCCTACCGGCGAAATTGAGATTATTGTTACGGAATTAACAATCTTAAATTCTGCCAAAACCCCGCCCTTCCTTATAGAGAACGATACCGACGGCGGCGATGATTTGCGCATGCAATACCGCTACCTGGATCTGCGCAGGGAAACCGTTAGAAACAATATGTTGCTTAGGCACAACCTGGCCCAGGCGGTTAGACAACACCTAAGCACTGCCGGATTTATTGAGGTGGAAACCCCGGTGCTGATTAAAAGCACACCCGAAGGCGCCCGCGATTTTGTGGTGCCAAGCAGGTTAAATCCGGGGCAGTTTTACGCATTGCCGCAAAGCCCGCAAACCTTCAAGCAGCTGCTGATGGTGAGTGGTTTTGACCGCTACTTTCAAATAGTAAAATGTTTTCGCGACGAGGATTTACGTGCCGACAGGCAGCCTGAATTTACGCAGATAGACTGCGAAATGAGCTTCGTTGAAAGGGAGGATATTTTGCAGGTATTCGAAGGCCTGACCAAGCAATTGTTCACCACCGTTCGTGGGGTGGATTTGCCGGAAGTGCCGAGAATGAGTTACGCTGATGCAATGTGCTATTATGGATCAGATAAACCGGATATCCGTTTTGATATGCGCTTTGTGCCTTTAAACCAGGTAGCCCAGGGTAAAGGATTTGGCGTGTTCGACAATGCAGAAGCGGTTATTGGCATTTGTGCGCCCGGAGCTGCAGTTTACACCCGTAAACAACTGGATGAACTTACCGATTTCATGAAACGTCCGCAAATTGGGGCCACCGGTTTGATTTATTGTCGTGTAGAGGCCGATGGAAGTTTGAAATCTTCGGTAGATAAGTTCTTCGACCAGGAAGCTCTTAAGCTGTGGGCTGAGGCATGCAATGCCAAACCCGGCGATTTGATATTGGTGTTGGCTGGCGATTTGCACAAAGTGCGCAAGCAAATGAATGAACTGCGTTTGGAGATGGGCTCCCGTCTGGGATTGCGCGATCCTTTTAACTATAAGCCTTTGTGGGTGGTGGATTTCCCTTTGCTGGAACAAGACGAAGAGAGCGGTCGCTGGCATGCCATGCACCATCCTTTCACCAGTCCTTTGCCCGAAGATGTGCCGTTGATGAATACCGACCCCGGCGCTGTGCGCGCCAATGCTTATGATTTGGTGATAAACGGTGTTGAAGTTGGTGGAGGAAGCATCCGTATTCACGACAGGGCTTTACAAGAACGGATGTTCGAATTGTTAGGATTTACCCCGGATCAGGCCCGTGCCCAGTTTGGTTTCCTGATGGATGCCTTCGAATTTGGAGCCCCGCCTCACGGTGGTATCGCCTTTGGTTTTGACCGCTTATGCAGTTTGTTCGGTGGTAGCGACTCTATCCGCGATTATATTGCATTCCCTAAAAACAATTCCGGCAGGGATGTGATGATTGACGCGCCCTCCGCATTGGACAGCGCACAGCTGGATGAACTTTCTGTGTCAGTCAAAAAGGGCTGATATTCTTACATAAAAAACATAGATACCGGCAAGAGCGCTGCAAATAGATGTCAGTAATACGGCTGCAGCAGCCACATCTTTTGCCCTTCCAATGGCGTCATCGTGTTCCGGGTGAATTTTATCCAGCAATATTTCCAAAGCTGTGTTCATCAGTTCCAGACCCATCACCAGTCCAATACAGGTTAGCACAATGGCCCATTCCATGCGGGTTATCTTCAGGGTGATTCCCAAGATTATCGCAATGAGTGCCAGTATGCCCTGAATTTTTAGGTTTCGCTGGCTTGTGAGTGCGTATTTCAATCCATTGAAAGCAACGCGAAACGATTGGATAATGGAATTGTTTTTCATAAAAAAATCCCGCCGCGGCGGGATTTAATATTAAAAGGTATTGATTTTGATTCGTTTTTCGATTTCCTCAACATCATGACGGAACTTTTTATCGGTTTCCATCAGGTCATTTACGGTCTGGCAGGCATGGATCACGGTACTGTGATCTCGTCCACCGAAGAACATGCCAATATTTTTCAAAGAAGCCTTGGTAAGGTCCTTGGTGAAATACATGGCAATCTGGCGTGCCTGAACAATTTCGCGCTTGCGCGTTTTTGATTTCACAGCCTCCACAGGGATGTTGTAGAAATCACAAACCAGTTTTTGGATATATTCAATGCTGATTTCGCGGGTGCTGTTCTTTACAAAGTTTTTCACCACCTGCTTGGCCAGGTTCAGGTCTATTTGTTTGCGGGTGAGGGAAGATTGCGCCAAAAGGGAAATCAAAGCGCCTTCCAGTTCGCGAATGTTGTTGTCTATATTGTGGGCAAGGTACTCAACTATATCGCGGTGCAAACTGATACCGTCCTGGTACATTTTGTTTTCCAGAATAGCAACCCTTGTTTCAAAATCAGGGGTAGATAAATCAGCACTCAATCCCCACTTGAAGCGGCTTAGCAAACGCTCATCCATGTTTTTCAGGTCTTTGGGCGGACGATCGCAGGTAAGCAATATCTGTTTGCCGTTTTGGTGCAGGTGGTTGAAGATTTGGAAGAAAATTTCCTGTGTTCTTTCTTTCTTGGCAAAGAATTGCACATCATCCACAATCAGTACATCCAGGTATTGGTAGAAATTGATAAACTGGTTGTTGTTTCCCTGCTTGGCTGAATCAATAAACTGGTTGATGAATTTCTCCGCACTCACAAATACCACCACTTTTTGTTTGTGGTTTTGCTTAATCAGGTTTCCAATGGCATGGGCGAGGTGGGTTTTTCCAAGGCCGCAACCACCAAAAATCATCAATGGATTGAAAGCAGTTCCTCCGGGCTTGTTGGCGATTGCCAAACCTGCGTTTCTGGCCAGTTTGTTGCACTCGCCTTCTACGAAATTGTCGAATGTGTATCTTGGATTCAGCTGGCTATCGATATTCATCCGTTTAAGACCGGGAATGATAAACGGGTTTTTTATCGGAGTGTCCAGATTTACCGGCATACCCAATTCATTTTGAACAGGTTTTCCGGAACTTCCTGTTGGCAAATTGATGGTATATGGCATTTGGTCATGCCCCGAAGTTTCAATGATGATGTTGTACTCCAGTTTGGCAGTAGGCCCAATCACCTTCTTCAAGGTTTTGTGCAGCAACTGTACATAATGTTCTTCTAGCCACTCATAGAAAAATTGACTGGGAACTTGAATCGTCAGAACCTTGTTTTGAAGTTTAAGTGCTTTAATAGGCTCAAACCACGTCTTATAACTCTGTGGGTTAACATTGTCCTTGATGATTTTTAGGCATTCTTGCCAAGCCAGTTCATGGCTCTTGTTTTCAGTGGTAGATTTTCCCGGGGTCATTGCTTCATTGAGGGCTGTTAGGTTAGTTTAAGTGATTGAATATCATTGCCTGATATGCGTCCGTAATTCTTCTGCTAAGAAATAACAAAAATTCACAATGTGCTAACTTTTTTTGCTTGTCTTTTAATTTTTTTTTTAGTAACTAAAGGCGCTTTCATTAATTGCCAAATTCTCCAAATTCTTGTCGAAGTATGTCGGCTATTTCGCCAAGCGTAGCATAGCTTTCCACAGCATTGAGTATAAATGGCATAATATTGTTTCCGTTGCGTGCTGCTTCGCCCAATTCGTGCAAATGTTTTTGCACCGCTTCCTGGTCTCTTTCGGCACGCAATTTCTTTAGTGCATCGGTTTGTGTTTGTCGTATAGCATCATCTATACTTAATATGGGTGGTGATACTGCGGGTTGCTTGCTCACAAATTCGTTCATCCCAACAATGATTTTGTCTTTGCGGTCAATCGCTTGCTGATAAGCATAACTACTTCTGCCAATTTCTTCCTGCATCCAGCCGCTTTCTACTGCACTCACGGATCCACCCATATCATCAATCAAAGCAATGAGGTTTCTGGCCTCATTTTCCATTTGTTCGGTCAATGTTTCGATGAAATAACTGCCGCCCAGCGGATCCACAGTATCGGTAACACCGCTCTCGTAAGCAACCACCTGCTGTGTCCTCAAGGCAATTCTTGCGGCATCTTCGGTAGGGAGCCCCAATGCTTCGTCAAAACCATTGGTGTGTAAACTTTGCGTTCCGCCCAAAACAGCAGATAGCGCCTGTATGGTAACCCGAACGATATTTACATCCGGTTGCTGGGCTGTTAAGGTAGAGCCTCCAGTTTGGGTATGAAAGCGCAACATCATGGCTTCCGGAGCCGTGGCGCCTAAGTCTTTCATGATAGATGCCCATATTTTCCTTGCAGCACGAAATTTGGCTACTTCCTCAAACAGGTTGTTGTGTGCATTGAAAAAGAATGACAGCCGTTTGCCAAATACATTGATATCCAGCCCTTTTTCCATAGCCGCTTTCACATAGGCTTTGCCGTTGGAAAGGGTGAAGGCGAGTTCCTGCACTGCAGTGCTGCCTGCTTCCCGAATATGATATCCACTGATGGAAATGGTGTTCCACTTGGGTAATTCCTGGCTGCACCATTCAAAAATGTCTGTGATAATGCGCATGCTGGGCCTCACCGGATAAATGTAGGTTCCACGGGCTGCGTATTCTTTTAACAAATCGTTTTGGATGGTTCCGGATATTTTACTAAGGTCTGCTCCTTGCTTTTTGGCCAGTGCCACATACATGGCCAGCAGTGTTGAGGCTGTGGCATTGATGGTCATGCTGGTGGTGATGTCCTGCAGCTGAATTCCCTTGAACAAGATTTCCATGTCTGCCAGAGAATCAATGGCCACGCCAACTTTGCCCACTTCACCATCGCTCATGGGATGGTCGCTGTCGTAACCTATTTGTGTAGGAAGGTCAAATGCTACCGAAAGGCCTGTGGTGCCTTGCGATAGCAAATAGTGGTATCGTTTATTGCTTTCTTCTGCAGTGCTGAAGCCGGCATATTGGCGCATCGTCCAGAGCCTACCCCGGTACATGTCTTTCCTGATGCCTCTTGTATAAGGATATTCCCCCGGCAACCCGGTCTGTTCGTTGCTTTGGGTATAAATTGGTTCAATCGGAATCCCTGAATCTGTCTTTTTCATGGTGTTATTGTCCAAACATTAATCCAACTTCTGCCTTCAGGAACTTAATGGCCTTGTCTGTGGGCTGCTCCCCCTCCTTCATCATGAAATCAACAATCATTTTGCTGAGATCTGCACCCGTGGCTTGTTCAGGCATGCCTGCAGAAGCTTCGTGAATGAGTTTTATCACCTGTTCTTTCACCACTTTTATCAAATTCCATGCTTGCGGACTGATGTATATCTGCTGGGAGAGGTTGTAGTTGAATTCTTGCTGTATGGTTGTAAGCATACCATATTTTAGCGCCCTTCCGCTGAGGTCTGGCTGGTTTAGCGTTTGAATCAACTGGGATGGGCTAATCCTTTCAAGGAAAAGCGCCATGCGCTCGTAGGCCTGCAACTTAATAGGGGTGAGGGTTTGCTGGTTTTGCTTCAACACCTCCAGCTTCAATCGGGCAAGGTTCATTTCCCCTTGATTTTTTAGTACGAAATAGGCGGTAAAGAAAACGACAACCGCTGGGAGAATGAATTTTATGATGTCAAGAAAAATTTGTACACTATCCATGGTTTGCAAGCAGCAAAGATAAAGCAAAGCATACCATAAATGAATGGATTCTTACAGAAACAAAGTTGCTGAAAAATGGTTAATTTTGCATATAAGCATGGAAGAAGTAATCACGCAATTGGAAGCTCCACCGGTTAATTTTACCGAATCGGCCATCTCAGAATTGAAAAATTTAAGGGAAACGGCAGTAACAGCCGAGGAGTCCTATCTGCGCATTGGTGTTAAAGGTGGAGGCTGCTCCGGTATGAGTTATTTGCTGGCTTTTGATAAAAAGGAACAAAACGACCGGGAGTTTGAAATTGAAGGCATTCCCGTGGTGATGAACAAGGCGCATGTAATGTATGTGCTTGGCATGATCATCGATTGGGAAAACGGACTTAACAACCGCGGTTTCACTTTCAACAACCCCAATGCAAAGGATACTTGCGGGTGTGGACAAAGTTTTAACGCATAACCATGCGGGCATCCATTTAAGGCTGTCTTCGCTATGCAAATATCAGAAAACATAAGGCAAGGTTTGGAAGCCATCAGGGCAAACCTGCTGCGAACGGTCATTACCTGCCTGATTATTGCCATTGGTATTGCTGCCCTGGTGGGAATCCTCACTTCCATCGATGCGATGAACAGTGCCATTACCAAAACATTTTCGCGGATGGGTTCCCAGAGTTTCAATATCCGGAATAATCAGGGGTTTCAGCGCCGTGGTGGCGGTGGGGCTGCTTCTGCTATTTTCGAACCCATCAGTTATAATCAGGCCTCTGGTTTTAAAAAGTCCTTTCAATACCCTTCGGAAGTTTCGATCAGCATCAATGCAGAAATGACGGCCAAGGTGCGCTACAAAAACAAAGAAACAAATCCGAATGTAAGGGTCATCGGGATTGACGAAAACTACCTGAAAACGGCCAGTTACGAATTGGAAAAAGGCCGAAACCTAACCACCAACGACGTAGATTTGGCGCTGCCTCTGGCCATTATAGGGAAAGAAATAGCCGCCAACTTTTTTGGCAAAAACGGATTGGGTGAGGAAATAAAAGTGAATGGCAAAACCTACCGTGTTGCCGGCATTTTAGCTGAAAAGGGCTCAAGCCTTGGCATGTCCGGTGGCGACAGGGTTGTTTTTATTCCGGTTAGCCGCTCCAGACAAGATTTTTCGGCGAAATCCGAAAATTTTTTCATCAATGTGGCGGTAGACAACATCGAACAACTCGATCCTGCTATGGATGAAGCCTATTTGTTGATGCGCAGGTTGCGCGGACTCAGAAATGCCAAACCCGATGATTTTGTGCTTACGAAAAGCGATGCAATAGCCCGGGATGCCATTGATAATCTTAAAACAGTTACCAGCGTAGGAACCATCATTGCCATTATTACCCTTATCGGTGCTGCCGTAAGTTTAATGAATATCATGCTGGTTTCGGTTACCGAAAGAACCCGCGAAATTGGTGTTCGAAAAGCATTGGGCGCATCTTCAGGAACCATTCGCAACCAGTTTCTTACGGAGGCCGTGGTGATTTGCCAAATTGGTGGTTTGGGTGGAATAGTCCTTGGGATATTGCTCGGCAATCTGGTTGGTTTGGGCCTTGGTACAGGTTTCATTATTCCTTGGAAATGGATGATGACTTCCGTGGTGGTCTGTATGGTGGTGGGGCTGGTTGCCGGAATCTATCCCGCAACACGTGCAGCAAAACTCAATCCCATTGACGCGCTGCGTTTTGAGTGATGGATTAGTTAAATGAGTCAATTTGAATTTCTGTAACTTAGAATTTGCTTGAATTTTGTGCATGAAAAAGAGCCTAAGTACCTTACAAGAGATTGCTGCAAACAGAGGCGGTAAATGTTTGAGTGAAAATTATGTGGATGTTAAAAATAAATATGACTGGGAGTGTAAAGATGGGCATAAATGGTCATCTAGTGCAGACAGTATAATAAACCAAAATAGTTGGTGCCCCACATGCGCAGGTCAGAGAAAAATCACCCTTGAGGAATTGCAATCAATTTGTGCGTCACGTGGAGGTGTTTTCCTGAGTCAGAAATATGTCAATGCTCATACTAAATATGAGGTCATATGTGGTGAAGGGCATATTTTTTATCCAAACGGACAGTCTTTAACTAGAGGATCCTGGTGTAAAAAGTGCGCATCCAGTGAAGTTTGGGCTAAGAGTAATAAAAAAATAAGCAGAGAAGATTATATCGAGGCTGGCAAGAATGTTGGTTGTGAATTGTTGTCTGAAAAGATTCCAAATAAAACAATCATAAAGGCCGAGTGGAAGTGCATGGCCAAAGGGCATGTTTTTTCAATGACATTTAATAACATAAGCAACCATAAGCAAAACTGCCCAAAGTGCCAGGGTAAGGCTAAAATCACTTTTGAAGATTGTGTTATTATAGCGGAGTCTAGAATGGGAAAAATAATATCGGACAGATATAATCCATATGAACTCCAATTGTGGGAGTGTAAGCATGGTCATCAATTTTCAGCGAAATACTCAACTATTAAATCTCAAAAAACTTGGTGCCCCTATTGTACTCAGAGTGTAGGTGAACGTGCAGTTAGGTATGTTCTAGAGTCAATATTTGGTAAAGAATTTATAAAAACTCGCCCGAAATGGTTAGTTAATGAATCGGGTAAAAGGTTAGAATTGGATGGTTTTTGTGAAGTACTGGGTTTAGCCTTTGAACATAATGGGAAGCAACATTATTCCACTAAATATCATAGAGGAACAGTTAAATTGATTGAGAATGATTCAATAAAGTTGCATCTCTGTCAAATAAATGACGTTAATTTAATTGTAGTCCCTGAAGTTCCAAGTTTAATTAGATTTGAGAATCTTCCATCATATCTAATCAGAGAACTAACTTCGAAAGGTGTTCAAATACCAGCAGATGCATCAATCCCGCAATTAGATAGTAGTTTTAGATGGTCTAAGACAACAGAGGACGCTAGATTGAAGAGGTTGGAGAGAGCAAAAAACTATATTCAATCAAAGCAGGCTACATTAAAAAAAACAGATTGGATTAAGAAGGGCAAGCAATATGTTTTTGTTTTTGAAATAATTACAGTAGGTGGTGGGTATAGAAGTTTAAATGAACATAAACTATTTACAGATGATTTATGGTCAGCTAAGAGAATTGATCCGCTCACCAAAGAAGAATTTTATCCAACGAGCGGTAAACAGCTATTTGCTAGTAAGTTTAATTCTTGGAAATTTAATAATTTAAAGAAGAAAAATAAGGATTAGCAATTGTAATTAATCGGCTAACTCATGACCAATGAAATCTACCAGCTTTGGCAACAATGGTGCAATCAAAAACTAAACTGTGAGGTTTGCTACCTGGACAATCGGTGTGAAGTAAAACAGTTAATTTCTCCGCTGCTTGCCGTTGATTTAACGGCTCAAACTATTACAATTTCCGGCAAAATCATTCCTTTTCGACTGGTGTTGTCGGTAAAACCACTAAACCTCTAAATTTACACAAACGGCAATTTGCAAACTTCGCCTTTCAGCAATTTGCCCCTTATTTCAATATGAATTGTGCTTCCGGCGGCTGATAAGGCTGCAGGAACATAAGCCAATCCTATAGGTTCATTGAGGGTTGGAGACATGGTGCCGCTGGTTACTTCACCAATCACATTGCCTTGCTCATCACACACAGGATAGTGCTGCCTTGGAATGCCTTTTTCCACCAGTTTAAATCCAACCAGCTTTTTGGTAGGCTTGTCTTCTTTTATTTTTTGGTGATAAGCCGAGTTCACAAACGGGTGGTTGAATTTGGTAATCCAGCCAAGACCTGCCTCTATTGGTGATGTGGTGTCATCGATATCATTGCCGTACAGGCAAAATCCTTTTTCCAATCGTAGGGTATCCCTGGCGCCAAGACCAATGGGTTTGATGTCTGCGTCGGCACCCGCGGTGAAAATCGCATCCCACATGCTGCGTGCATGCTCATTTTTTACATAAATCTCAAATCCTCCGGCACCGGTATATCCGGTGTTGCTGATGATAACATCACTAATTCCGGCCATTTCGCCAATGGTAAAATGGTAATAGGGGATTTCAGCCAGGTTGCTGCCGGTGAGTTTTTGCAAAGTAGCCGCTGCTTTTGGACCCTGCACGGCAAGCAAACTATATTCATCAGAATGATTACTCAGGATTGCTCCAAACTTTTCATTGTGTTTTGAAATCCAGGTGAAATCCTTTTCAATGTTGCCTGCATTTACAACAAGCAGGTATTTTTCTGCATGGATGCGGTAAACCAATAAATCATCTACAATTCCACCGGTTTCGTTGGGCATGCAGGAATATTGCACACGACCATCCGTTAACGTAGAAACATCATTGGTGGTAACGTATTCTACGAGTTCGTAGGCATTTGGTCCTTCCACATAGAATTCGCCCATGTGGCTCACATCAAAAACACCAACACCGTTGCGCACGGTGTGGTGCTCTTGTATGAGGTTGGTATATAAAACAGGCATGTTAAAGCCCGCGAATGGAACCATTTTAGCACCTAATGAAATATGAAGATCCGTTAGTGCTGTGCCTTTTAAGTTTGCAGTTTCTCCTGACATGGGATGCAAATTTAAGGTTTTTCCTGCGTTTATCGCTTCTTTAAAAATGCTTATTTAAGCCATTATTTAATGGAAAAAGGGAAGCTTACATCCACATCGCTTTCTCCCGGATCGCAAGTGCCGTTTTTTGACTTTGGCTGGTGTTTTAAATTGATGCGAACCAGACCGCTGCTGATTTTGCCGGCTTGCCATTTGGTTTCCAGGCCAATGGGATATTGACCGTCGCTGTCGTTGTAGGCAATGGCAAGGATGTTCGATGTGGGACCTGTGTAACACACCAGATGTTCTGAAGCTTCGTTTTTGATTTCTGTGGTAATATCGTTGTCGCCGTTGAAAAACTGAATTGCTGCCAGGTATGCTTTGCCACTGTCGCAAACAATGGTATCTGTTTGTGTTGGTGCATTGCCGCCGATGCCGTCCGGGTCGCTCCACACAAATGTTTTGGCATTGCCGCTGTCTTTTGGCGTGAGCGTAATTTTAATGGTGGTGATTAGTTCGCCCTCTTCGTGTTTGTGGCAGGAACCGAGGCTGAATGCAGCCATTAATAGGATTGAAAATCCGATGAATAAATTTGTTTTTCTCATTTTTTTTATTTATTTTAGTTGTGTAAATGTTTTTTGTTGTGATGGTGAATTTGGTGCATAAAGGTCAGAGCGATGTTACGCCCGGGCATGTCCATGAAATACCGAAAGCGGTCCATGTAACTTCGGTATGAAAGGTTAAATACGTTACTTATCCTTAGTTTAAAGTCCCAGTTTTTATTTTTTCTGGATTCAGGCAATGCCATGTTTAAATGCCACAAGGTATAGGCCGATGGAGGTGCCAGTAAATCGCTTCCGGTATTGTACTGGCGCTGTTGGGTAATGCGTTCTCCCAATACCTGAATGGTGAAAATGGATGTGTGGTAGGTTATTTCACCGGTAAGCCGTAATGGCGGTACGAACGATGGATAACGGTTTTCACGGGTGTATTTTCCTTGTACATAACCAACTGTTGTTTTTACCGATAATTGTTGATTTGGGCGTATTTCCAAAGTTGCATCAATTCCGGTGAAAAGGGCATCAGATTGCAGGTAATAATAACCGGGAAAGGCTCCCCGCACACTTTGAACGGGAACATTCATGGGTGTAAGGTTGATAAAGCCCGGCAGCCAGTTAATGTAGGGCGATACATACCAAAAAAGCTGTTTTTGACTGTATTGCCATTCTGCTTCCAGCCTGTAACTGTGTTCTTTTTTCAGTAAGCGGTTGCCTTGTTCATAAGCAGCCGATCCGTGGTGCACACCGGCAGCATAAAGTTCGTTGATCCAGGGAGCCCGCCATTGCCGGCTGAAATGCCATTGCAGCTGCTGTTTGTTTGTCTGGAATAATCCGGTGTATGCAAAACTGAAGTCGTTGAAAAAACGGCTTTGCTGGTGCCATTGACCCGCTATCCGTTCCCTGGCCTGAATGATTTTTTCATCTACCCGCAAAGCCCATGTTTGTGTAATTGCTGCGCCATGATGATGCAGCCATGCGTATGTACCATTTTGCCAACCCTGGAAATCAGGGAGGAAATAATAACCACCATATCGGTGTATATAGCCTGTTGCCTGGTTGCCTAGCTCCAGCTGCAAGTTGTTGTTAATATGACGATGGTATCGATAGATTAAAGAAGGTGAGAGTAACACCAAGTCCAATTGGGGAAACTGGTTGGCACTGTTTCGGTGAAAATCAAACTCCCGCCGCTGATCATATTGCATCCCGATGGCCCACTCATGTTGGTTGCTCCCCTTGTGTAACGTATTGCCGGCTTGCAGGGAAATGTGGCCCACAACCTGTTTGGGTTGGCCTATGGCGTAGCTGAATACATCAGCAGTAAGCGGTTTTTCGCGCTGTATGGCATTTAATAAGTCTTGTACACTGCCTGTTCTGGTGCCGCTAAATATGCCTCCTTCAAAGCGGTAACCATCAATTTCAATGTGTCGGCTGTGGTTTCCTTTATGGGTGGTGGCGCCTGCAGCCAGCGAAATTTCTCCCAAGCCAGTGTTGTCCAGCCATTGCCGGGAAGTTCGGTAATTGCCCGATCTTCTGAGTCCTGTATTGATGAAGTATACAGGCGCATTGCTGTCGGTTCTGTGGACATACTTTGCGCCATATGCGGCCTGATGGCCATTGCTGTGGTAGGATATAGACTGGTTCAGGGTTTGCTCCCCTTCATGGGCTTGTGCCTGTCTTTTCAGGCGCAGCGCGCCGCCAATGGCATCGTGGGCATAGCGCAGGAGTCCGGCATCTTTGATGAATTCCAGTTCGTCAAAACTTTGTGCATCTGCTTCGGGATTGTGGTCGTTTCCCCAGCCCTGACCTTCAATTTTAAATTGATTGTTGATGATGGGAAGCCTCAAGCCATACATGCCCCTGGCCATGGGCTTGTTCTGGGTTTTCCCTCCCTGAAGCAGTTGAATCCCCGGAATCTGCGAGGCGATATTGCTGAAATCTAACCCGGTCGATGTTCGGATTGCATTCCCTTTTAGCAGCATAGCAGCTGATTTTTCCTTTCCTCCATGGATTATAATGGTGTCTGCTTGCTGGGTAATCGGTTGCAGGAAAATAACAATGTCGGTATCGCAAGAGGTGCGCAGGTCTATGTGCAAATGCTTAAATCCGGACTTGTCGACCTCTATAATTGTTGGGCCACCGCAAATGCCGGATAACAGGAATCGCCCACTAGTGCTGCTGTTGGTGTGGTTGTGTCCTTTTTCTATGAATAATTCGGCATAGGCAATAGGAGAACTGTCGGATGCGTTTAGCAACCTTCCGCCAATCTTATAATTGCACGTTCCCTGGGATTTTAATCCCTGAAATGCAATCAGGATGAGCCATCCCAATGCGAGTTTTTTCATTTATTACCTGTTTTGATGCCTTTCAAAGGCAAAGCATCACGCCCTGTTTGTGAAAATTAACAGGGGAGAACAGGTGGGGCTTTGTTCTGAAAATAGACCGGTGCGGAAATTACATCCCGGCAAAGCCTAATGGTTTTAATTTTGGTCGAAAACGGTGTTTTGAAAAGGAAAGTAGTGGCCTCGAAAGGTTCTGCAATCAGGGCTTCATGGTCACATACAGAGCAATGTGCTTTGTATGTGGCTTCTGTGTGAACAACATTAAATTCTTCGCCGGAATGACAATCGTGCAGCCATGATTTAGGAATTTGTACCAGTGTGGCACAAATCAATAAGACCAGGGCAATATACCGACGAAGTTTAGGCATTAAGCCAGCGCTTGCAACATGTTTGTCATTTCCCGCAGTTCATCGCGGTTGTAGGTGTTTTCAGACTTGATGGCCAGAGAAATAAGATACAGGAAATTTTCCTGCGTGCTTTCTTCATCTTCCAGGTAGGCCAACTCAAAGCCTTCGTTGGCTTCAAGGTGCTGCCAGCACAAGCGCAGGGCCCTTGTCAACAATGGATCCTCTTCTTTGAGGGCAAATTCGCGGGCTTCTTGCAATAAGGGAATTAATTTATCGGTCTTAATCCCATCTTTTTCAACCAGCTTCTGGATTTTTTCCAGGACATTATTGGCTTCCGGTGTACGCATGTTTTCTAAAGTAAATGAACCGCAAATATAACCATTCGGTCCGAAATATTTACCGCGCTTTGCCGATTAGGCTCATCCTCAATCTGTATTTGCCGCTCACCAGCCAAACACCGATGATAATCATGAGTGCATATATGGCTTTTTCAACGGTCATGCTGTCCCGGCCCAGCAAAACCGCAATGAACGACGCCAGTAGCGGTTGAAGGTAAATATAAACCCCTACCAGTGAGGCATTTGCGTTCTTTATGCCATAGGTGTTGAGCAGGTAAACCAAAAAACTTGTAAAAAACAGCACATACCCAATTTTTAGCCAGATATCCGACGGAATGAGGTGCCAGTTGGTATGTAAAAGCGGAAGGGCTCCCAAAGGGGCAATGTATAAAATGCCCATCCCAAACATGACGCGGTTTACCGTAATGGCGTGGTATTTATTGGCCAGCCGTTTGGCAAGCACCAGGTAAACAGCATAGAATAACGCGTTCACCGCTACCCATAAATCTCCTTCCAGCGTTTCTGCGTTAAATTGTGCGCCTTTTCCCCACATCAGGAGCATAGCCCCTAGCGCCCCAATGCTTATGCCTGCTACCATATTGATTGATGGTTTTTTTCGCTGAACAGCATGTTCGATGATGGCAACAAATAAGGGCGTAACCAGCATCAGCACCGCTCCGTTTATGGGTTTGGTCATGCTCAATCCTTTGAAAAACATGAACATATTGGCGGCAGTACCAAAAAAAGCGCATACCATAAACCTTACCAGATCGGCTTTCCAGTCTATAGGCTTGTCTTTGATGAACAGTGAGCAAAGGTTAAACAACAGGCAGGCTGTTAAAATCCTTAACCATACAAAGGCCTCGGGAGTAATATATCCCGGCATGATTTGCCCGGCCCATGAAAACAGGATGGCATACAACAAGGATACAAGAAACAATGCCGCGTGAACTTTCAACTCCAGCCTTTCTTGCGTTTGATGCTTTCGTAGGCCTTCTGAACAGCCAAAAACTTTTCTTCGGCAGCTTTCTTTTCCTTTTCACTTAAGCCCAGTAACCGGTCAGGATGAAATCGCATGGCCATTTTTCGGTGCGCTTTTTTCACATCTTCTTCACCCGCATCCGGGCTCACATCCAATATTTTATATTCAGAGTCCGGTGTGGTGACAAACATTGCCCGCAAAGCGAGGAAATCCGGCGTTGTGATGGCCATTTGCGTTGCGATAAATTGGAGCATCTGCAGTTCCGATGGGTTTATTTCGGAGTCGGCCCTGGAAATCCTGAACAATACATGCAGCAATTCCAGCCGTTGGCTATAAGCCATGGCGCCGCGGATATGCCTGCATACATAGGAAACGTCCTGCTTCTCTTTTAGCATTTCCCGCAAAACCAGGAGCAAATCACTTGCACGCTGCTCGCCGTAGGTTCTCACCAGCATGCGTTTCACCAGTTCCAGCTCGCTGCGCATGGCAGAGCCATCTGCATTCATGATGGCGGCAATCAGCACCAGCAAGTGGTGCGAAAAATCTGTGTTTGTTTGCCTATGGTAGCCTTCCGTGTTGTCTGCATCCGAACTTTTGGGCTGATCGCTACCCATGTATTCGATGTACATTCCAATTAAAAAACCAATCAATGCGCCAAAAGGACCGGCAGTAATCAGTCCAATAACAGCTCCAATAATGGCTATGGTAATTTTCAAAGGAAAAAGGAATTATTTAGCGGGGTCCGCTGTTTTAACAAAATCCCCAAGGGTTTTCATCCTGCTCTTCATAACGGCCCCCTGCACAATCCAAAGTTCAGGCTTTCCGGATATCTGCAACCAGTAGGTTTCTGTTTCAAAATCAGGAATACTGCCATCCCGCAGCTGTTGGGCATAGCTTTCGCCGCTGATTTGCATGCGGTAAAGTTTTATTTCCTTTTTGATACCCTTGCTGTCGGTAATGGAAAGGATGAAAAATGGACCTTGTTTCAAAACACTGTCACGCAGTGCAGGTTTTTTGTTGATGCCTGCAGTTTCGCCATATTCGCGGGCCACATTCTGAAAGCGCTCCAAAAAAGAAAGCAGGCGTGTCTGATTCACTTCGGGCAATTTTTTGCCGGTATGGTTGGTCAGGTAAACCCCGTCAGCATTCTGCTCTATCATAAAACCCTCCTGCGGTGCAGCCGGCCAGGTTGCTTTCAGTGTTTTAATTTGTTCGGCAGTGAAATCCAGAACCACAGGGGAGCGCCATGCATCAAAATCCAGGGTGAAATAAGGTGTTAAATAGCCCTTGAATCCGGCAATTTCAATGATTGCAGGCCTTTCCATTTCGGGGTTGTACATATACGTAGCCTCCTGGTTTGGGGTGGGGTTGCCAACATAAATGGTATTGATTTCTTTATTGCCTTCATAGAAAACAGCTTTTATGCCATTCAAAGCAATCTCGCGGGTCACGGGCTCTTTCTCTGCCTCAGACACAGGGGTTTTAATGGTTGATTTTTTCATCACCCAAAAAAGCAGCTCGCGAATGCTGTGGGTGTCGGCAGGTTCATTCAGCCTGTCGTTTTTAACAAACCACTGCCCTGATTTTTCCCTATATATAATAAGGTATGGTAATTTAGGATTGTTGGGGGCAAGCAATATTTTATCAATGGCCTGCGGGTTTTCCAGGCGGAACAGTTCATGACTTTCGGTGCCTGTTTTGTTCAGGTTTTTCCGTAACAAGAAAAATACAGCAACAAGTACCAACAAACTGACGGTGGCAATAAGGATTCTTTTCATGAAGAATGCAAAGGTAAATACCAAAAGGATAGGGAAGGACAATTGTGAAAAAAGTTGACGAAGCGATGTTCATTTGAACCATTAAAAAAAATGCAGGGAATGTTTTGTTAAATCAAACAAAAGGGCTATTTTTGCAGTCCTTTTTACGGCCCATGCCCATGGAGCCGCGTTCTTTAACATGCCACCTTAGCTCAGCTGGTAGAGCAACTGACTTGTAATCAGTAGGTCGTTGGTTCGATTCCGACAGGTGGCTCCGTGCATTTGAAATGCGAAAACAAGGGGAAATACCAGAGCGGCCAAATGGGGCAGACTGTAAATCTGCTGTCTTACGACTTCGGAGGTTCGAATCCTTCTTTCCCCACCACTTTTTCAAATGCAATGCGGGAGTAGCTCAGTTGGTAGAGCGACAGCCTTCCAAGCTGTAGGTCGCGAGTTCGAGCCTCGTCTCCCGCTCAATTAGGAGCGACACGGTTAGCCGTGAAGTTCCAAAATCGGGGTTTCTCCGGAAATTCCAGGTACTGCAAAGTGCCAAACAAGCCGATGTAGCTCAGGGGTAGAGCACTTCCTTGGTAAGGAAGAGGTCATGGGTTCAAATCCCATCATTGGCTCCATAAACAGGACAGACAAACTTTAAATATAAAAAAAACATGGCAAAAGAAACATTTGACCGCTCCAAACCTCACGTAAACATTGGTACAATCGGTCACGTAGATCACGGTAAAACAACCCTTACCGCTGCGATCACCACAGTACTGGCTGATGCCGGTCTTTCAGAGAAAAGGTCTTTCGATTCGATCGACTCTGCTCCTGAAGAAAAAGAACGCGGTATTACCATTAACACCGCACACGTAGAATACCAGACTGGCAACCGCCACTATGCGCACGTTGACTGTCCAGGTCACGCTGACTATGTTAAAAACATGGTAACAGGTGCTGCACAGATGGACGGCGCTATCTTGGTAGTAGCTTCTACAGACGGCCCTATGCCACAGACCCGCGAGCACATCCTGCTTGCCCGTCAGGTTGGTGTTCCCCGTTTGGTGGTATTCATGAACAAAGTTGACATGGTTGACGACGAAGAACTGCTTGACCTGGTTGAGCTTGAAATTCGCGACCTGTTGAAATTCTATGAATTCGACGCAGACAATACCCCAATCATCCGTGGCTCAGCTTTGGGTGGTTTGAATGGCGATGCCAAATGGGTAGCTACCATCCGCGAACTGATGGATGCAGTTGACACTTGGATTCCTGTTCCTCCACGTTTGGTTGACCAGCCTTTCCTTATGCCTGTAGAAGACGTATTCTCGATCACTGGTCGTGGTACTGTTGCTACCGGTCGTATTGAGCGTGGTGTAATCAACGTTGGTCAGTCTGTAGATATCATCGGTTTCGGTGCCCACATGACCTCTACCTGCACAGGTGTGGAAATGTTCCGCAAACTGTTGGATCGCGGTGAAGCTGGTGACAACGCCGGTATCCTGCTGCGTGGTATCGAGAAAACCGATATCCGCCGTGGTATGGTTATCTGTGCTCCTAAGTCAGTTTCTCCCCACAGGAAGTTCAAAGCTGAGATTTATGTACTGAGCAAAGAAGAAGGTGGTCGTCATACCCCATTCTTCAACAAGTACCGTCCTCAGTTCTACTTCCGTACAACGGACGTAACTGGTGAAATTATGTTGGCTGAAGGAACTGAAATGGTTATGCCTGGTGATAACATTTCTATCAACGTTGAGCTGATTCAGCCAATCGCGATGGAAAAAGGTCTTCGCTTCGCTATCCGTGAAGGTGGCCGTACCGTAGGTGCTGGTCAGGTTACTGAAATCATCGAATAATTTTTGACCATAAGGAAGGCGGCTTGCCGCCTTCCGTTATACGGGCATAGTTCAATGGTAGAATAGAGGTCTCCAAAACCTTTGATCTGGGTTCGAATCCTAGTGCCCGTGCTAAATAGAAGCGCAATGTTTGAAAGAATAGGAAATTACTTCCGCGAAACCCGCGATGAACTCCTGAATAAGGTTTCATGGCCCTCGTGGAACGAACTTACGGAAAGCACCAGTATTGTACTGGTGGCCTCTGTCCTTTTTGCCCTGATCATCTGGTTGATGGATCAGGGATTGGGATATTCATTGGCTACGTTTTATAAATTATTTTAACCCGCAATGACTGCTGTTGAAGAGAAGCACAAATGGTATGTTGTACGCGCCATCACCGGACAAGAAAAGAAGGTGAAGCACAACATCGAGGTGGAGCTGGAAAGAGCCCGCAAGCAGTCCTATGTGCCCGAAATTTTAATCCCTACAGAAAAGGTTTACCAAATTAAAAATGGTAAAAAAATAGCCAAAGAACGCAACGCTTTCCCAGGCTATATCCTTGTAAACGCCGATTTCTCTGATCCGGAAGTTATTCCGTTGATTAAAACAGTTTCCGGTGTTGTAGGTTTTCTGGGTAGTAAAGATACCCCGGTTGCTCTTCGACCAAGTGAATTGAGCCGCATTCTGGGAACCGCAGACGAATTAAGCGAATCTGCAGCAACATCAGAAGAACACTATATGGTGGGTGAAGCAGTTAAGGTAATCGATGGACCATTCAATGACTTTGATGGTGTTATCGAGGAGATTAACGACGAGAAGAAAAAGCTTAAGGTGATGGTGAAGATCTTTGGTCGACGCACCCCACTAGAGCTAAACTATAATCAAGTACAGAAATTGTAACAGTAATGGCAAAACAAATATCAGGCTTTGTAAAACTCCAAGTTAAAGGCGGTCAGGCCAATCCTGCCCCTCCCATTGGTCCGGCTCTCGGTTCCAAAGGGGTAAACATTATGGATTTTTGCAAGCAATTCAACGCGCGCACTCAAGAAAAAATGGGGAAGATTCTCCCTGTGGTTATCACCGTTTATGCAGACAAATCTTTTGATTTTATTATCAAAACCCCTCCAGTTGCAGTTCAGTTGTTAGAAGCAACAAAACTTCAGCATGGATCTGCAGAACCTAACCGTAAGAAAGTTGGTTCAGTAAACTGGGATCAAGTGAAAACCATTGCATCAGAAAAAATGCCCGACCTAAACTGCTTCACTGTAGAGTCAGCCATGAAACTGGTTGCTGGTACTGCACGCAGCATGGGTATCACCATTTCCGGCGATGCGCCCTTCTAATCCTCATTAAAGAAGAAAAAAAATGAAAGTTGGTAAAAAAAGAAAAGAAGCGTTAAGCATGTTTGACAACACCAAGTCATACAACCTCAAAGAGGCGTGCGAGATTTTGAAGAAAATTTCAAACACCAAATTTGATTCCTCAGTAGATATTGATGTGCGCCTGGGAGTAGATCCAAGGCAGGCCAATCAAATGGTGCGTGGTGTTGCCTCTTTGCCTCATGGCTTGGGTAAAACCGTTCGCGTTTTGGTGTTGTGCACTCCTGATAAAGAGCAAGAAGCTAAAGATGCAGGTGCTGACCACGTAGGTTTGGACGATTATATCGAAAAAATCTCAGGCGGATGGACCGATATCGATATCATTATCGCTGTTCCAAGCGTTATGGCTAAATTGGGTCGTTTGGGTAAAGTATTGGGTCCTAGAAACCTGATGCCTAATCCTAAGAGCGGTACCGTAACCATGGAAGTTGGAAAAGCAGTAACTGAAGTTAAAGCAGGTAAAATCGACTTTAAAGTTGATAAAACCGGAATCATCCACACTTCTGTAGGTAAGGTGTCTTTCGAAGCTGATAAGCTGAGCGAAAACGCACTGGAACTGGTGCAGGTTTTAAACAAACTGAAACCTTCTGCAGCAAAAGGAACGTACTTCAAGAGTATTTATATGAGCAGCACCATGAGCCCCGGAGTTGCCATTGATGTTAAATCTATTCCAGGACTCTGATCATGAACAAACAAGAAAAACATGAAGTAGTTGCCGAATTAACGGAAACCTTCAAAAACAATAATGTGGTTTATTTGGCTGATACCACCGGGTTGAGCGCCAATGCAACCAATGCTTTCCGCAGGATGTTATTCAACAGCGGTGTTAGCATGAGGATGGCCAAAAATACCTTGATCAACATCGCTATGGAAAATAGTGGTAAAGATTTCGGTGATTTGAAAAATGTGCTTTCAGGTACCACCTGTGTGATGGTTTCTGAAAACCTTAAGGCACCTGCAAAAGCCATCAAAACTTTCCGCGACAAAGCACAATTGCCTGTATTGAAAGGTGCTTGGTTGGACAACAACGTATTTGTTGGCGACGCCACCCTTGAAGATATCATCAACCTGAAATCTAAGGAAGAACTTATTGGTGATGTAATAGCAATGTTGCAAACACCTGCACGCAATGTTATCAGCGCACTGCAAAGCAATGCCGGCCACAAAATTGCTGGTTTGGTAAAAGCTGTATCTGAATCTAAATCGTAATTAATTAAAAAAACTCAAAAAACAATAAAACAATGGTAGATCTGAAAGAATTCGCGAATCAGTTGGTAAATCTCACTGTAAAAGAGGTAAATGAGCTTGCTCAAATCCTAAAAGAAGAGCACGGTATTGAGCCTGCAGCTGCTGCAGTAGCTATTGCTGCTCCTGCTGGAGGTGGCGCTGCTGCTGCTGCCGAGGAAAAGACCGAGTTTGACGTTATCCTCGCCAATGCAGGTCCTAATAAGTTGAATGTGGTTAAAATCGTTAAAGATTTGACCGGACTCGGCTTGAAAGAAGCAAAAGATCTAGTAGACGCCGCTCCTAAAGCTGTAAAAGAAAAGGTTTCTAAAGCAGAAGCCGAAGATCTTGCAGCTAAACTCAAAGAAGCAGGCGCTGAAGTTGAGGTCAAGTAATTTCCAACAAACCCAACCCCAAACGGCCCCGGATTTCCGCGGGCCTTTTGGGCGTTTATTGAGTTAACCGTCCTTTGTCCTATCTAAAAAAACAAAAAATTGAGCACTACACAAAATAATAGGGTCTCATTTGGCAAAGTAAAACATGCCATCGACTACCCCGATTTTCTCGATGTGCAGCTAGCGTCGTTCCAGGAATTTTTCCAGCTCGACACGCCTGCCGACAAACGCGAAGGTGAAGGCCTTTTCATGGTTTTCCGTGAAAACTTCCCCATCACAGATACCAGAAACATATTTGTACTGGAGTTCCTCGACTATTTCGTGGATCCACCCCGTTATACCCTTCATGAGTGCATTGAGCGTGGTTTAACCTATGCTGTGCCTCTCAAAGCAAAATTGAAATTGAGTTGTAATGATCCCGAACATGAAGATTTTAAAACCATTGTTCAGGATGTTTACTTAGGAACAATTCCTTACATGACCCCCAATGGCACTTTCATTATTAATGGTGCTGAACGTGTTATTGTAAGCCAGTTGCACCGTTCTCCCGGTGTTTTCTTTGGTCAAAGCATTCACTCCAACGGAACCAAATTGTATTCTGCAAGGGTTATCCCTTTTAAAGGTTCCTGGATTGAGTTTGCAACCGATGTGAATGCAGTAATGTATGCCTACATCGATCGCAAAAAGAAATTCCCTGTTACCACCCTGCTTCGTGCCATTGGATTCGAGAGTGATAAAGACATTCTTGATATCTTTGGTTTGAGCGAAGAAGTAAAAGTTAGCAAAACCGGCCTCAAAAAAGTGATTGGCCGCAAACTGGCAGCAAGGGTGTTACGCACCTGGATTGAAGATTTCGTGGATGAAGATACCGGTGAGGTAGTTTCCATCGAGCGAAATGAAGTTATCCTTGAACGTGATACCGTTCTTGCAGATGAACATATTGACGTAATTGTTGAAGCCGGTGTTAAAACCATTATCCTCAACAGTGAAAATACTGGTGACATCGATTTTGATATCATCTACAATACCCTGCAAAAAGATACTTCGAACAACGGAAAAGAAGCGTTGGAAGTTATCTACCGCCAGCTGCGGAATGCAGATCCACCCGATGAAGAAACAGCAAGGGGAATCATAGAGCGTTTGTTCTTCTCAGACAAGCGTTATGATTTGGGTGATGTAGGTCGTTACCGTATTAATCAGAAATTGGGTCTGAACACCGCCATGGATGTGAAGGTGTTGACCAAAGAAGACATTATCAGCATCATCAAATTCCTGATCCATTTGTACAATGGACAAGAAGCATTGGATGATATTGACCACTTGAGCAACCGCCGTGTTAGAACCGTAGGTGAACAGCTCTATGCCCAGTTTGGCGTAGGTTTGGCACGTATGGCACGTACCATTCGTGAGAAGATGAATATTCGCGACAACGAAGTATTCACCCCTCAGGATTTGGTTAATGCCCGTACCTTGAGCAGCGTAATCAACTCTTTCTTCGGAACCAACCAGCTTTCTCAGTTCCTGGATCAAATAAATCCTTTGGCTGAGATTACCCACAAACGCCGTCTTTCGGCACTGGGACCTGGTGGTTTGAGCAGAGAGCGTGCCGGTTTTGAGGTTCGTGACGTACACTATACCCACTATGGCCGTTTGTGTACCATCGAAACTCCTGAAGGACCAAATATTGGTTTGATTTCTTCCCTTTGTGTACATGCTAAAATTAACAGCATGGGCTTTATCGAAACCCCATATAGAAGGGTTTTGGAAGGTAAAATCGAAGAAGGAATTACTTACCTGAGTGCGGAAGAAGAAGATGGAAAAACCATTGCACAGGCGAATGCCGAAGTAGATGCCAAAGGCAACTTCAAAACTGCATTGGTGAAAAGCCGCAAGGAAGGTGACTTCCCGCTGGTAGATCCATCTAAACTTGATTATATGGATGTAGCGCCTAACCAGATTGTATCGATTGCTGCCTCACTTATTCCATTCTTGGAACACGATGATGCCAACCGTGCACTGATGGGTTCAAACATGCAACGTCAGGCTGTTCCGTTGATTAAACCGGAAGCACCTATCGTTGGTACCGGTCTTGAAGAAAAAGTAGCCCGTGATAGCCGCTCTTTGGTTAATTCCGAAGGAAATGGTGTTGTGGAATATGTGGATGCACGTGAAATCAGAATTCGCTATGAGCACAACTCTGATGATGATTTGGTAAGCTTTACCGGTAACACAAAAACCTACCATTTAACCAAATTCCGCCGTACCAACCAAAACTCTTGTATCAACCTTCACCCAATTGTTAAAAAAGGTGAAAAGGTTACCAAAGGTCAGGTGCTTTGCGAAGGTTACGCTACACAAGGCGGTGAACTTGCATTGGGCCGAAACTTGAAAGTGGCTTTCATGCCATGGCAGGGTTACAACTTTGAGGATGCAATTGTAATTTCTGAGAAAGTTGTTAAAGACGACTGGTACACCACCGTATACATCACCGAGTTTGAATTGGAAGTTCGCGACACCAAACGTGGTGAAGAAGAATTAACCAATGATATCCCTAACGTGAGCGATGAAATGACCCGTAATCTTGATGAAAACGGACTGATTCGCATCGGTGCTGAGGTGAAAGAAGGCGATATCCTTATTGGTAAAATTACCCCAAAAGGAGAAACCGAACCTTCACCAGAAGAAAAGCTGCTTAGGGCAATATTTGGAGACAAGGCAGGCGATGTTAAAGATGCTTCATTGAAAGCGCCTCCCGGTACCGATGGTGTTGTTATCGAGAAAAAATTGTTCAGCAAGAGCAAAAAGGATAAATCCATCCGCGCCAGCGACAAAGGCCGTCTTCAGAAATTGGAAGATGACCACAAGCGCGAAATGACTGACCTGAAAGATGAGCTGGTTAAAAAATTGTTCCAGATTGTGAACGGAAAAACCAGCCAAGGTGTTTTCAACATGTACAGCGAAGAGCTTATCGGTAAGGGTACTAAGTTTACCCAAAAGAACCTGATGGGCATCGATTACAATAACGTAAACTACCACAGCTGGACAGCAGACGCAGAAAGAAACGAACTGATTGTAAGGTCTTTGACCAATTATATCAACGTTTACAACGAAAGGGTAACCAACTTCAAACGCGAGCATTATGCTATCAGCGTTGGAGATGAATTGCCTACCGGTATTCTTCAAATGGCGAAGGTTTATGTTGCCACGAAGCGTAAGCTTAAGGTTGGTGATAAAATGGCAGGTCGTCACGGAAACAAGGGTATTGTAGCCCGTATCGTTCGTGAAGAGGATATGCCGTTCCTGGACGATGGAACCCCTGTAGACATCGTGTTGAATCCTTTGGGTGTACCTTCACGTATGAACCTGGGTCAGATTTACGAGACCGTTTTGGGCTGGGCCGGTAAACAACTGGGCGTGAAGTTTGCTACACCTATCTTTGATGGTGCCAGCAATGCTGAAATCTCTGAATGGACCGACAAAGCAGGTATTCCGAACAATGGATTGGTTTATTTGAACGATGGCTTATCCGGCCACAAGTTCGATCAGCCGACAACTGTAGGGATCATATACATGCTTAAACTGGGTCACATGGTGGATGATAAGATGCACGCACGTTCAATCGGACCATACAGCTTGATTACCCAACAGCCGTTGGGTGGTAAGGCACAGTTTGGTGGTCAGCGTTTTGGTGAGATGGAAGTTTGGGCACTTGAAGCATTCGGTGCAGCGAACATTCTTCGTGAAATCCTGACTGTGAAGTCGGATGACATTACCGGACGTGCCAAGGCTTACGAAGCCATCGTGAAAGGTGAAAACCTGAGTAGTATCGGAACACCGGAATCCTTTAACGTGTTGGTTCACGAATTGAGGGGTCTGGGTCTGGAAGTTTCATTTATAGAATAATTCTGAGCGCAAGTCAGTAACATGCAAACACAAAAGAAAATTCAAAAAATCGGAAGCAATTTCAGCAAGATTCGTATCTCGCTTGCTTCCCCCGAAAACATATTGCGCCGTAGTTTTGGTGAGGTTACCAAACCTGAAACCATCAACTACCGCAGCTACAAGCCTGAAATGGGCGGTCTGTTCTGCGAACGTATTTTTGGTCCTATCAAGGATTACGAATGTCATTGCGGCAAATACAAGCGTATTCGTTACAAAGGCATTGTATGTGATCGTTGCGGTGTAGAAGTAACCGAAAAGAAAGTACGTCGTGAGCGCATGGGACACATCAACCTGGTGGTTCCTGTTGCCCACATCTGGTATTTCCGCTCATTGCCCAATAAAATTGGCTACCTGTTGGGATTGCCTACCAAAAAGCTTGACATGGTTATTTACTACGAGCGTTATGTAGTAATTCAGCCAGGTTCTGCTTCCAATGCCAATTACCTGGATCTTTTGACAGAAGAAGAATACCTGGATATTCAGGACTCTCTGCCAAAAGAAAACCAAATGCTGGATGACAATGATCCAAACAAGTTCATTGCCCGCATGGGAGCTGAGGCATTAAATGACCTTCTGAGCCGCATCAATCTGGACAAACTGAGTTACGATTTGCGTAACCAGGCTGCTACAGAAACCAGCCAACAGCGTAAGCAAGAGGCTTTGAAGCGCCTGAAAGTTATTGAAGGATTCCGCAGTGCACAGCGTACCGGCGAAAATCGTCCTGAATGGATGATCATGAAAATGTTGCCTGTTATTCCACCGGAATTGCGTCCTTTGGTGCCATTGGAAGGTGGTCGTTTTGCGACTTCGGATCTTAACGACTTATACCGTAGGGTTATCATCAGGAACAACCGTCTTAAGCGTTTGATCGAAATCAAAGCGCCTGAAGTGATTTTGCGTAACGAAAAGCGCATGCTTCAGGAAGCGGTAGATTCTTTGCTGGATAACACCCGTAGGGCAAGTGCTGTGAAAAGCGAAGGTAACCGTCCTCTGAAATCTTTGAGCGACATGCTTAAAGGTAAACAAGGTCGTTTCCGTCAAAACTTGCTCGGTAAGCGTGTGGATTACTCCGGCCGTTCTGTAATTGTGGTTGGACCAACCCTTAAACTGAACGAGTGCGGATTGCAAGAACATGGCTGCCGAGTTGTTCAAACCGTTTATCATCCGCAAGCTTATTGTGAGCGCGGTATCGTTAAAACAGTTAAAACAGCCAAAAAAATAGTAGAGAAAAAAGATCCGGTAATCTGGGATATTCTTGAAAATATTTTGAAAGGACATCCTGTTTTGCTTAACCGTGCTCCTACGCTTCACAGGTTGGGTATTCAGGCATTTCAGCCAAAATTGGTAGAAGGTAAAGCCATTCAGTTGCATCCTTTGGTATGTACCGGTTTCAACGCTGACTTTGACGGTGACCAAATGGCTGTGCACGTTCCTTTAGGAAATGCCGCAGTTGCTGAAGCTCAAATGCTGATGCTTGCATCACACAACATTCTTAACCCTGCCAATGGCTCTCCGGTAACAGTACCATCTCAGGATATGATCTTGGGTCTTTACTACATCACCAAAGAGCGTATTGGTACCAAAGAACATCCTGTAAAAGGGGAAGGGCTTGTTTTTTATGGAGCTGAAGAGGCTATCATTGCTTACAATGAAGGCCGTGTTGAGCTGCATGCTAAAATTAAGTGCCGCTTAAGGGTTAAGGAAAACGATGAATTCATGTGGAAAGTGATTGAAACTACCATGGGTAGGGTTCTATTCAATCAGGTAGTTCCTAAGGAATACGGCTACATCAATGAATTGCTGAAAAAGAAAAACCTGAGGGATATTATCTCTGGTATGATTAGGGTTGCCGGTGTTGCGAAAGCTGCCAACTTCCTGGATGCAATCAAAGGACTTGGTTTCCACTTTGCATTCCGCGGTGGACTGAGCTTTAACATGAGTTATGTGAAAATTCCCGACGATAAAGATGAGTTGGTTAAAAAAGCATACGAAGAAGTACTGGAAATTCAATCCAATGCGGATATGGGTTTCATTACCAACAATGAACGTTATAACCAGGTAATTGACTTGTGGACCCGTGTGAACAACCAGTTGTCTCGCGTGTTGATCAAGGAACTCAGCTCTGATGACCAAGGTTTCAATCCTATCTTTATGATGCTGGATTCAGGAGCACGTGGTTCTAACGAACAGATTCGTCAGTTGGGCGGTATGCGTGGTCTGATGGCTAAACCCCAGAAGAGCAGTGGTGGCGGAACCGGTGATACCATCGAAAACCCCATTATTTCAAACTTTAAAGAAGGTTTGAACGTCCTTGAATACTTTATCTCTACGCACGGTGCTCGTAAAGGTTTGGCGGATACAGCTTTGAAAACAGCTGATGCCGGTTACCTGACACGTCGTTTGCATGATGTAGCCCAGGATGTAGTAATCTCAATACAAGATTGCGGTACCCTTCGTGGTATTGCTATGTCTGCAATCGTCAATAACGATGAAGTAGCAGAAAGCTTAAATGAACGTATCCTTGGACGTTGCCTGGTAGATGATATTTACCACCCAACAACCGGAGAACTTATGGGTGTTGCAGGTCAGGAAGTGAACGAAAAACTTGCTGCCGCCATCGATGAAGCCGGAATTGAGGAAGTGGAAATTCGCAGCGTACTTACCTGCGAAACACGCAACAGCGTTTGTGCAAAATGTTATGGCCGCAACCTGGCCACAGGTCGTATGGTGCAAGCCGGCGAAGCTGTTGGTGTAATTGCAGCCCAATCTATCGGTGAACCCGGAACCCAGCTTACCCTGCGTACATTCCACACCGGTGGTGCTGCGATGAACATTGCTGCTGAAAATACCTTGGAGACCAAGTATGATGGTGTTATCAACTTCGATAGCATGCGTACAATCAACAAAGAGGTTATGGATGACGAATCCAACAGCAAAAAGAAGGTTGAGATTGTGTTGGGCAGAAGTGGTGAAATCCGCATTTTGGATCCAAGAAGCAATAACGTTATCACCAGCTATAACGTGCCTTACGGTGCTCAGTTGATGGTGAAAGAAGGCGCTACTGTTAAAAAAGGTGAAAAGCTTTGTACTTGGGATCCATTTAACACCCTGATTATTGCTGATATTGATGGTACCGTAGATTACGAAAACATCATTGAAGGCGTAAACATGCGTGAAGAAGGTGATGAACAAACCGGATTGAGTGAACTGGTGATTGTAGAAAGCAAAGACAAAACCAAGGTTCCTGTAATCATCGTTCAGGGCAAAGGTGATGTAACCAAGCATTTCAACATGCCTACCGGGTCTATTCTGGTAGCCAAAGAGAAATCTAAGGTTAAAGCCGGTGATATTTTGGCTAAAATTCCTCGCAGTGCTACAAGAACCCGCGACATTACCGGTGGTTTGCCACGTGTAACAGAATTATTTGAAGCACGTAACCCTTCTAACCCAGCGGTGGTAAGTGAAATTGACGGTGTTGTCACCTATGGTATCAGCAAACGTGGTAATCAGGAGATTATTGTTACCAGCAAAGACGGTGAACAAAAGCACTATCAGGTAGCATTAAGTAAACACATCCTTGTTCACGACGGCGATTTCGTTCGTGCTGGTCAGCCATTGAGCGACGGTGCCATCACACCACAGGATATTCTTCGCATCGAAGGCCCTGGTGCTGTTCAACGCTATGTGTTGAATGGTATTCAGGAAGTATACCGTTTACAAGGTGTTAAAATCAACGATAAACACATTGAAACCATTGTTAGGCAGATGATGCAGAAAATGGAAGTAAATGATCCAGGTGATACCCGCTTCCTAGAGGGAGAACTGGTAGATCGTTGGGATCTTCAGCTGGAAAACGACTGGATTTGGGACAAAAAGGTGGTAACCGATGCTGGTGAAAGCACCAACATGCACCCAGGACAGATTGTTAGCCTGAAAGATTTGCGTCAGGAAAACAGCGCTCTTCGTCGTCAAGACAAAAAAGTGGTTGATTTCCGCGATGCGGTATCGGCAACCGCTCAGCCAATGCTGATGGGTATCACCAAAGCATCTTTGGGAACCCAGAGCTTCATGAGTGCTGCGTCGTTCCAGGAAACCACCAAGGTTCTGAACGAAGCTGCTATTGCCGGTAAGGTAGATGAACTGAAAGGCTTGAAGGAAAATGTAATTGTAGGTCACCTGATACCTGCCGGAACGGGCATGCGTAGCTGGGACAATGTTATTACAGGATCTAAAGAAGAGTACGATCGTCTCCTTGCATCTAAAATGGAAGCCGAAGAGGCATAAACAACAAGATTCTATGAGAAAGCCGGTGGAAACACCGGCTTTTTTTTATTGAATAGAATGTGAAAGATGCTGAGTAGAATATAAATGAGCGTAGGCACCATTTAAGGCAACCAAAGACTCGTGGGTGCCTTCTTCTATTTTGTTGCCGGATTCCATATAGATAATATGGTCCGCATGCTTAATGGTGCTTAATCGGTGAGCAATAACCAAGGAGGTGCGGCCGGAAAGCAGCTGTTTAATCGCACCTTGAATCAATAATTCGGTTTTGCTGTCAATGTTGCTGGTGGCTTCGTCAAGGATAATTACCTTAGGATTGAAAGCCAGAGCCCTGATGAAGCTAACAAGTTGGCGTTGCCCTAAGCTTAACGACATGCCTCGTTCCATGACATTGAAGTTGAACTTGCCGGGAAGGTGCTGAATGAAATCATAGGCGCCAATGGTTTTGGCGGCATCGGTGATGGCTAAATCGGATATGTTATCGTTTTTTAAGCGGATATTGTCCGAAATACTGCCACTAAAAAGAAATACATCCTGCAAAACAGATACAATGTTGTTTCTCAAACTGGCAAGGTTATAATCGTCAATAGCAACATTATCAATGTAAATAGCTCCTTTTTGCTGGGTGTAAAAACGGCACAATAAGCTTACAATGGTTGTTTTGCCGGATCCTGTGTGTCCAACAATGGCGAGGGTATCACCAGGTTTAACCGTAAATGATAAGTCTTTAATGACCCAGTTTTCCCCTTCATAAGCAAACCAAACATTTTCAAAGCGTATTTCACCAACAATATTATCGGCAGTGATTTTACCCGATGTTTCTAGATTTTCTTTGTCATCCAACAATTGAAATATGCGTTCTGCAGCAACCATGCCCATCTGTATGTTGTTGAAACGGTCTGCGATGGCCCGTACCGGCCGGAAAAACAGGTTCACAAACATGATAAACGCGGTGAGTTCCCCGGGTTTTACGGTTAAATGCAGCATGCCGTTGGTGCCATACAAAACAATAATGGCGAGGGTGAGGGCAACCAGAAATTCCACCACAGGAAAAAATACGGCGTAATAGAAAATACCGCGAATATTGGCATCGCGATGTTGCTGATTGATTGTTTTGAATTTTTGCAATTCAGGACCCTGGCGGTTGAAAAGCTGCACAATTTGCATGCCTGTTATGTGTTCCTGAAGGAACGCATTGAGCCTTGAAACTTCATTTCGTACCTGTTGGAAACTGTCGCGAACACCTTTTCGGAAGATATTGGCAGCCCACAACAAGATGGGAAGAACCAAGAGGCTTAAAAGTGTCAATTTCCAGCTCATCCACAGCATACATACCAGTATGATTATTATCTGAAAAGCATCTCCGGCAATGGTTATTAGCCCGGCTGAGAATAATTCCGTAACGGTTTCAATGTCACTAATGGTTCTTGTTACGGCGGTGCCTACAGGTGTCTTGTCAAAGAAATTTTGCCTTAGATGGATAAGGTGTTCATAGACATAATTCCGCATTCTTAGAATAACGTCTTGCCCTATTTTTTCGGCCAGGTAACTGTTGGTAAAACCCAAAATGGTTTGGGTTAATAACACCATCAAAATGAGCAATGACCACCAGCCCAAACCTGAAGTGTTGCCATTCATAATAAAAGTATCGATGGCATGGCTGTAGAAATTGGGTTGAATAGCGGCCAGACAACTTTGTAAAATAGTCAGACAAATTGCCACATAAAACGCCCTGCGCTTTGGCAAAGCCAGCTGCATAATGCGCTTTAATAATCGAAAGTTGAAGGATCCCGGTTTAACCACTTAGATGAAATTGACGCAAAGTTAGGTTATACATTTACGGCACTGTGTAAAACTTTATTTCGCAATAAACTTGCGAACCCTTTTTACCCCTTTGTAATATTGCACTATGGCCAACCACATCGCAATAGCAGGAAATATCGGGGCGGGAAAAACTACGCTTACCAATCTGCTGGCGCGTCATTACGATTGGGAAATGCAACTGGAGGATATGGATGACAATCCTTATATCTCTGATTTCTACGAAGACATGCAGCGTTGGAGTTTTAACCTGCAGGTTTATTTTTTAAACACCCGCTGGAAACATATCCAGGAAATCCGAAAGGGTAAAAAAACGGTTATTCAGGATAGGACTATCTATGAAGATGCCTACATCTTTGCGCCAAACCTGCATGCAATGGGTTTGATGAGTACCCGCGATTTTGAAAATTATAATGCCCTGTTTGAAAACATCAACAAACAAATTACACCTCCTGATTTGTTGATTTACCTGAGGGCGGGAATTCCCAAGCTGGTTCACCAGATTCAAATGCGCGGCCGTGATTATGAAGATGCAATCAGGCTTGATTACCTGAAGCGTTTGAATGAGCGTTACGAGGCATGGATTGGCGACTACAAAGGGAAGTTACTCATCTTTAATGTTGATGATATTGATTTCTCTGAAAATCCGGATCATGCCTCGCAAATTGTGCAACAGGTAGAAAGCACCCTGAACGGTCTCTTCTGATGCCAATTAACACCCAGGTTTACATTACACCGCTTACCGTTCGACCAGACGATATAGATATGTTTGGGCACGTACACAGCAGCCGCTATATGGATTATGTGCTTGCAGCTCGATTTGAACAAATGCATCGTTGTTATAAAATGCCCATGCAGGAGTTTCTGGATTGCCATTTGGGATGGTACCTTTCCAAAACAGAAATCCAATTTTTGCGCCCACTTAAACTGGGTGACAGCATGAATGTGCATACCAATATTGTTGAGATGGCAGGGGCTGCGGTTAGGGTGGATTTCTCCATAAAACTGGCGAGTAATGGCAAAGTCAGTGCTGCCGGTTGGGCAAATTATGTGTTGGTTGACATTCATACAGGAAAGCCAAAAGCAATTCCTGACTGGGTAATTCAGCGATATTCATTGCCTAAAGATTCTAATCCTTAACTTTGTAACATGTCATTTCTATATCCGGTTTTTCTATCAGCACTGGCCGTATTGCTGATTCCGGTTATAGTCCATCTTTTTAGGTTTCGCAAATACAAGACTGTACTGTTCACCAGGGTGCGGTTTCTAAGGGAAGTAGACATTGTTACCCAGCACAAAAGCCAGATTAAGCACCTCTTGACCCTTGCTATCCGCCTGATGGCTCTGGCAAGTCTGGTGCTGGCCTTTGCCATCCCAACCTGCAATGAAGCGCCGGTAATGGGGACGGGGAAAAAAGCAGTAAGTATTTTTATTGATAATTCGTTCAGCATGGATAATGGGCGTGATGGAGAATTGTTGTTTGAAACGGCCAAAGAAAAAGCGAGGGCTATCATAAAATCTTACGGAGAAAACGGAATTTTTCAAATAAGGTCTGTCCAAACTCCGGGCTCTCATTTGCGTTTTGTTCCTGCTACGGATGCCTTGGCCCATCTGGATGCGCTTAAAATATCCTCAGGTACACTGAAACTGGATCGTTTGCTCAACAATATCGCCGAAGATCTGGCGCAGCAGCCCGAAAAAACAGCAGCCTATGTTATTTCTGATTTTCAGGTGGGTTTTGTGGGTGATCCGGCTGTTGTGGAAGGGCTGAAAAAAACGTCGGTTACTTTTGTGAAGATAGCTGCTGAAAACCGCGAAAATATCAGCATTGATTCGGCTTGGCTGGAACAAACATTCATGATGCCGGGTGAGAAAAATACCCTTCGTTTTAAGGTAAGCAACCACACCAGAGAAGCCATTGAAGATTTGCCGGTGAAGCTAAACACAGAAAACAGCCTTATGGCAACCGCGCGGATAAATGTGGAAGCAGGAAAGTCTGCCGTTTCATCCATGCAGTTTACCCCGGAAAATAAAATGCAATTGCCTGCTATACTTTCCATTGAAGAACCGGGAGCCTCGTTTGACAATGAATTGTATCTGAACCTAAGTCCGAACGGGATTAGGCAAATTATGGTAAAGGGCAGCAATCCATATGTTAATGCGGTTATAGAATCCCAATCGTTTTTGCGGAAAATAAATGCCGGTTCCGAGATTGTTCCTTCTGGTAATTCGGCCCAGGTATTGTTGTTGGTGGATGTTGAGGATGTTTCGGCATCGCAGGTTGCAAGTATAAAAAGCTGGATGATGGAAACTGGCGGTACCGTGATTGTTATCCCAACCATGCAGCTCAATGCCGGTGTGCTGCAGGAAGGGTTCGGATTGCCCCAGTTTTCTAAAAGCACAGAACCAATGAGGGTTGCAACATCAGGGTTTAGTCATCCGTTTTTCAATAAGATATTTTATAAAGTGCCTTCGCAAATCCAGGTTCCGGAAATAAAGGAATACCTAAGTTCCAAAGGAAGTGCGGGGGGCGGGGAGCCTGTTTTAGCGCTGGAGAATGGAGATCCTTTGTTGTTGAAATTCAACCAAGGCCGCGGTGTGCTTTATTTCTTTACTACACCATTCAACACCGGCAGCGGTAATCTGGTTAAGAGTACCTTGTTTCTTCCCATGCTCACCAATGCAATGCTGTCGGTAGAAAATCAAACCCAGCTGTATGGCGTTTTGGGGTCTAAACAAGTAATGCCAATGCGCAATTATCGAGGTAACCAGGAGAAACCACCAATCTTGAAGTTAAAAGAACTAAGCATTATACCGGAGTTGAGTAAACTCCCTGATGGCGATGGAATTTACCTGGGTACACAGCCCGAAATTGCCGGAAATTATCAGTTGTTTTCAAATAATGGTTCTGCGCCCGGTGAAATTATTTCCTTGAATTATAATCGCTTAGAAAGCAATCCCAATATAGCAGTACCTGATATTATGCAAGCCTGGACCACCTCAAACAACATCAAATGGCTTGATGGTGATAAGGCTAATATTGCATTTGAAGCAAAACAGGCAGATAATACACAGTGGCGCTTGTTTATTTGGCTTGCTGCTGTTTTTTTCGCATTGGAAGTTGTAATCCTTGTGTTTTGGGATAAGATTGCACAAAACCGCATAAAACCAACCATGAATCCATGAGCAGTAACATTCTTAGAAATATTCAAATCGTAGACCCAAAATCTGAGTTTCACGGCAAACAAACCGACATATTCATCCAGGATGGCGTAATTGTGAGCATGCAGCCCGGGTTGCAAACTTCGGCAGATACAGAGGTAAACCTAAGCGGTGCTGTGGCAACAACCGGCTGGGTAGATGTTCTGGCACATTGTGGAGAACCCGGTGAGGAATGGAAAGAGGATTTTAAAAGTTTGTCGGCAGCCGCACACGCAGGTGGATTTACCCACGTTGCGGTGCTCGCCGGAGGGCATCCAAAACCGGACCACGCGGCTACGATTGCTGCAATAAGTGCTGCAACAGCAGGCTTGCCCATCCATGTTTTACCGTTGGGACATGCAACAGCAGGCGCCAACGGATCCGATCTTGCAGAATTGTTTGATATGCAAAAGTCCGGCGCCATCGCCTTCACCGACGGTGATGACCCAATTACCGATACTGGCGTTATTGCAAGATTAATGGAATATGGATCGGGATTGCGCGCTCCGATTCTATATTTTCCTTACGATAAAAAACTGGCAAGTGGTGGTCGAATGCATGAAGGGGTCATCAGCACATCTTTGGGTTTGAAGGGGATCCCAGCTATCAGCGAAAGCGCTGCACTGGAGCAGATTTTGCAAATAGCAGGTTGGTTAAAAGTGCCGGTCAGCATCATTCGCGTAAGTTCAACGGAGTCTGTGGAAATTATCCGGCGTGCAAAATCAATGGGTGTGGAAGTGCGGGCTGCAGTGCCTGTATACAATTTGTTGTTTACCGATGAGGATTTAACAACGTTTGATGAAAACCACAAAGTATTGCCACCATACCGCACAGAAAAGGATAAATTAACCCTTTGGCAAGGGATTTCAGATGGTGCTATAGACGCAGTGATGAGTAACCATCATCCGGAGGATATTGAAAGCAAAGCCGTTGAATTTGAATATGCAGCCTGGGGAGCTTCTTCCATACAAACGGTGCTGTCCGCCATGCTTAGTGGAGGCAAACCCGATTTAACCACCATTGCTTCCAGTCTTTCGGAAGGTCCCAGAAAGCTTCTTGGATTGCCAAAAGTATCCCTCAATCCCGGGCAGCCTGCAGATATTACGGTTTTTAGCCCAACAGCAGAATGGGTGTTTGAACCACAGCTGAATTTCAGCAAAGGGGTTAACCATCCGCTTCAAGGCAAAACATTAAAAGGAATGGTATTGGGTACCGTAAAATCTGGAACCTGGTTGGCCAATCCTGCTGCGAAAAAGCATGCATGATGCACAAAAAGGGGGTATGAAACAAATAAGCAGTCTGCAGAATCCCCTAATCAAGGAAACCCTGCAGTTATTGGACAAGAGCCGAAACAGAAAGGCCCGCAATCAATTTGTAGCAGAAGGCCTTAACGAGTTGAAACTGTGTTTAAAGGCAGGCTATCATTTTCAACACTTGTTCTTTAATCAGGATAGTATTGGTGAACATGAACTCATTTCATGGTTTCAGCCCTTTGATGTTGCAGACCTGCTGATATCAGTGAGTCCGGAAGTGATGGATAAGCTTGCCTACCGTTCCGGGGTGAAAAATGCCGTTGCAGTTGTAGCATCAAGATCCTTGCAGATAGCCGATTTGGAAAAGACAAATAACCCACTTTTTTTGGTGGCGGAATCGGTTGAGAAGCCCGGAAACCTTGGTGCTTTGTTAAGAAGTGCTGATGCAGCAGCTGCCACGGCGGTTATAATTTGCGATCCAGCGGCAGATATTTATAATCCAAATGTGATAAGAAGCAGTGTGGGTTGTGTATTCACCGTGCCTGTTTTTGCCATGACACTTGCAGAAACCATTGATTATTTGAAAAAAGAAAAAATCAGCATTTACACAACCTTCATGCAGGATGCGGAAAACGCCTGGGATACTTCTTTGGAAGGCCCGGTTGCACTGGTTGTTGGAACAGAAAGTTCAGGCCTCAGCGATCAGTGGATTGGTACAGGTAAAAACATCAATATTCCTATGTTTGGAAAGGTTGATAGCCTCAATGTAGCCGCTGCCGCAACCTTGTTGTTGTTTGAAGCTGCAAGGCAGCGAAGGGAAACTTCGCGAAAGGAAGGAACGCAATAATGGGGGGGATAATGGTCCTTGGGGCGGGAAGGAGTTCCCGGTTTTTACTGGAATATTTATCGGCATTTTGTGAAAGCACCGGCCGGAATCTCACCATTTGTGATGCCAGTGAACCCGGGATACATCAGCATACCAAAGGTTTGCTTGCACAAACACGCGTAGCGAACCTCGCCGATGAAAATACTCTGAATAGCTTGATTCCAGGCAATGAAATTGTGGTATCTCTGTTGCCACCACCCATGCATCCTGTGGTTGCAACATTGTGTCTGAAATGGAATGTGCATTTCGCCTCTGCGTCCTATGTGAGCGACAGTATGCGCAGTTTACACAGCGAGGCCCGTGCAAAAGGATTAACCTTCTTG
>CANKVN010000008.1 GCA_947487055.1 Flavobacteriales bacterium
AGTCGTTGATGGTCTGTGCACCGGCTCCGTTGAAATTTATTGTGCTGCCAGTTGTAGTGTAGGTATTGGTGCCAGGGGTAAATGTGCCTGCCACGCCGATGGAACCTGTTGAAGCTAAAGTTCGGCCACCGCTATTGCTGCTTGCGAGGTTGTTGTAGTTGAAGGCGTTAATGCTCTGAGCCGCGGGTCCGTTGAAGTTTATGGTACTGCCTGTTGTGGTGTAGCTATTGGTGCCAGGGGTAAATGTGCCTGCCACGCCGATGGAACCTGTTGAAGCTAAAGTTCGGCCGCCGCTATTGCTGCTGGTAAGGTTGTTATAGTTGAAGTCGTTGATGGTCTGTGCACCGGCTCCGTTGAAATTTATTGTGCTGCCAGTTGTAGTGTAGGTATTGGTGCCAGGGGTAAATGTGCCTGCCACGCCGATGGAACCTGTTGAAGCTAAAGTTCGGCCGCCGCTATTGCTGCTTGCGAGGTTGTTGTAGTTGAAGGCGTTAATGCTCTGAGCCGCGGGTCCGTTGAAGTTTATGGTACTGCCTGTTGTGGTGTAGCTATTGGTGCCAGGGGTAAATGTACCTGCTACGCCAATAGTTCCTGAAGCTTGTAGTGTTCGGGCACCGCTGCTGCTGCTGGTTAGGTCGTTGTAGTTGAAGGCCCCGATCTGTTGGGCTGCAGTCCCATTGTAATTGATCGTATTGCCGGTATTGATCCAACTACCTACTCCTGTAGCAGAGAACGTCGCATCCCCTGCGATATTGATGGTACCGCTTTGGAGGGTGATGGCTGGTGAACCGGTGCGTGCACCACTGATGGTGAGGTTGTTGTAGGTAAAGGGTGCTGCTTGGATCGTTTGCGCACCGGATCCGTTGTATTCGATCGTATTATTAGTTGTGATCCAACTACCTACACCAGCTACGTTGAGTATGGCGTTGCCTGCTATTCGAATGGTTCCACTTCCCAGGGTAATGGTTGGGGAGCCGGTGCGTGCACCACCTATGACTAGATTATTGTAGTCAATGGGGGCGATGGTTTCGGCTCCGGTGCCGCCATAAGTAAATGTATTACCGGTATTGATCCAACTGCTCACATTGCTCGCTGAAATCACAGCTGTGTTGCGGGCAGTAATTAATCCGCTGGCTAGTGTAAGACCATTACCGCCCCGGTTTCCGCTGATATTCAGGGTGTGGTAATTGCCCGGTGCAATGGTTTGTGCGCCACTTCCGTTGTAGGTGACCGTTGATCCGTTTTCGCAGGCGAAACTCAGACCGGTTGAATTGGAACCCAATTCCAAAGTGGAATTGTTGGCCAGTTTGCAGGCACCGGCGATGGTATTGGTTCCCGTTGTAAAGGTGATTGCATTGGTTCCGTCTCCAAGTATCACCAGCGAATTGGCTCCGGTGGTAGACCAGTTTCCGCTGAGGCTAGCCGTGCTTCGGTTTCTTATGGCAAAATATTGATCGGGGTCTGTAAAGTCGGTTGGGGGCGTACCGGTTCCGTTGGTATTGGTACCCCAATTGGCTACATCGTCGAGGTTGCCGGTGCTTTTGGAGTAAAAAACAGTGGGGCCACAGGTTCCGGAAGCTGCATCGCCGGCGATGGTCCATCCCTTTCCGCCCGTCAATAGCGTTCGAAGCGCACTCACATTGGTGCCATAGGTTCGTCCGCTTGCATCCAAACTTCGTCCGGTAGCGGAGGTGGTTAGTGCCCAGCCAGCGAGGGTGCGGGAGTAGTTGTCGCAATTCATGCCGCAGCTATTGAGCATACTAGCCATATTAACTGACGCATTCAGCACCCAGTTGCCCAGATTTTGGTTAAAGGCCGTGGCAGAACTAAACATCGAACTCATATTCGTAACCTTCGCCGTATTCCAGTTGCCCAGATTTTGGTTAAAGGCCGTGGCAGAACTAAACATCGCCTCCATAGTCGTAACGTTCGCTGTATTCCAAGCCCCGATATTTTGGTTGAAGGCCGTGGCAGAACTAAACATCGAACTCATGCGGGTTACATTGTCAGTATTCCAAGCCCCGATATTTTGGTTAAAGGCCGTGGCAAAACTAAACATATAACTCATATCCGTAACCTTCGCCGTATTCCAGTTGCCGATGTTTTGGTTGAATGCGGTTGCATCCCAAAACATATTATTCATGACGGTTACATTGGCAGTATTCCAAGCCCCGATATTTTGGTTAAAGGCGATCGCGCCAATAAACATATCACTCATAACGATAACGTTCGCTGTATTCCAAGCCCCGATATTTTGGTTGAATGCAGATGCATAAAAAAACATCGAACCCATGGTTGTCACCTTGGCGGTATTCCAGTTGCCGATATTTTGATTGAACGCATATGCTTCCTCAAACATGCCATACATGCTGGTTACATTGGCGGTATTCCAGTTGCCAATGTCTTGGTTGAATACTGAGCAGTATCGAAACATGGCATCCATGTTGGTTACATTGGCGGTATTCCAGTCGCCGATGTTGGTTGGGCCATTGAGCCCGTCAACAGAATAAAACATGTTTGACATATTGGATACATTTGTTAGATTGGGCAAGTCGGTGGAACTGATATTCTGCAAGCTTTCACAATCATGGAACATATTTTCCATACTGGTCCACACGGTGCTGCCCCACTGGGTTATATCGACTAGTCGCAATCGGGCGTCATTCCCATAGTTGTAGAACCGCTGCAGGTTGGTAGGAGCCAGGCGCAGTTCAATAGTCGCCCCGGCGGGCAGGCCGGATATGGTTCGGAGTTGTTCGGTTCCGGCAGCAAAGCTTCCCGAGCCGCTGCTGCTGCCCGGCGAGAGCTCTTGCCAGGTATAAGCAACAGAGCCTGCGGCATTGGTGGTGTAAAAGTCGATGGTGTTGTTCGGTAAGCTGTAGGGGGGTTTGGAAAGGTCCCATTTGGTTACAAAGTCGGAGGCTTGTGCATACCCAATGTTGGCGCAAATACAAAACAACAGCATCATTAACCCATTTTTAAGGGGTGTTATTTTTTCGGAAAAATTGAGAAGAAATCTTGATTTCTTGATTGAGGTAATCATAAACAAAGAGCGTGGGTTGGCTATCATTGTAGAAATAAAATGACAAAAATAGTACAAAAACACAAATAAAGTATGAAATATCTACAAAATAAATTTGACAAGACGTTATCTGCTGATTGGATGCACCAACCAAGCATATTTATCCGAAAGGATGTCCCAGGGCACCAATACCAAAATAAAACTGCCCCTTAAGAAAGCCAAGGCTTACTTATATACCTTTGCATAGCTTGGTTAGCCGCATTGTCACATACCTGTTGCTGCCTTTTGGTTATGTCTACGCCAGTGTTGCCTGGTTGCGAAGGCGCTTGTTTACCATGCTGGGCTTGCGCAAGCCGGCAAGTGTTTTTACCATTGCGGTTGGCAACCTTACGGTTGGTGGCACAGGTAAAACGCCCATGACCGTGTTTCTGGCAAACCAACTCCATAAAAATACAGCTATTCTGTCGCGGGGGTATGGCCGCAAAACAACAGGTTTTCGGGAGGTGGCTGTTTCGGACAATGCCGTTACCTGTGGTGATGAACCGCTGGAAATGAAACTGGCCCTGGAAACCACACCGGTATTTGTTTGCGAAAACAGGCATGAAGGCATTCGCCGTTTATTGGAAACACATTCCAACATAGATTCGGTTATCTTGGATGACGCTTTTCAGCATTTGCCATTGATGGCCCACCGCTATGTTTTGCTCTGTGATTACAAAAACCCTTTCTACAAGGATTTTCCGATGCCAGCAGGGCGCTTGCGCGAATTTAGGTGTACCGCAAAAAATGCCCATGCCCTTGTGGTGACAAAGTGCCCTGAAAACATGAGCACAGCTGAAGCTGAAGCCATGCGTAAGGATTTAGGCAAGTACCAGGTGCCCGTATTCTTTTCAACTTACCAAAATGCAGAACCAAAAAACATGGCGGGAGAAGCATTGACTGCGCATCAACCCTGCATGGTGGTTTCGGGCCTGGCCCGCAATGATGCATTTCAGCAGTGGGCGCGCGCGCATTACAGCATCACGCATACCCTGGCCTACCGCGATCATCAGACCTACACAGAATCTGATTTTGCCCATTGGGAGCATTTATTGAAGGAAAACCCAGACCTAAGCATAATCACCACACGCAAAGATTTCATGCGCATGCAACCCGTGCCTGGTTTCTTAAAAAACCGAATTTTTATAACCCATACCATCCCAAAATTTCTTTTTCAGGAAGAAGATTTGTTTCTTCGCATATTATTAGGTAAAAATTAATTGTTGAGTTATGAATCGTTATTTATCATTTTATTTGTTTTCTGTTGTAGGTTTTTCGCTGCTCTTTTCCCGGTGCAGCGTGGATGAACGGGTCGTTTTAAATCAGTTTGAGAAGGTAGATGTAGGCGGCTGGCACTGGAACCAGGGCAAAAAATTCTCTTTCACCATCACCGACACCACCCATTATTACGACTTTTCCTGTGGCTTGCGTATCACAGGCAGTTACAGTTATTCAAACATCTGGCTGATGTATAAGCTGGAAGGCCCAAGGCTGGCCCAAAAAAATCAGTTTGAGGTTGTTTTGTCCGATAATACCGGCAAATGGCTTGGCAGCGGTCAAAGCAATTTAATCAGCTACGACCAGCCTTTTGCAAAGGGCTTAACCTTAAAAGCGGGTACGTATACCTTGGAATTGGCTCAAAACATGCGGGATGAGCGGTTGAAAGCAGTTTCAGATGTTGGTTTGAAGGTCATTAAGGCCGCAAAAATTTACTGAGCCATGTTGGTAAAATTGTTTGCCAGCGCCGTAAACGGCGTGAACGCTACCCCTATAACGGTTGAGGTGAATGCCACCACGACCTCTGAATTTAAAACATTTGTTATCGGCTTGCCCGACAATGCGGTAAAAGAAAGCATGTTCCGCACCGATGCAGCCATCAAAAACAGTGGTCTGGAACCCTTACGGCAGCGGCTGGTGGTGAATCTTGCTCCCGCAGATTTGCGCAAAGAGGGCAGCGCCTATGATTTGCCGATAGCGGTTGGGATGCTCGCCGCGACCTATCAGATACCGGAGCAGCCCCTGGCAGAATTCATTATCATGGGGGAACTGGGTCTGGATGGCAGTATTCTTCCTATTCGTGGCGCCTTGCCCATAGCCATTCAGGCCATGAAAGATAAGTTCAGGGGGTTTATCCTTCCCGAACAAAATGCGCGTGAAGCTGCGATTGTCAAAGATTTGGAGGTTTATGGGGTTAGCAACCTCAGGCAGGTTGCAGATTTTCTTTTAGGCAAGCTGAAACTGGAGCGCACCATTGCCGATCCAAGGGGTGAATTTGAAGAATCGCAGCACCTGTACGATGTGGATTTTTGTGATGTACAGGGTCAGGAAAACATAAAACGGGCCATGGAAATAGCGGCAGCGGGTGGTCACAATATCATTTTAATCGGACCTCCGGGAGCAGGCAAAACCATGCTGGCAAAGCGTCTTCCAACCATCATGCCGCCCATGAGCCTGCACGAAGCGCTGGAAACCACCAAAATACATTCGGTGGCGGGCAAGCTGGGCAATACCGGCGGATTGGTTTCACACAGGCCATTTAGAAGTCCACACCACACCATAAGCGATGTGGCCCTGGTGGGCGGCGGCAATCATCCGCAGCCGGGTGAAATCAGTTTGGCCCATAATGGGGTATTGTTTTTGGACGAGTTACCGGAATTTAAAAGAACAGTGTTGGAGGTAATGCGACAGCCTTTGGAAGAACGAAAGGTTACCATTTCCAGGGCGCGCTGGACGGTGGATTATCCGTCGAGCTTTATGCTGGTAGCGAGCATGAATCCTTGTCCTTGTGGATATTACAACCATCCGGATAAAGAATGCGTGTGTGCACCGGGGGTGGTGGAACGTTATTTAAGCCGCATTTCGGGCCCTTTGCTGGACCGGATAGACATCCATATAGAAGTTACCCCGGTAGGCTTTGATGAGCTCACCTCGCGGAACAGGAATGCGGAAAAAAGCGAGGCCATACGGCAGCGGGTTCAGCAAGCGCGGGAAGTACAGCAGCAGCGCTATGTGGAATCGGCAGGTGTTTATTGCAACGCCCAGTTGCCCAGCAATAAAGTGCAGGATACTTGCGAAATCAATGCGGCTGGCCAAATGTTGCTTAAGGCGGCCATGCAAAAGCTGAATCTCAGCGCCAGGGCTTACGACCGCATTTTAAAGGTAAGCCGCACGATAGCCGATTTGGCTGGTGCGGAACAAATTCAGATAGAGCATTTGGCAGAGGCAATCCATTACCGCAGCCTGGACCGGGAAAACTGGGGCGGGTAGGGTTGATTACCTTGGAAAAACAAAGCAAAAGATACCTTTAAGGCTTGGAAATATAAAATAAAAGATTACATAAAACCTTGTTATATTAAAACCTTAATATTAAAATCGCCTTTTAATTTTAATAAATATGTTTAGAAATGCAACGTACCAACTGGAAAAATGGGCCGTAAAACCCAGGCGAAAGCCCCTGATTATCAATGGTGCAAGGCAAATCGGCAAAAGCTGGACTGTACGTCAACTTGGCAAAACCAAATTTCGAGGCAATTATGTAGAAGTTAACTTTGAAAAAACACCGCAGCTGGCAGAAGTCTTTGCGCAGGACCTGGATGTTAGCCGCATTCTGAATGAACTTGAGATGTTGCTGAACATTTCCATCGACAAAAACACCCTGCTGTTCTTTGATGAAATACAGCAATGCCCCAAAGCCATTGTTTCACTTCGTTATTTTTACGAAGACATGCCGCACATCCCAGTCATTGCTGCCGGCTCTCTGCTGGAATTTCAGCTTAAGGAAATTGCATTCCCAGTAGGCCGGGTTGAGTTAATGGATATGTTTCCGATGAACTTTGAGGAATTTCTCAGGGCTACCCGCAATGAGGCCTTGCTACCCTTTCTATGCGATCCTGGGAAAACTGTTTCACCATTGGTTGAGCAGAAAATATACACCGAATTGCTTAATTATTTCTGGGTTGGGGGTATGCCGGCATGTGTTTATGAATTTACCCAAAACAGAAGTCATCGGGATGTAAGGAAAATACAGCAGGATTTGCTGTACACCTTCCAACAGGACTTTTCCAGCTATAATCCTATGGTAAATAAAGATTGTCTGCTGGATATTTTGGGTAATGTTTCCCTTAACATTGGCTCACAGATAATCTATACGCGGCTTAGCAATCGTTTTACCTCACCCACCATCAAAAAGGGATTTGAAGTGCTGAGCACAGCCAAGCTGTTGTATAAGGTCAGCAATGTATCAGTGCAGGCATTGCCGTTTTCCGTCACCGGCAAACAATTCAAAGCATTATTTCTGGATATAGGATTATTGCTGTGTATGAGTAACGTGGCTTGGGAAAATCTTTTTCACAACAAGGATACAAACTCCAATTTCACAGGTTCATGGGCGGAACAATTTGTAGGCCAGCAATTGATTTGCGGGGGCTGCAAACCCTTGTATTTTTGGGCAAGAACACAGAAAAACAGCAGTGCGGAAGTGGATTATGTTATTGAAAAAAATGGCGAAATTATACCCATTGAAGTAAAATCCGGCCGTTCAGGCAAATTGCGGAGCATGCACCTGTTGCTAAAGGAAAACAGCCATGTTAAACAGGGAATGGTACTGGCAAAGGTGGCTATGGGAAACGACGGTCCCTTGCAATTCCGGCCTATCTATGGTGCCGGGAGTTTGGTATCGGAATAACCTATAACTCACACGCCACCCAAATATGCGGTGCAGTTACCCTCATTCTACGAAACAGAGGCTTGAAAAGTGATGCCGATTTTACCGGCTTTTCGTATGCTTCAATTTTACAATTCAGGAAATCTGACCAAGCTATGCGGGTGGTTTATTCCGTGGTGTGATGATTGATAAAAAGGAAGCGGCGCCTTTAGGCGCCGCTTCAAAAGAAATTATTTAATCAGGCTCATCTCATTCAGCAGGTGGCCGGCACCGCCCAGTTTATCCATGATAAACAGGGTGAAGCGAATGTCAACGCTGATGGTGCGCTGAACAGCAGGCATAAATCCGAAATCGCTGGCAATGGCTTCCCAGTTGCCGTCGAATGCGGTACCAATCAGTTCGCCGTTTCCATTGATGACAGGGCTTCCGCTGTTTCCGCCGGTAATATCATTATCGGTCAGGAAGCAGGTGTGCAGCTCACCGTCTTTGTCGGCATACTGGCCGTAATCCTTGTTTTTAATGAGGTCGAGCAAAGTTTTTGGGGCATCAAATTCAAAGTCGCCAGCCTTGAATTTTTCAAGGTATCCATTGGCGGTGGTAAATGCTTTATATTGAACACCATCCTTTGGATCGTACTTCATGACAGTTCCGTAGGTCATGCGCATGGTACCATTGGCATCGGGGGCCATGGCTTTATCGGGGTTCATTTCAGACAATGCAGCCAGGAACAACCGGTCGGCGCGTGCTTTTTTGGCATTGATATCATCAAAAATGGGCTTTAATTCAACATTAAGTTTGGTGTTGTAGCCATTAACGATAGCAAAAATTGGATCCTTGGTAAGTTTGCCGTAGTTGGGCGCTTTCAGGAATTTAGCCATTTTGGCCTTGTCGGTAAACATGGAAGTTTTCCAGAGGTAATCGGCCAGTTTGTTGTAATCGCGCTTGTATTTGGTAACCAGGTTATTCAGGTATACAGGCAGGTTAGCGTGATCAAGGTCTTCATACAGGTGGCGCAAGACAGCGGCAAGAACTTCTTTTTCGATGGGGGCGTGGAATTCCTTGAACATTTCATCCAGGCCTGCAGCCATTTGGCCGGCCATTTTCTGTGCTTCAGGCCCGAATTTGCCATCCTTCACCTCACGCGTCATACCACTGGTTTGCAATGCAAATACCATGGCCTGGCTGTTGGCGATACCATCCTGGAAATACACAGGGTAAAGGCCATACTGGTTCAGTTTCAGGTAAACTTCGTCATACAGCGAGGTTACTTCTCCGTATAGGTCTTGTTTGTTATTGGCTTTCACCCAATTTTCGAATTCACGTTCAATCTTTTTGCGGTTTTCGAACATTTGTGGTTTGCTCAATTCTCCGGCTTCGCCGTTAAATTTATTCCAGTAGTTGCCCAGGCCGGCGAGTTTATCGCTGTACATGAGGCGAATGGTGGGATCCTGTTTCATGTACTTTTCGTACACATCCATAATGTCGCGACGAACCTGCACACGCATGGGGCGCTCTTTGCTGCCAAGGTAGCGAACGCCCTCGCTGTAGGTGTAGCGGGTGGTGCGGCCTGGATATCCCATAATCATTGCAAAATCGCCTTCAGTTGTGCCTTTCAGGCTCACAGGGAAGAACTTTTTGGGCTCATAAGGCTTGTTGTTTACATTCATATCTGCAGGCTTATTGTTGGTGCCTGAATAGATGCGGAACATGCTGAAATCGCATGTGTGGCGGGGCCAGCGCCAGTTGTCGGTTTCGCCGCCGAATTTGCCCACATTTTCGGGCGGTGTTCCTACAAGTCGAATGTCCCTGTATACTTCGTAATACATGGCCAGGAAGCGGTTGCCGCCCCAGAAGGGCACTACTTCAACGGCGTAATTGCTTTTTTCTTCACCCAATGATTCTATCAGGTCTTTCTTGGCTTTGGTAGCAGCTTCATTTACCGCTTTGGTGCGGTCGGCTTCGGTCATGTTTAGGGCAATACCGTTCAATACCTTTTCGGTTATGTCTTCTACTTTTCTAAGCAAACCGATATTGAAACTGGCAGGGCGCTCTTCCTGTTTGGATTTTGCCCAAAAACCATTACTAAGAATGTTGTCCTGTGGTGTGCTCAGTTCCTGAATGGCTCCATAACCGCAGTGGTGGTTGGTGAGGAAAAGGCCTTCACGGCTGATGATTTCGCCGGTGCAGAACATGCGTCCCTGCTTGCTCATCAGTCGCACAACAGCGTCTTTCAGTGAAGCGTTGTTGATGCTGTAAATGTCTTCAGCAGTCAGTTTCAATCCTTTTGCCTGCATGGGGTCTTGTAGTTTGGCCACCATGGTCAGGGGCCACATGCCCTCATCGGCGTGCAACATGGCCATACTTCCTATGGCCAGTAGTAACGAAAGAATACGTTTTTTCATATAGTTTTAGGAAATGCAAAGATGCGGATTTTTACCCAAATCACAGGACTTGAAAAATTCGTTGGGAGCGTGTATATTTGTTAGTAAGCAGGATAATTAATATAATCAAACATGAAAAGCAATATAGGAACCATCGATAAAGTCATCAGAATAAGCCTGGCTGTGGCCTTCAACGTTTTGTTTTTTACCGGCACGGTAACGGGAACCCTGGGATTGGTTTTGCTGGTTTTAGGAGGTGTTTTATTGTCTACTTCCGTTATTGGATTTTGCCCGGTTTATACGCTTTTAGGCATCAATTCCTGCGGCATTAAAAAGGGCTGACCTTTAAAACCATACCGCCATGGATCCGGTGAGCAGGTCCATGTTGTTTCGGTAAAAAGAACCAAACAGGTAGTAGCTTTGGTTTGTTTCGGCAAAAAACCTCCGGTATTCCAAACGCAGCAAAGCATTGCTGTTTACTTTTCTGTTCAGGCAAAGGCTGTAGCTCCCAGTTTTGTAGCCTGAAGTGGTCGTATTCATGGGGGTTTGGAACACAGTTCCGGGATCATTGAACCACTCGGCCCTTGCCGAAATGGAGAAATTGTCGGTGGCGGTATAGCGCAGCTGCGCATTGGCATTCCACCATCGGTGCTGTCGTTTGCGAAGATGCGGTGGTGGCCCAAAAATACTGTCGGCGCGCAGTGTGAGGTGGTAATTTTGAATGCCGGCGTACACACATGCTGACGCATCCCAGCGTTTACCCAATTTCCCAATCCAGTATAAGTCGGTGAAGTACCGCATCATGTAATTTGGGCGGACTGTACTTTCTTCATTGCCCACGTAGGTATTCCAGTTGATGAGGTGGTTTTTACCAATATTCCATTCCAGTTGGGAACCGAAAGCCGGTTCGCTGTTGTAGTCCTGTATTTGCTGCCAGCCATTGATTAAATAGGCGTAAAAATGGAGGTTTTCGCTTAGCGGCAAACCGAGTTTTAATCCACTGAGGTAGTAGGGCGAGTTTTCGGCAGACATCGAGCGCGTATAGAGCAACTGGTCTTTGCTTACTGGATTTTCATTGGTATATGGGGAACCCAGGATTCCGGCGTCCAGCCACACATTGTATTTTTTGGAAACCCTTATTCCCGCACTGGCTTCCAGCAGGTTTTTCAGGGTGCCGGGTTCGCCGGCAAGGTTTGCATTCATGTAGGTTCCAAACGCGGGTACCAGGCGCGCCCTTAAGTTCTCGGAGCGGTATCGGAAATCAAGAAATACCAGATTAGCGGTTATTTCATTTCCACGGGCTGAAGACACCATGTAGGGGACGGATTTCCCGGCCGGGCAGTTGTTTCCATAAATGTCCACATATCCTGCAATGCTCACTTTCCCCAAGTGTTCTCCGCCTGCGGTGTCAACAAATCCGGTGTTCAGCACCTGCCCAAAAGCCGGAGCCACGCTCAACAGTCCGATAAACAAGGCGGATAATCTCATGGCTTAATCTTATTTATGGCTTTTTCGCTGCGCACTATCCAGGCTTTATTGCCTATTACCACAATGGGTCTTTCCATGAGGATGGGATGGGTGGCCATTGCCTGCAGCAATGCCTCTTCGGTGGGGATGGTATTGCCGAAAAGTTCCCGGTAAACGGGTTCTTTGGTGCGGGTAAATTCCAGCGGTTTTAATCCCAGTAGCCGGGATAGCTCGCGGAGCCCATCAACGGTAAGTGGATTTTTCAGGTATTCTACCACCTCGCACGGTGCAGATTGCAGTGCCTGCAGTGCATTGCGGCTTTTTCCGCAGCGGGGGTTGTGGTAAATAATCATGCAGCGAAGTTAATGGATAGTTTTTCAGCTTGAAAAACGGAACCAACAGGAACAAACTTCAGCATTTATTATTTCATCAACCGGAAGGTGATATTAATCCGGGGGATGCTAACCTTTTTGGTCTTTGGCAGTTCATGCCACCAGCATTCCTGGCATTTACCAACCATGAGCAATAGACTACCCGAGGGCAGGGAAATCCGTATTTTTTCTTTGGTGGTTTTATGTTGCAACGCAAAAGTTCTTTCGGCACCGAAACTCAGGGAGGCAATACCGCTTTGGGGAACAATGCTGTCTTCATCGTCGCTGTGCTTGCCCATGCCTTCCATGCCATGGTGGTAAAGGTTTAGCAAGGCACTGTTGAACAGACATTGGGTATGCGTGGAAACCAATGCCTGCAGGTTGTTCAGCACCGGTGTGAAAGGCAATGCCACCCTTGGGATTTTGGAGTAGGTATAGGAAAAAGGTTCCGTTCCATACCAGGCTGTTTTGCGGCTCATGGTAAGGTGTTTCCCAAACATAACCACTTCATCGTTTTGCCAGGCAGCAGTGTTTAGGATTTCATCAAAGTATGCCGAAGCCTCTGTTGGGGTAAAAAAATCCTGAATGAACCATGTTTCGCCATCGTATGGCAGCAACTGAATTCCCCCTTTCATGGCAATCAGGATTTCCAGCCTTGCGGGTTGGAAGCAAAATCCAGCACGGGTTGCAGCTTATCCTGTGGTAAAAAACCTTCTTTAACCGCAACTTCGCACAATACAGGGAAGTTGCTGATGGTGTAAAAGGGAACACCAGCTTCATGGAATTTGGCTTCAGCATCTGCAAATCCGTAGGTAAACAAAGCCAGCAGGCCTATGACTTCACCGCCAGCCTCTCTCACGGCCTGCACAGCTTGCAAGCTGCTTTTGCCCGTGCTTATTAGGTCTTCAATCAACACCACCTTATCGCCAGGATTCATGTGGCCTTCAATTTGGTTTTTGAGTCCATGTTTTTTTGGTTCGGGCCTCACGTAGCAATAGGGCATGCTCAGCAAATCGGCTGCCAGGGCTCCGTGTGCAATGCCTGCTGTGGCGATTCCGGCCAGCAGGGTTGCTTCCGGAAAATGCATTTTAGTCATCTCGGCCAAGGCTTCTTTTACCAGGTTGCGAACAGGCGGAAACGACAGCACCATGCGGTTATCGCAGTAAATTGGGGATTGAATTCCGGAGGTCCAGGTAAAAGGATTATCGGGATTAAGTTTAACAGCGTTTATTTCCAGAAGAAATTTTGCTAAATTTGCAGCTCTTTGGTCCATGGGCCTGCAAAGCTATAAAATATACTTTAACGATGGTGCGCTGGTGATCGCTGATTCTCCGGCTGCTTTTAAGGGCTTGCCCAATTTGTTTTACATCGATGATGATGAAATCCATAAAAGTTTCAACATCCTTACCTCTTCTGTTAGTACCGGAAAAGCCCTGAATTACGGGTTAATCAGCCCTGAACCAGAAGTTATTTTCAAGGATTTTTTGGATCATTACACCGTTATACAAGCCGCAGGCGGTTTGGTGCTGAACAAAGAAAAACAACTGTTAACCATAAAGCGCAACGGGCTTTGGGACTTGCCCAAAGGCAAAATAGAAAGGCACGAAGACCAGCGCGCAGCTGCATTGCGCGAAGTGATGGAGGAAACCGGTTTGAATATGCTGAACATCAGCGATAAGATTGGGGAAACCTACCACGCCTATTTCGAAGACGAAATTCTTCAGTTGAAAGAAACACACTGGTATAAAATGAACAGCAGCGGCAAGGGCAAACTAAAGCCACAGGAAGAGGAGGGTATTTCTGAGGTAAAGTGGGCAGATCTTGAATGGTTCCGCAGTCCGGAGTTCGACACCTACCACAGTGTAAAGGACATTATCAGCAAATTGCTGATTCTCGAAGAGGCCAATTCATAAAGGGCCAAGCACTGATTTATTGTTTTAAGGTCTTACCTCAGCGGGAACGAATTCGGTATAATTTCCGCCATAAATAATCAAATCCCTTACCAGGCTGCTGCTGATATAGCTTACCTCGGGTGAGGTAATGATGAAAAAAGTTTCAATGCTTTTGTCCAATGCCTGGTTAAGCTGGGCAATGTGTGCCTCATAATCATAATCGCTGCCGTTGCGCAAGCCCCGGAGGATGAATCGGGCGTCCGTTTTTTTGCAAAAATCCACTGTGAGTCCTGTGTAGGATGCCACCGATATTTTTGGTTCATCGGAGAAAATTTCTTTTATCCAGCCCAGGCGTTTTTCGGTATCAAAAAGCGTTTGCTTTTTGGTGTTTTCGCCAATAGCAATGATGATTTGGTCGAACAGGGGCAAGCTGCGCCGCACCACATCCACATGGCCGTTGGTAATGGGATCAAAGGTGCCTGCAAATACGGCGATGCGCTGTTCCATGAGACAAATTTAAGGGATAAAAATACTAATTGCCGAACTGCCGTACAACCGTGTTTCCGAAGCGGAAGGCTGAAACTCAATACCAGGGCGGTGTTCAAGGATAAATAATCCTTCAGGTTTTAGCGCTTTCACAGCCAATGCCGGCAATTGGTTAATGCCGGTTAAATCATAGGGAGGGTCCGCAAAAATGATGTCGTAAGCCGGTTCTGCTGATTGCAAAACCTTGAAAACGTTGTTCTTCATCACCGTCCAGTTATTAAGGCCTTTTTCAGCCCGAATGGCTTGCTGATGGCGTATGTTTTTATGGTCTAAATCAACCGATAATACGGCGGTGGCTCCCCTGCTGATAAATTCAAGTGCCATGATTCCAGATCCGGAGAACAAATCCAGCACCGTGGCTTCTGATAAATCAATGCGGTGCTGAAGCATGTTCATCAGTGCTTCGCGAACAAAATCGGTGGTTGGCCGCACATGGCTTGCAAATCCGCCGGGTAAACGCTGTCCTTTTAGGCTTCCTCCGGTAATCCGCATTGGGGTAAAAGGTGCATGAGGGCTGAGATGTCGCTGTGTGGCGGATATTGGCCTGCAGGATAAGGCAAATCTATTTTTCCGGCAGAAACATGCGAAAGAAAGCGTCCAAACAGCTGCAACATTGGTTGCAACTGGTTTTCAGCGGTTAATATTTCCACCACCACTTCGGTAACCGGTATGCCTGCTCGTTTAAATGGTGCCAGCGCAAAGTACAGCGCCTCCGATTCGTTCATTGCTGAAAAGTGATTGAGCAATAACGGAACACCGTCGGAGAATGCAGCCACATTCACGGAATTGTTGTGAACATGAATCAGGGTGTAGTGCTTGTTCTGCAAGGCTTTTGATTTGGCCAGAAAAAATAACGGCAACAACAGGGGCACCGCTTTGTTTTTTGGATATGACAATACCCAGTCTCCGGAAAGTGGTATTTGTTCCTGCTCGGTGGTTGTTTCTGTTAGCGGAGCTTCCCGAAAAGCAGCAGGAATTAGGGTTACAGGCACATTCATACCCAGCATGGTTCCCTCTGTAAAAAGGGCGAAAAAATCTTGGGATTCTGATTTTAGTATCTGGTGCAAAACCATGTCACCATTGGCATTGAATGCCATCGCATGTCCAATTTCTCCATCGTGGTAGAGAAATTGTCTGGCTCCTGCGTTATCGCCGTGGCGATAGTCCCAAAGGTTCTGCATGTTGGCAAATTTCTGCAATCCATGGCTTTAAATCCTATTTTTGCCATAATATTTTCTATTTCATATGCGCAAAATTTTATTTTTGACTTGCCTGATGGCCTCGTTAAGCAGCCTTTCAGCCCAGTTATTGCCATGGGCCAAAGGGAATACCTACAGGCGCGCCGACAACCCCATGTACTGGAAAAACAAAAAGCCATATGAAGGATACTGGCAGCAGGATGTTTATTACCAAATAAAAGCCACACTGGATGATTCTGCAGAAACAGTTTCCGGGTCACTTCAGCTGGTGTATTACAACAATTCGCCTCACGTATTGAATGAAGCCTACTTTCACTTGTACCAAAATGCGGTGCAGCCAGGAAGTCTGGTGGACGAGCTGTACACCTCAAATAAAACCCCGCACACCTTTGGCCGTTATGAGCAACAACAAAAAGGAACCGAGATAAGCAGTTGCGCCATTGACGGCAAGGCTGTTGATTTTTCCATTGATTTCACGGTCATGAAATGTGCATTGGATAAACCTTTGCAACCTGGCGACAGCTGTGTTTTCAACATCCAATTCAAAACGTATTTCGACCGCGGAAGCATTCGCCGCCGCATGAAAGTATATGACCACCACGGCTACAAACATTTTAATGGTGTTCACTGGTATCCTCGGATTTGTGTTTACGATAGAAAATTTACCTGGGAAACAGCACAGCACATGGAGCACGAGTTTTACGGTGATTTTGGCGCGTATGATGTGGAGCTGAATTTGCCCAACCATTATGTGAACGAAGCCACCGGAGCACTGCAAAATCCCGAAGAGGTGTACCCCGGAGATTTGCGTCAGAAGCTGGACATTAAAAATTTTGAAGCAAAGCTGGTAGGCTCACAGCCATCCGTTATTGTGGATCCAAATGGTTCGTTGAAGGCGTGGCGCTACCATGCAAGAAATGTGCATGATTTTGCCTGGACGGCAGATCCCACTTACCGCATAGGTGAAGTAAACTGGAATGGTGTTCAGTGTATAGCACTGGCGCAGGAAAATAATGCTGCCGGATGGCAACAAACAGCTCAGTTTACAGCGGATGTCATTGCCACCTACAGTGAGGATTTTGGCATGTATGAATATCCTAAAATGGTGGCAGCAGATGCTGCAGATGGCATGGAGTATCCCATGCTCACGCTTGACGGAGGTATGTACCCCAGCCACCAGGGTCTGATTGCCCACGAAGTAGGCCACAACTGGTTTTTTGGCATGGTTGGCAACAACGAAACATACCGCGCCAGCCTGGATGAAGGATTTACCCAGTTTTTAACATCGTGGAGCATGAAGAAACTAAGTGGCAGAAAGGGATTGGGCGTGGATTACGGTACGGTGTATGCCGGTTATATGTTTGATGCACTCGATGGCGAAGATGCCGTGCTGAACACCCACAGCGATGATTTTGAAAACGCAATTGGCCATGGCGGCGGATACCGTCATGTATATTACAAAACCGCAACCATGTTGTACAACCTGCAATATGTATTGGGCGATGAGGTGTTTTCTCAGGCCATGAAGGATTATGTTAAAAGTTGGAAAATCTGTCATCCTTACGTGGAAGATTTCCGTCAGAGCATCATCATGAGCGCAAAAACGGATTTAAACTGGTTTTTTGACCAGTGGTTCGAGACCCGAAAGGCCGCAGATTATGCCGTTAAGGTAAAAAAAGCAAAAGATAATTATACCATTACCCTGAAACGCAAAGGCGATATGGTGATGCCGCTGGATGTTGTGGTTATTGGCAAACAGGCGAACAATCAGCCATTTGCCTTAACCTATACGATTCCCGTGAGCCAATACCAAAAACCGGGCTCGGTGAACCTGAAACCCTGGATTGGATGGGGTAAGCTGAGGCCTTCTTATGATTTCAGCATCCTTGCACCAGGAAAAGTAGACCTTATCATCATTGATCCATCGCAGCGTTTGGCAGACATCAACCGTATGAACAACCAATGGCCCCGCAGTTATTCCTGGCAGTTCGATAAAGAAAACGGCAAGGACAACAGCTTTTTGGGTGGGTATAAAATGCAGTTGCGCCCCGATCTTTGGTACAACACAACGGACGGAATCAAGACGGGCATAAAGTGGAACGGCCAATACGCCATGCGCAGGCATGTTGCCGAATTGTTTGCCTGGTATGGCACCGGGTTGGGAACATATTTAGGAACAAATGCACCACAGGACCGCATATCGTATTTGTTCAATTACACGCACGAAATTCGCCGCAAAGGCAGTATTACCCTGCAAAGCCGCTTTTTGGCAGGTTTGGAGCAGCACAAAGCAGGCTGGTTTATGGAAGATGCCCACGGTAAGTGGTACACCGACCTGAAACTCATGCGGAGACACCGTTTTGCGTATTTGTATCCTTATGGTGATGTCAATTTACGTGCGGGATTCATACCCACGGATGGATTCTGGAGCCCGGGCAGCAACCATACCTTCACGCTGGGCCGAAAACAGGATTACCGCACCCTTCGCGGTTCCGGCAGCATAGATGTAAACTTCCGCAACGCCCTTCCCTGGAGCGATGCGCAGTTTGGAATGGTTAAGCTAACCTGGCTAAACGAAATAAAATGGAGCAAGATTGATTTGAAAACCCGGGTTTTTGGCGCGCTTGGCAAAGGCACACGGATACCCGCAGAATCTGCATTGTATGCCTGGGGCGCATCGCCAGAGGACTTGCAGGACAATAAATTTACCCGCGATTTAGGAAGCATTCCTATGGGCGATTTGAACCTAAACTATGCCTCTATCGGAAATGCCCTGGGCATGGGCGGTGGATTGAATATCAGGGGAATGCAGGGCTACCTCGTCCCCACCAAAACCAAGGATACCACCATTGCCATGTTCAGGGGCAATCGTGGATTGTCGTTGAATACAGAGCTCGATTTTTCAAGGCTGTTTTCATTTTTACCCAAATTGGGCTGGCTGTCTGCGAATGTTTATTTGTTTGGCGATGCCGGTGTTATTGGACTTCCATTGCAAGGCAAACCCGTATATTCCGGATTGTTGGCCGATGCGGGCCTGGGCACCATGTTCAGCATCAAAAACTGGCAAATGTTCAGCCCGCGCAAGCGTGCGTGGTTTAAGGCGGCTTCACCGTTGCAAATACGCTTCGATATGCCCGTTTTTGTCAATGCAGTGGCCAAAGGCGATGATTACTTGAAATTCCGCTGGGTGCTGGGCATCAACAGGGCGTTTTAAAGGATTGGGTGTAAAGAAATTCTTACAATATTAAATTTTCATCATGGTTATAATTCTTTCAACATACCTCATGTATCAGAAGCAGGAGCCTACCAATATCTGGCTGCCCCTGGTGTCCGGTGCAGTGCTCGGAATTGCCCTGGCATTATGGTTGCGCCGCAAGCGTTGATTAGTATCGCAAGAAAGCCGTATTTTTGCGCCTGAATGGAAGAAGCTGCGAATGCCTCCACCGCCCTGACGAGGGAAGATTTTCGTCAACAGGTGTTAAACGATTACCGACTGGCCTTCGAAAGCCGTCAGGCCAGCCTTATTGGCCGCAAAGAAGTACTCACGGGTAAAGCCAAATTTGGCATTTTTGGCGATGGAAAAGAAGTTGCCCAGATTGCCATGGCCAAGGTGTTTCAAAATGGCGACTGGCGCAGCGGTTATTACCGCGACCAGACTTTTATGTTTGCCCGCGGCATGAGCACGGTTAAGCAATTTTTTGCCCAGCTGTATGCAGATCCGGATACAGATCGCGAACCCGCCAGCGGCGGACGCAGCATGAACGGGCACTTTGCTACCCGCCTGCTCGATGAGCAGGGCAACTGGCTGCCACAAACCGACCGTCCCAATTGCAGCGCAGACATTTCGCCCACAGCAGGCCAAATGCCCCGTTTGCTGGGATTGGCACTTGCCAGCAAGCTATACCGCCAAAATGCGGATCTGCACGGGCTCACCAATTTTTCCAACAAAGGGAATGAAATAGCATTTGGTACCATAGGCAACGCCAGTACCAGCGAAGGTATTTTTTGGGAAACCATCAATGCCGCCTGTGTGATGCAGGTGCCATTGCTAATGAGTGTTTGGGATGATGGATACGGCATTTCTGTGCCTGCCAAATACCAGACCACCAAGGAAAACATTTCCCACATCCTCAAAGGTTTTCAAACCGACAGCAATGGGAAAGGCATGGAAATTTTAACCGTTAAAGGTTGGGATTATGCCGAACTGTGCAAGGTTTACAAACAAGCCGCCGATATCTGCCGCGAAAAACACACGCCCGTCCTGGTGCATGTTACAGAGGTTACACAACCCCAGGGACACAGCACAAGCGGTAGCCACGAGCGCTACAAAAACAAAGAACGCCTGGATTGGGAACAACAATACGATTGCTTGGTAAAAATGCGGGAATGGCTGCAGGAAAACCAGCTGGCAACTGCCGATGAAATCGATGCGATAGAAAAAACAGCTACCGAAGCCGTTCGCGATATGCAGAAACAGGCCTGGGCAGATTTTCTGAGCAGCATTAAAGCAGAAACCAATGAATATTGCGAAATCATCAATGCATTGGCAGCACAGGGAATAGCCACAGCAGAGTTTGCGGAAATGAGCGCCAGCCTGCAAAGCAAAGCCGACCCCCTGCGCCGCGATTTGGGCAATGCCGTGCATGCTGCCTTGCGCCTCACTGCAGGCCTGCATGCGGATGTGCGCAAGCCGCTAACCGATTACTATGCGCAGTTTATGGAACTAAACCTAAACCGCTACAGCAGCCATTTGCACAGCCAAAGCGAGCAAAATGCGTTGTCGGTTCCGGAAATATTGCCCCAGTTTAGCGATGAAACCGCCGATGGATACCTTGTGGTGCGTGCTTGTTTTGATGCCGCCATGGAACGCGATCCGCGTGTGTTTGCCTTTGGCGAAGATGTAGGAAAAATAGGAGATGTAAATCAGGGATTTAGTGGCTTGCAGGAGAAATTTGGCGAGTTACGGGTAAGCGATAAAGGCATACGGGAATGGAGTATTGTGGGTGAAGGCATAGGAGCTGCCATGCGCGGACTAAGGCCCATCGCCGAAATTCAATACCTGGATTATTTGCTCTATGCACTGGAAGTGATGAGCGATGATATCGCCACCTTGCAGTACAGAACCAAAGGAGGGCAAAAAGCCCCGGTGATTATCCGCACCCGCGGGCACCGCCTGGAAGGTATCTGGCACAGCGGCAGCCCAATGGGAACCATTATTCACGCCGTTCGCGGAATGTATGTTTGTGTTCCAAGAAATATGACGCAGGCGGCGGGAATGTACAACACCCTGCTTCAGAGCGATGAACCGGCCCTGGTGGTGGAATGCCTGAACGGATACCGCATAAAGGAAAAACTGCCAACCAACATCGGAACATTTACCGTGCCTTTGGGACGTCCGGATGTGTTGCGTTATGGCGAACATGTTACCCTGGTAACCTACGGCAGCAGCTGTCGTATTGCCCAGGAAGCTGCGGATATGCTGCAAAACCACGGAATAAGCCTGGAAATAATTGATGCACAAACGCTGTTGCCTTTTGATATCAATCACATTATAGCAGGAAGCCTGAAAGAAACCAACCGCCTTGTGGTGCTGGATGAAGATGTTCCGGGAGGAGCTTCTTCATACATACTGCAGCAGGTACTGGAAGTGCAGGGCGGTTATCGCTGGTTGGACAGTGCACCCCTCACCATTGCCGCAAAGGCCCACAGGCCCGCTTATGGCACCGATGGCGACTATTTCAGCAAACCCAGCGCCGACGAGGTGTTCATGCGCATTTATGCAATGATGCACGAGGCCGATCCACTTAGGTGGCCTGCGTTGGTTTAAGTTTTTTTTGGAGAATTAATCGGTTATTCAACCAGATTAGAAAGGCGATAACCAGGGTTTTATGCAGGAATATCCAGCGGTAGCTGTCCTGTCCGTTTGTGTAGGAAATTATTAACAAGGAAAATAAGACAATTCCCACAACAATAGATTGATAATGAGAGAATGTAAAGACTATTTTAAGGTGTAAATAAATCAATAAAAAAATCAGCATAAACCATTCTAAAACATTGATGAACATAAGCGAAGCTATTTCATAATATATATTTTTGTTTAAACCCAATAGATTATTGCTTCTTAGAAAATAAAACAAGGGGTTACGATGGTATTGAAGCCTTTTAGATGTAATGTTCTCATCTAATGAATTTAAATTCGAAAAATAAATGGCTTCCACTTTGTTTAATTGTACTGTAATTAATAATTTTTCCAGTAATTGAAAATCGTTTTCTGAATTAAATTCATATGGATGTATTAACAATACAATAATTCCATTAAATACAGAACCTTTACGGATAATGTTTATAGCGTCTCTTACCGAATAACAAGTAGAAGGCACATATTTAATTTTGGGATTGTTTTTGCAGCCAAATTCATTGGCAGATACAATTAAAAAATTATGTTTTGTTAGTGCCGTAAGGGTGTTTTCATCGTAGCCATTCCAGGGTGGGGCAAAACAACATGGGTAAACATTGCACGCTTTCAGTATCTCTGTACCCGCTTTTATTTTCTCTGATTGGATCAGATAAGGGATTCCTGAAAATTCATCACTTTTGTATTTTTCATGTTTGTATCCGTGTACAAATATTTCCGTATACACATTCTGATAAATCGGGTTAAATGTATCCGGCTGATTGTTTTTATGGGCCCCAAAAGGAATGATACCTGCGTTTAGTGGGGTTTTGTAACGGGCAAATAATTTGATAATCCTTTCTGTTTTAGCATCGCCTGACAAATGGCAGTCATCCAGCCTAACAAGGATACGCAGGTTGTGCTTTGATGCAAACATTGTGTTTGTAAACATCAAACCGATAATCAGGTAAATACATCGAAAAATCAGCAAGTTCATGGAAAAACCACAGCAATATAGGATGTAGTTTTCTGTTTTTGGATAAATTTCTTTTTATTTGAATAGCCTTATCGTCAGTATGGTATTTACATTTGCTAAGTTGTTTATTTTTGCCGGGCAAATGGTTTCTGATTTTGTAAACTTTGCTTTTTCATTAATGAAAATTACATTAATCCAAACAGGGGGTATTCATGGAAATATTATATTCGGTGTAATATGTAGAGGAATACCCTGTAAAACCCTATGTGCTTGTTAAATCGTAATATTACGATAAATATTTAATAAAACCTTAAACCATTAATCCCTTAATTAAAAAACTCGCCTCTCAAACAGCCATTTATGGTTTAACCACCATGGTAGGCCGGTTGTTGAATTTTTTACTGGTTCCCTTATATACAGCCAGCCTTGCCAAGGTAGACGATTATGGCCAGGTAAATGTGATATTTAGCTATGCCTCGTTTTTGGTGGTGGTTTTTACCTTTGGCATGGAAACCGGTTTTTTTAATTTTGCCCGCTCCAGTGATAAGCCGGCAAAAGTATTCTCCACAGCGGTTATCGCATTGCTTGGTTCAGGGTTTTTGCTGGTGCTGCTTGGCAATATGTACGCTGATGGATTGATGCAAATTGCAGGATACCCCACAAAAGTGCATTATGCCGTTTGGTTTACCGCCATATTGGCCGCAGATGCCCTTTCTTCGCTGGGTTTTGCCTGGCTGCGTTTTGCCGAAAGACCCTGGCGTTTTGTGCTGGTGCGTTCCATTAATATTGGGGTGAATGTAGGCCTGAATTTATTTTTCCTTTTGCTGTGCCCATGGCTCCTTGCCAACGGCTATACCTGGGTTTCTAACTTCTACAATCCAAACCGCATGCTGGATTACATTTTCCTAAGCAACCTCGTGGCTTCCCTCATAACCCTGCCATTGCTGGGAAGGGTGTGGTTGAACCTGAAGGCAGGATTTGATTTTGCTTTGTATAAAAAAATGTTGGTTTACAGCCTGCCCATGGTGCTGGTGGGTCTGGCCGGGATGGTAAATGAAACCCTCGACCGCATCCTGATTAAACAAATTTTACCGGAGAATATTGGCGATTATGAGGTGGGAATCTATGGCGCATTTTATAAACTCAGCATGGTGCTGACCCTTTTTGTTCAGGCATTTCGCTTTGCTGCAGAGCCATTCTTTTTCAAACATGCAGAGGATGGCAATGCCCCGCAAACCTATGCCAAGGTGATGACCTGGTTCGTGTATGTGTGCGGGCTCATTTTTGTAACCACCATTGCCTGTTTGCCCTGGCTGTCGCCCTTGCTCATCCGCAACCAGGCGTATTTTGCAGACGGCAGGGGATTGCAGGTAGTCCCTGTTCTGCTTATGGCCAACATAATGCTGGGTATTTATTACAACCTGAGTATCTGGTATAAAATCAGCAACAAAACCATACTGGGTGGCATTACCGCTCTTTTTGGTGCAGCCATAACCCTTGTTGGCAACGGGCTTTTTATTTCCCATTATTCATTTATAGCCAGCGCCTGGACCACCCTTGCCGCATACTCGGGTATGGTTTTGCTGGGTTACTTCTGGGGCCAGAAACACTATCCCGTTCCCTACAGAAGCATGACCTTAATCAGCATCATCGCCTTTGCGGGCTTGCTGGGGTGCCTGGCAGTTGCATATCAGGAAGTTGTTCCGTATCTTGCATATCTCACCATTCCAGCCTACCTGCTAGCCGTATGGTATGCAGAGGCGCCCAGAAATGCTGCTCGTAAAAATCATTAATCAATCTGGCAATCCTATGCCGCAATACCAAACCCCGCACAGTGCGGGTATGGACCTGCACGCCAATTTATTGGAGCCCGTTATGCTAATGCCTGGAGAGCGCAAGCTCATCCCCACAGGATTGTCTATTGAATTGCCAGAAAGTTATGAAGCCCAGATAAGGCCAAGAAGTGGTCTGGCTCTGAAACATGGCATTACTGTTCTTAACTCTCCCGGAACCATCGATGCAGATTACCGTGGCGAAATAAAGGTGTTATTGATAAACCTGGGAAGTGAACCTTTCGATATACAGCATGGTGAGCGCATTGCCCAAATGGTAATAGCACGTCATGAGCAGGTTAAGTGGATGAGTGCGGAGCATTTAACCGAAACCAGTCGTGGCTCCGGCGGGTATGGCAGTAGCGGGAAATAAATCCGCTTAAAAAGACAAAATCCGGAACCAGTCCGGATTCTGTCTGTTATGAAAACTTAAACTACCCCACATAGAAAACCCATATTTGTGGTTTTTTGTTTTTGTGTTGGGTGAAATTATTTTCTTTACAACCAAAATCATCCAAAGCCTTGGAAATTTTACGCAACTTTGTACCATGTTGAGATTAATTGTATTCCCCGTAATGGCATTGCTTTCATTATCGGCATGCTCGCAGCAAGCCAAGCAAAAGTCTGAAACAACGGCCACATCGGTTGATGTTGTTAATTTGGGTACCGCTGATTTTGATGAAAAACTTAAATCCACTGCATCCAAAATAGTGTTGGATGTGCGCACCGATGAAGAGTTCAACAGCGGTCATTTGCAAGGTGCAATCAACATGAATGTGAATGACCCGTCATTCGGGGATCGCCTGAAACAGCTGGACACGGCCCAGCCGGTGTTTGTGTATTGTTTGGCCGGAGGAAGAAGTGCAAGGGCAGCTGAAATCTTGAAGGATATGGGATTTCCTGCAGTGTATAATATGGAAGGTGGCGTTAGCCGATGGACCTACGAAAACCGCCCATTGGAGCGCCCGGAAGGCGTTGCCGAAAAAGGCATGAGAAAAGCAGCATTTGAAACCATGATGGCTTCAGTCAAAGACACCCTGGTGCTTGTTGATTTCTGGGCCAAATGGTGTGCGCCCTGCAAAAAAATTACCGCCTACATGCCCGACATAGAAAAGGCATATACAGGAAAGTTTAAGGTGGTGAAAATCAACTACGACGACAATCCTGCATTGGTGAAGGAACTGGGGCTTGATAATGTGCCCTACCTGTTTCTGTACAAAAATGGCAAGCAACTTTGGCAACAGAGCGGTTACCTGGAAGCCGACCGCCTCAAAGAAGCCATCAACAAGCAGCGTTAGGGCTGTTTCACGAAACGAAGATTGCCGGATGGTCCGCAAATCAGGTAAATACCTGGTTTCAGCCAGGCAATGTCCAGTGTTTCATTGGCGCTGGTTGTAAACAATTGAAGGGTTTTTCCTGCCGCATCTGTTAACCGGTAATTGCCAGCCTGCTGAATATGCAACAAATCCTGAGCAGGATTGGGATAAATGCCCATTTTGTTATGCTGTAATTGCGCCGTGCCGGTGCTTTTGCAGGCAAGGCGGTTAATGCGTGCCCAAACCTTGTCGGCAAGCAGAAAAGGTACATCTCCCAGCGATCCTGCAGGTTCATTACCCATCCTGATCCAAACAATTTTGTTTGAAGGCGAAATAGAGGCAATCTGCCCATTTTTGCCAATGGCCGCAAACATGTCTTTGGGTGCTGCAGGGATAAAGGAGCCCGGAAATACAAATTGGGAGGTCGGCACCATGTAGGATGATTTTCCATTCAGCCACCACAGGTAACCGTAGCTAAGATTAAGGTTTTGTGAAGTATTCACCGATTGCCTGGCGAAGCCGGTATCTATCAACGGAACACCGTTCCATTTAAAACCATTTTGGGCCAGCAGGCCCCAGCGGGCAAAAGTGCGGGCTTTGCTAAAGAATACGTTGTTGCTACCTGCTTTAACCCACAAGCCACTGATGCCGGTTTTGGAGGCCAGTTTTTGTTGGGTGTAAAGGTTCATGGTAGATCCGGTAGATGTTTCAATAACCTTATCCAGAAGGGTGTATGGAGCATTGTGGTAGGCCCATCGCGTTCCTGCAGGTGCTTTGTAAACCAAACAGGGCTTGTCAGTGCAAGCGTTGTCGGTTACACCATCGTCAAGGCCGGTGGACATCGTAAGCTGGTGTCGAACCGTAATGGCATCTTCCTGCGTCTGGGTAAGGCTGCTCCAGCCGTTGCCGAGGTAGTCGGAAGTTTTATCAGTGATTAACAATTTGCCTTCCTCCTGTGCTTTTCCCACCAGAAATCCGGTGAGTGTTTTACCGGCCGATGCCCAGTACCAGGCGCTATCCTGGGTGAAGGTGCCATAGTATTTTTCGAGGGCAATTTTGCCATCAACAAGCAGGATAAAGGCTTTCGAGTTTTCGTATTGAAGGTATTGGTAAAGGCTGTTCACCGAATCTTTGCACCAGCCCAAACTGTTCAGCGAAACGGTATCCCAAAAGGCAGTCTGGCTTACAGGCGGGTAATACGTGGTTTGGCTTTTGCCGATATTCGAAACAAAGAAGAGCACCAGTATCAGGATTAATTTTTGCATATTTATCTTAAGTTGGAAGTCCAAAGTTCAGTAAGGATTTTGGTTTTTCCATGAATTTCTTTTTACCTTGCCTCAACAATTGTTTTCTTTGCAGCAGCATGTATGAATTTCATGGCGATAAGGCACGGTATTTCGATCTCACCAAAAAGGTAACAGAAAACCATATTATTCCTTTTTTACAGCATCAAGGTTCGTTTACGGCAGGGATGCGGGTTTTGGAAATAGGATGCGGCGAGGCAGGTGTGCTGAAAGCTTTTACCGATTTGGGTTGCCAGGCTTTTGGCATCGAATTGGAAGAGTCCAGGCTGGAACATGCCCGGCATTTTATGGCTGCGGAGCTGCAGGACGGCAAGGTGGCTTTTCTGAATAAAGACATTTACGATGTGGATGTGCAAACGGATATTGGCTACACCTTTGATCTGGTTATCCTGAAAGATGTGATAGAGCATATTCCCAACCAGGAGAAATTTATGCCGCAACTGCATAAGTTATTATCTCCCGGAGGCCGCGTATTTTTTGCTTTCCCGCCATGGTGCATGCCATATGGAGGTCATCAGCAGGTGTTGCCTGGAAAACTGGCATCGCGCTTGCCCTGGTATCATTTGTTGCCTGGTCCGGTTTATCCCTGGGTGCTTAAGTTGTTTGGCGTAAACCAGTCAGGCATCGCCACCATGAAGGAAATCAGGTCTACCGGTATTTCCATCAATCGGTTTTTGCGCATCATCAGGCATGCGGATTTTCAGGAAGTGGCACGCCGGTTTTATTTATTCAATCCTGTTTATGAATATAAATTTGGGGTTAAGCCCCGCAGGCAAAACACCTTGCTGGCAGCAATACCATGGCTTAGGGATTGGGTAACGATGGGCGTATATTTTGTGGTCGAAGCTGCTCCTAAATCAAATAAATAAGTCTTTTAAAGCGTTTTATAACAATCAGGAAGATATTAATGAGCAGGAATTATTATATTTGCCCTTCAACCTCTACCATGAGAACCGCAAAAGCCCTCATATTGTGCTCGATTGCGTTTATCGCCTGGCCGCTGCATGCGCAAAAAAAGTTGTTCAAAGGCAAACCCATCGAATTTGGTATTACCCTTGGAGCAGCCAACTACATGGGCGACTTATCTAAATCCGTAGCACTGCAAGAAACCAAACCCATGGGCGGCTTAATCTGTCGTTTCAACCTCAGTGATTGGGTTACCCTGCGCGGAAATGCGTTGTTTGGCCAAATTAGCGCAGACGATAAAAACTATGCCGATGTGGATGCCTTCCGCAAGCAGCGCAATTTAAATTTCAGGAGCAATATTGTTGAATTTGGTGGTACCATAGAATGGAACTTAGCCGGATTCGGAGAAACACAAACAGGAACACCTTCGACGCCATTCCTCTTCGCCGGTGTGTCTGTTTTTAAATTTAACCCCAAAACATTGTTCAAATACATGCCTGCCGATCCTAATGGTGTGGCTTTGCATGGATCTGAACTGCAGAAATACGACAACCAGTGGATAGAACTTCAGCCCTTGGGCACAGAAGGTCAGGAAACCACCAAATACAATGACCGCAGGCGCTATCCGCTAACCCAGATCAGCATTCCCATCGGTGCAGGTTATAAACGTCAATGGAATGATGTGTGGGCCTGGGGTGTGGAGTTAGGCGTTCGCAAAACATTCACCGACTACCTGGACGATGTGAGCATTGATTATGTGGATGATCAAATCGTGGGTGGCAATAGTGGATCGCTGGCAGCTGCATTGAAAGACCGTGGACCTGAAGTGGGTTATCAAAAATTTGATAACGGCCTTGGCCGCGGAAATTCAGCCAATAAAGACTGGTATATGTTTTTAAACTTTACCATTACAAGGAAAATCATTGGTGGTAAAACCATTTGTTTCCAGTTTTAATGCCGTTCTAAAAAAAGGCATGTTGGCTGTTGCGGTCCTTTTCGCAGCAGGTCCTTTGCTTTCGCAAAAATATTTCAGCGGAAGGTTTGAAGTAGGAACCGGTGTTGGTTTATCCAATTACCATGGAGACCTGGAGCACGGCACTTTTACCCAACATTTTCATCCCTCGGGCCTGTTGTTTACCAAATACAACCTCAGCAGTTACTTCTCCTGGCGCAACCAATTGTCGTACCTGAAAATTAGCGGTTCCGATGAGGGGGTTAAAGGCTACAACAACAGGAATTTTACATTCCAATCGGATATCTGGGAATTGAGCAGCACGTTCGAGTTCAATTTCCAGGCATTTGGCACCAACGTAAACGATAAACACTGGACCCCCTATTTTTATTCAGGTTTAAACTTTTTTGTGTTTGATCCTACCAGGCTGGAAAACAGCGACATTAACCTCAGAAAATTGCGGACCGAGGGCCAAAGTAAGGCATATTCAAGGTTTCAGCCTGCCATTCCCATTGGTTTTGGCATAAAAGCCATGCTTAAGCCGGAACGCAATCGCGGTGTCTGGATTTTTGGGCTGGAAGGCTGCTGGCGCAAAACATTTACCGATTATCTGGATGATGTGGGAGGCAACTACCCGGACTATAAAACCATGGTTGATAACCAGGGTTTGGCTTCTGCCCAATACAGCCACGCTCAAACACTAAATGGACTGCCTTTCTCAAAAACCGGAACCATGCGTGGTGATAATCACTTCAAAGATTGGTATTATTTCGTCGGGTTTACGGCATCTTACCGATTTACACCCTTAATTTGCAGGTAATTTCACCGTGGCCGAAAAAGAGCTTTTGTCCCTTATTGATACTGCCCGTATACCAGAGCACGTAGCCATCATCATGGATGGTAATGGCCGTTGGGCAAAAAAGCAGGGGTATTTGCGGATTTTTGGCCATAAGCAAGGGGTTAATACCGTGAGAAATGTGGTTGAAACCGCTGCCCAGCTTGGGGTTAAATACCTGACTTTGTATGCGTTTTCCACGGAAAACTGGAACAGACCCAAAATTGAGGTGAATGCCTTGATGGAACTACTGGTAGAAAGCATACGCAAGGAAACCCCCAGATTGATGGAAAACGGCATTAAACTGGAAACCATCGGCAATATGGAAAGTTTACCTTCAGGCTGTAACAAAACCCTGCAGGAAACCGTAGAAACAACCAAAAACAACCAGAAAATGACCCTCATCCTTGCACTGAGCTACAGTGGAAGGTGGGATATTATTGAAGCGGTGCGAAAAATTGCCGCCTCTGTAAAAGCAGGCGAACTGGAACCCGAAGCCATTGATGAAAAAGTCTTGAATGCTGCCTTAAATACTGCCCGCTATCCCAACCCGGATTTGTTGATTCGCACCAGCGGTGAGCAACGCATCAGCAATTTCTTGCTTTGGGAAATAGCCTACAGCGAAATCCACTTTACCCCGGTGTTGTGGCCGGAATTTACCTCTGTGGACTTTTACAGGGCAATCATAGATTACCAAAGCCGTGAAAGGCGGTTTGGCAAAACCAGCGAACAGTTTCTAAACCCAGCATGAAAAAATATTTACTGACCATAGCACTGGGTTTATTGTTGCTGCCGATTTCAGCGCAGCAGACCGATACCGCCAGGTTTTTCAATTGGTATGCCTATAACTTTACCGAGGCGCAGGAATTTGTTATCAAAAATATACTGGTGGAAGAGGCGGAGAATAAGCCCATACAAAAGTCTTTGGTGGTGGTTTATTCCGGGCTGAGTATCGGTCAAAAAATAAAAGTACCGGGAACAGAAATCCCCAAAGCCATCGATAACCTCTGGAAACTCAGCTATTACAGCGATATTCAGGTGTTTATGCGTATTACGGAATCGGCCGGAATTAAATATGCAACCCTGAATTTTGTTGTTAAGGAGCAGTTGCGCATCAATGGACACCGCTTTCCAGGATTGAGCAATTCGCAAGCCAAAAACGTTAAAGACGAGGCCGGTCTCAAGCGAGGCATGTACATTACGCCAAACCTGATTAACAAAACCAGTGCAAAACTGGTAACCTATTACCGCGACAAGGGGTATTACAATGTTTCGGTGAAATTTAACAGGCTTCCCGCTGTTGACGAAAAAACAGGTAAACCCATGCCCGGTTTTGAGAATTTTGATATCGTCATCGATAAGGGCCCCAAGGTGAAGGTGTATGATTTCGCCTTTCATGGCAATGATCAGCTTACGGATAAGCAATTGCGTCAGACAATTAAAAAACTGAAACGCAGGTATAATAAGGTAAATATTTTTGCTTCGTCCAAGTATATCTCCGGAAAATTTGAAGAGGAAAAGGCAAACATACTTACCCGCTACCTCTCCAAGGGCTTCCGGGATGCCCGTATTGTCAACGACAGTGTGCATTTGATAAACCCCAAACGTGTGGTGGTACATGTGAGTTTGTTTGAGGGAAACAAATACTATTTCAGGAATATCGTTTGGAAAGGAAATACCAAATACCGTTCAGGCTTTTTAGATACCGTTCTGGCTATTAAAAAAGGAGACATATTCAACCAAACGCTTATGGATGAAAGACTGGGTCTGGTTAATACCACCGGAGGCCTGGATATTCAGAGTCTGTATATGGATGATGGCTATTTGTTCTTCCAGATGACACCGGTAGAGACGGGTGTTACAGACAATTCCATAGATCTGGAAATACGCATAAACGAAGGCGCACAGGCTAAAGTAGGGCGTATCACCTGGACGGGAAACACCAAAACAACAGATAAGGTTATCCTGCGCGAAATTCGCACCAAGCCCGGTGATGTTTTCTCACGTTCCGAAATACAACGAACCATGCGCGACCTGGCTGCTGTGGGCTTATTTGATCCCCAACAGCTGAATGTAAATCCAAAACCGAATCCTGCCGACGGAACGGTTGATATTGATTATAAGCTTGTGGAGAAAGCGTCTGACCAGATTGAACTTTCAGGTGGCTGGGGTGGTAATGCATTCACCAGAAGGGCAACCCTGATAGGCACCGCTGGTATAACCTTGAACAATTTCAGTACCCGCCAGATAGCCCACCCAAAAAACTGGAATCCAGTGCCAACAGGAGACGGACAAAAATTATCAATCCGTGCCCAAAGCAACGGCTCCAACTACCAGGGCTATAATTTTAGTTTCACAGAACCCTGGTTTGGTGGCAAAAGGCCAAATTCGTTTTCGGTGAGCTTGTTTAGGACCATCAATGCATTTGATTTCAGACAAAGAACAGACCCTTTGCGTAAGTATTTCATGAATACGGGTATGAGCGTTACGCTGGGCAAGCGGTTGAAATGGCCGGATGATTTTTTCAGTTTGCAATACATACTCAGTTTTCAGCAATACAGAATGCAGAATTTGGAGGGAGGCTTTTATGGCTTTCCGGGAGGCTTCAATGGTACCAGCTATAATCCATCTTTGCAGATTGTGCTCACGCGCAGCTCGGTAAGTGATCCTATATTCCCTACAAACGGAAGCACAATTACGCTAAGTGGCCAGGCAACACCGCCATTCTCCTTGCTCAATGGCCGCGATGTGAGCAAACTAACCCTTCAGCAAAAATATAAGTGGGCCGAGTTTTATAAGTGGAAGTTTGATATGGAATGGTATACGCCCATTACCAAAAAACTGGTGTTGATGAACAAAGCGCGTTTTGGATTTTTGGGCTATTACAACCGCAAAATGGGCCTCACTTTCTTCGAGAGATACCAGGTGGGTGGTGCCGGTATTTTTGGTTTCAACATTGCAGCAGCAGAGATCATTTCGCAGCGTGGATACGATAACTACTCCGTGTCTTCGTCTGCTACCAACAGTGAGGCAGGTGCACCCATATTCAATAAATTTACCTCTGAGCTTCGCTATGCGATAACCACAGGCCAAACGGCCACGGTGTATGCGCTGACATTTTTAGAAGCAGGAGATGCATGGTCCAGCATGAGCAAATACAATCCGTTCCAGCTAAAACGTTCCGCAGGTGTGGGCTTACGTTTATTTATGCCAATGTTTGGCCTTATCGGCCTTGATTATGCCTATGGTTTCGATTATCGCCAGGTTCCACGCAGTGGTAAACCGGGTCAGGTGCACTTCTTTATCGGTCAGCAGTTTTAGGGGTTGGTTATTGGTTTAACCCGTCCTGAAAAGGTTGACAGTTTTTATGAATGAATTAATGAAGGGGTTTTGTTGGTCGTGCTATGCTACGCCATGCTGAGCAAAGGCCGAAAATGGCTCCTGATAAACCAATAGGCGATTAAATCAATAAGCGATCAAATGTCAAACTTGATACCCTGCGCCAGCGGTAGTTTACCGCTATAGTTAACGGTATTCGTTTGCCTGCGCATGTAGTTTTTCCATGAATCGCTGCCGCTTTCGCGGCCTCCGCCTGTTTCTTTTTCGCCGCCGAAGGCACCGCCAATTTCAGCACCGCTGGTACCAATGTTTACATTGGCTATACCGCAATCACTGCCTGCAAATGACAAGAACTGTTCGGCTTCCAGCAAACTATCGGTAAATATGGCACTGCTAAGGCCTTGTTTTACATCATTCTGCATGGCGATGGCTTGCTCCAGGGTATCGTAGGGCATGGCATACAAAATAGGGGCAAAGGTTTCTTCCTGCACAATCTCGAAATGGTTATGGGCCTCGGCCAGGGTCGGCTGAACATAGCAACCGCTTTCATAGCCGGTCCCTTCAAGTACTTTTCCGCCATACAATACTTTTCCACCTTCTGCCTGCAAGCGGGAAAGGGCTTTGGTGAAAGCGGTAACAGCATCTTTATCAATCAGTGGACCCATCAGGATATTTTCATTAAGCGGGGAGCCGATGGTGATTTGCCCGTAGGCGCTGATTAATTTTTGCAAAAACGCCTTGTAAATCGATTGGTGTATGATTACACGGCGCGTGGTGGTACAACGCTGTCCGGCTGTACCTACGGCACCAAATACCACAGCCCTTAGGGCGAGGTCCAGGTTTGCCTTTTCGCTCACGATAATGGCGTTATTTCCACCCAGTTCAAGTAAGCTTTTGCCCAAGCGCAATCCCACAACTTCGGCAACCGTTTTACCCATTCGGGTGCTGCCGGTGGCGCTCACCAGCGCCACACGTTTGTCTGCGGCCATACGTGCGCCTATTTCCCTGTCACCTTGAATGATGGTGAAAATACCTTCAGGTAATTTATTGGCAATGAGTACTTTTTGAATAATATGCTGAACAGCTGCAGCACTGGCTGGTGTTTTTTCACTGGGTTTCCAGATACATACATCGCCGCATACAGCAGCAAGCATGGCATTCCAGCTCCACACGGCTACTGGAAAATTAAATGCGGAAATAATGCCTACAATGCCCAAAGGGTGCCACTGTTCAACCATGCGGTGACCGGGGCGCTCGCTTTGCATCGTTAAGCCATAGAGCTGACGGCTAAGGCCAACGGCAAAATCGCAGATATCAATCATTTCCTGTACTTCACCCATGCCTTCCTGCAGGCTTTTTCCCATTTCATAGCTTACCAGCGTGCCCAGGTTGCGTTTGTTTTCGCGCAGCGCCTCACCTATCTGACGAACGATTTCACCACGTGCAGGCGCGGGCATGGCCCTCCAAAGAGGAAAAGCTACTTCAGCACGCCTGATGATGGCTTCATACTCGGTTTCACCTGCGTATACCACAGATGCCAGCTTTTTTCCATCCACTGGGCTTATGATTTCCCTTGTGCTGGTGCCTAAGGCCGTTAACCATTGGGTGCCGGTGCTGGCGCTTTCCAGCTGCCCGCTGATACCCAGTTCTTTCAGTACATTGTTGATGTCCATCGTTATACAAAGTTAGTATTTACAACACATTCAGGCATGGTGAAATGTAAAAAATAGCCATGATAAAGGGTTTGAGCGGGTGTAAAACTCTGAAATGTGGATAAAATATGGATTACAAATTGGTCAATAATGACAAAACACTTGCAGGGATGGGTGCTTCATGTCTTATTTAGCGGCACATCCTATAAATAAATAGATAATATGAACAAATCAGAACTCATCGACGCAATCGCAGCCGGTTCAAAATTGACCAAGGCTGACTCAGGTAAGGCTCTTGATGCTTGCATCGACGCCATCAGCAAATCATTGAAAAAAGGTGACAGCGTTACCCTCGTAGGTTTCGGTACCTTCTCAATTGGTAAGCGTGCTGCACGTACCGGCCGTAACCCACAGACTGGTAAAAGCATCCAAATCAAAGCTAAAAAAGTTGCCAAGTTCAAAGCTGGTGCTACTTTGGCCGCTACCGTTAACAAGTAATTGTTTACGAAAAAAAAACTTAAAACCCGGCTCTGCCGGGTTTTTTTGTTTTATTTAAATAACGCAAAAAGCGCTTAAGGCTTGGTTTTGCGGGTAATCATATAGATACCTGCCAAAGAAAAAAGCAGGCCCACCACCATATTCCAGGTAATGGGTTCGTTGTCGGCCACACCCCACATTACCGCCACCACCGGGATGATGAATGTGTTGGTGCTTGCCACCAAGGCTGTGGTATGCCTGATTAGCATGTTGAAAATAATCATGCTGACGGCGCTGCCAACAATACCCAGAATGGCCAGGTAGCCAAAAGCTTCCCAGGTTCGGGAAGGATTGTGTGCCCAAAGGTCCAAAATACCCGACATCAGCAATATCATGAAATACAAACTACCCATGAAGAAAAACGGATAGGCGGTTTTTACCATGGCTGGCAAATGATGCAATTTGTGTTTGATAAGGTTGATGTTGTAGCCATACATCATGGCAGCTGCCATCACCATAATGCTTCCCAGGGGGCTGATGCTGGCGGAACTGTTGAATATAAAGCCTGGAGCCAGAAGGATAATGGCACCCAAAATCCCCATCAATACGCCCCAGAGGCCGTTTTTGGAAAGTTTATCACCGAAGAATAAAAATCCGATTACCAATGTGAACATGGGTGTAAACGCATTCATAATGCCGCTTAAACCACTCGGAATCATGGTGCCGGCGTAGGCAAACAAAAATGCAGGAATGCCATTGCCAATTAAACCGGACAAAAACAGATGCAGGTAATCGGTGGAAATTAAACCGGCCGGCCGGTCTGGCTGGCTTGCCTCTTTCCTTGGATTGACAATGCTGTATTGCCAAACCCAGGGCAGCAGAACCAATCCGGCCAGAAACTGCCTGATTCCGGCGACCTGGATGGGCTGAAACACCTGCAACCCTTTTTTGATTAAAATGAAGGAACTGCCCCAAATGCTGCCCAGAAGAACAATAATGAGCAATGGTAGCCAAGATTTTTTCACCTTACAAAGGTAAGTGCTGCCGGTATTTAACCGGGCGGAATTGGCCACAACATTTACAAAGCAATTTGTATTAAAAACTGACACGTAAATGATAGTTAATTGCCGAACTTTGTAATTCATGATTCGGATTACTTTGTTTATCGCACTGTTGCTGGGTGCAGTATCAACGGTAAAAACACAGGCTATCGTCCCTGATGCATTGCTGTGTGCCGAAAAACAACGTCTGGAAGGCCGGTTAAGGTTTAGGGTGAATCCCAGTATTTACCACGGTTACGATATTCACTACCACCGATATTTCTTTAGGGTAAATCCCAAGCGAAACGGCTATTTAAAAGCAAATGTTTACAGCGAGTTTACCGTGTTGAAGGATGCCGATAGCATTGGTTTTGACATGAAATCTTTTTTATTGGCCGACAGTGTGCGTTACCATGGATTGCCGATACGCTTCACCCGAATTGGCGATATTATTTATGTGCACAAGCCGGGCAGGTGGCAAGCCGGGACCAGGGATTCGTTAACCATCTATTATCAGGGAAACCCGGCACTTTTTGGCGGCACCGGTTATTATGTTTACGATTTTCACGCTACCGGACCCTCGGTGCATACGTTGAGCCAGCCATACGGCGCCTATTATTGGTGGCCATGCAAGCAAACACTAACCGATAAAATTGATTCCCTGGATATGGTGGTAAGCACCCATCCCGATTTCAGGGTGGCCGGAAATGGTTTGTTGAAGGCAGAAACAGGGGTGAATGATACCGTTAAGCTGTTTCACTGGAAACACCGATATCCCATAGCAACCTATCTGGTGGCCATGGCCATTACCAATTACGAGCAGTTTAGCCAGTTTGCAACGTTTCACAACCGCCCGGATTCCCTGTTGGTGCTCAATTATGTTTTTCCGCAAAGCAAGGCTGATTTCGAAAAGGACGCGGCCCCCATTTTGCCCATGCTGCGGTTGTTCGACAGTCTTTTTGGCGAATATCCCTTCATGAAGGAAAAATACGGCCATGCGCAGTTTGCCTGGGGCGGCGGCATGGAGCACCAAACCATGAGTTTCATGGTGAATTTTAGTTTCGATCTGATGGCGCACGAACTTGCCCACATGTGGTTTGGTGATAAGGTTACCTGTGCCAGCTGGAAAGACCTTTGGCTGAATGAAGGATTTGCAACGTACCTCACAGCACTGGGTTATAAGTACCTTAAATCAAAGGATGAATGGCTGGATGTGATGCGGGGAATCAGGGATGATGTTACCGGGGTGGATGATGGCAGTATTTTTCCAAAAGACACCGTGCAGGTAAACCGGTTGTTCAATGGAAGGCTCACCTACAACAAGGCTGCATTTGTACTTCACATGCTTAGGGTAAAGGTAGGCGACACAACCTTTTATGCCGCTTGCCGCAAATATTTGGGCGGGCAGCGCGCCTATGGTTTTGCAACCACCAGCGATTTAAAAACATTGATGGAGCAGGAGTCCGGTATGAATTTGGATACCTTTTTTCAGCGCTGGTATATGGGTGAGGGTTTTCCGTATGTGAATATCAATTGGGTTCAAAAAGGAACAAAAATGCAGGTTTCGGTAAAGCAAAAACCCTCCAATCCTTCGGTACCATTTTTTCAGTTGGCACTACCCATTTTGTTCAAAGGAAAAAGTAAAGATTCCTTGATAACCTTTTATCCATCTGCTTTGGAGCAAACCTTCGTTTTTCAGCTGCCATTCGCCGCGGATACCGCTGCATTTGATCCGGAAGTGACTGTTTTAACCAAAGCTGCCATTGGCGGAATGAATCAGGACAACGCTTTACCCAATTGGGTTGTCATTAATGGAAATCCGGTCACAGGACGGTTTTTAGAATTAACCACCTTGAACATGAAAGTAGAAAAGCTGGAGATATTTGATTTAAACGGTAAAAAATGCCTTGAAACAGGCGCTGATTTTCTGCATGTTCCGGGAAAAAGCATTAAATTTGATGTAGGTACACTGGCGCCCGGAATGTACATGACCAAAATTATTGGAAACGAGCAACAAACGACCTTAACGTTTATAAAACCATAACCATGAATAAAAAACACCTTCTGACCATAGCTGCAGGTATACTACTGGGTTTCTCAGCCTGCAGGGAAAAAACCGGGGAGCCATTGCAGGAGCCTTCCAAAGGCATAACCATTACCGTGCTGCCCACCTGGGAAGGGAATGCCATGGTTACCGGAAAAATGCAATACCAGAAGCCCGATGGTGAAGTGCTTCAATTGCGCACCTGGGGGATGATTATTGCCAAGCTTTCGTTGGTAAAGAACGACAACAGCCTGGTAATGCTTGGTGACGGCTATCAATGGATAGATGTGGCCAGCGGCCGCCTTTCATTTAACTATCCGGAAGCTCCAGTGGGAAGCTACAAAGGAATTCAGTTTCAGCTAGGTCCTGATTCTTCTGTAAACCACGGAGATCCAACCATTTGGCCTGCAAATCACCCATTGAATGGCAACCTTACAGGATTGCACTGGGGTTGGTCCGGTGGCTATATTTTTCAGGCATTCGACGGAGAGTTTAAAGACAGCATGAGCCAAACCGGTAACAAGGGTTTCTCGTTCCACACTGCCGGTAATCTGTTTAACCGCACTTTCTTTATGCCCGCTACCTTTGATTTGGATGGCACATGGAAAACCGCAGTTCTGGAATTTAAGGCAGAAGAATATTTTAAAAATCCTGTTGAAATTCATTTGAAAAACAAAGCGGTATCACACAGCACCGGAGCAGACGAAATAAACCTGATGAACAAGTTGATTGACAATGCGTCGGATGCATTTTCAGTGAAATCAGTGAAGTAAAAAACATGGTATACAGGGGCTTAATTGGTTGGTTTTTGCTTACTGCTGCGGTGGTGGTTTTCTCCTGCCGCAAAGAACCTGCATTGCCCAAGGAGGCTGCCACTTATGGCACAACCCCTATCAACCCCAAAAGCATTTTTCCCGAAAAATACGGGATGCCTGCTTTACCTTCCGATAATCCATTAACGGAAGAAGGGGTTTACCTGGGCCGCATGTTGTTTTACGATCCTGTATTGTCCATAGACAGCACCATTTCTTGCGCCAGCTGCCATGCGCAGGAGCATGCATTTGCAGATCCCAACCGCTACTCAACCGGTGTTTTTGGACTCACCACCAACCGAAACGCGCCACCTTTATACAACCTCGCCTACAGCAGGGTGTTTTTCTGGGATGCCCGTCAAAAAACGCTGCGCGAGCTGGTTTTGGAACCCATACAGGCTCACAACGAGATGGCGCTGACCTTGCCATTGTTAAAGAAAAGGTTGTCTGCAATTCCAAGGTATCAGCAGTGGTTTAGAAAAGCATTTGGCAGCGAGCCGGATGTGTTCAACATGACCCTTGCGATGGAGCAGTTTTTATTGACCCTGGTGAGCAAGGATGCCAAATTTACCAAAATGTGGCCTGGCAATTTTGATTTGCTAACAGCCCAGGAGCTGGACGGATTAAGGCTTTACAATGGATTGGTGGATGTCAATCCGTTAACAGGAGCGCTCAGCGGCGGTGCAGACTGCTTTCATTGCCACGGCAGTGTTTTTGCGCAGGCGAACAATCCCAATTTTGGGGGTATAGCCAATAATGGACTGGACGCTGTAATCACCGATAAAGGTTTTGGTGGCATAACCGGCAGGTCATCGGACATAGGAACCTTCAAAACCCCTTCTTTGCTGAATGTGGGACTTACAGCACCATACATGCACGATGGCCGCTTCACAACACTGGATGAGGTAATCAACCATTACAGTGATCAAATAAAATATGCTTCGCCCAATTTGAATCCTCAGATTAAGGTGCATGGACCAAAACAGCGTTTGCTTTCACCGTCTGAAAAAGCAGCGTTGAAGGCATTTTTGCTAACCATGTCAGACACGGTATTCGTGAACAACCCGGCGTACAAAAATCCGTTTTTGTAAGCGGTAAACTACAATTGTTTTAATAAGCCAGCACCGGACCAAGCCAGCGTTCGGCTTCCTGTAAGGTCCAGCCTTTGCGGGTTGCGTAATCCTGCACCTGGTCTTTGGCAATTTTACCCAAACCAAAATACTTGCTTTCCGGATGCGAAAAATAAAACCCGCTTACCGATGCAGTTGGCAACATGGCCATGCTTTCCGTGAGGGAAATACCGGTGTTTTCTGGGGCTTTTAACAGGTTGAAAAGGGTTGTTTTTTCGGTATGTTCGGGGCATGCGGGATATCCCGGAGCCGGGCGAATTCCACGGTAGTTTTCGCGAATAAGGTCTTCGTTGCTTAAGGTTTCGTCCTGGGCATATCCCCACCAATGGGTGCGCACTTCGCGGTGCAAATATTCTGCAAAGGCTTCGGCCAGTCGGTCTGCCAGGGCTTTGGCCATAATGCTCTTGTAATCGTCGTTTTCTGCGTCGTACTGTTGAACCAGTTCATCAACCCCAATGCCTGAGGTTACTGCAAATCCGCCAATGTAATCGGTTTTTCCACTGTCTGCAGGAGCAATGTAATCAGACAGGCACAGGTTTGGCACACCGGCAGCCATTTTGCGTTGTTGTCTTAGGAAGTGGAAATCGGCCAGTGTTTGGGTGCAGGAATCGTCCGCAAAGACGGTAACGCTATCATTGCTGCTCTTGGCGGGGTAAATGAAAATTACGCCTTTTGCCTGAAGCTGGTTGTGGAGGATGATTTCATCCAGCATGGCATTGGCATCGCTGAAAAGCTGTTTGGCTTCTTCGCCCACGATGGTATCGTTCAAAATATCGGGGTAGCGTCCTGCCAGTTCCCATGTTTGGAAAAAAGGTGTCCAGTCGATAACCTCCCTGAGGGTTGCCAAGTCAATGGCATCGATGCTCTTAACACCAGTAAATGCTGGCTTTTCCGGCGAATAGGCTTCCCAGTCCCAATGGAATTTATTGGCACGTGCTTCTGTCAGCGTGAGCAATTGTTTTTCACTTTGCCTTCTGGCGTGGTCTTCGGCCATGCGTTTGTAGTCTTCGCGCAGGTTTTGCTTATAGGCTCCGTTTGTTTCCGGGTTCAGCAAAGTACCTGCAACGGGCACACTGCGGCTGGCATCCAAAACATGCACCACGGGGTGGCTGTATTTGGGTGCAATTTTAACAGCGGTATGCACTTTGCTTGTGGTGGCGCCTCCAATCAGCAGGGGCGTATTCATGCCCAGTCGCTCCATTTCTGAAGCAACATGCACCATCTCGTCCAGGCTGGGTGTAATCAACCCGCTTAGTCCGATTATGTCTGCGCCCCAGGCATTTGCCTCTGCCAGAATTTTATCGGCCGACACCATAACCCCAAGGTCTTTTATTTCGTAGTTGTTGCAGGCCATGACCACCCCAACAATGTTTTTGCCGATGTCATGCACATCGCCTTTTACGGTTGCCAGCAATATTTTTCCCTGAGCACGCGAACCGGGGTTTGCTGCTTTTTGGGCTTCCAGATAGGGTTGGAGGTAAGCCACAGCCTTTTTCATGACGCGCGCACTTTTCACCACTTGTGGCAAAAACATTTTTCCTTCACCGAATAAGTCACCAACCACGTTCATGCCATCCATCAATGGGCCTTCAATCACGTTCAATGGTTCGCCCAGCTTAAGCCTTGCTTCTTCGGTATCGTCTTCAATAAATTCGGTTATGCCTTTGATAAGGCTATGGGTGAGCCGCGATTCCACGGTTCCCTTACGCCATTCGGCTTCTTCAACAGTTTCTTCTTTTTTGGCTTTTACTGTTTCGGCAAATGTTACCAGGTTCTCGGTAGCATCGGGTCTGCGGTTCAGCAAAACATCCTCCACGCGGATGAGCAGTTCTTTTGGGATTTCATCATATACCTCAATCATCCCGGCATTCACAATGCCCATATCCAATCCCGCCTTGATGGCATGAAAAAGAAATGCACTGTGCATGGCCTCGCGTACCACATCGTTGCCC
>CANKVN010000009.1 GCA_947487055.1 Flavobacteriales bacterium
ATTTTGTGTCCTGTCCCCGACAGAAGGGTAAAGCCTACCTGAAGATGCAGATAAGTTGGCCAACGAAATTATCGAAGACTTAAGCCGCCGAACCGGATATGATATCCAAAGCAATACCCTAAGCAAAACCATCTACACCCCAATAGAATGGGAAAAAATGTTCTCCCTATACAGGGGCAGCGGCCTAGGACTTGCGCATGGTCTAAACCAGATTGGCGCTTTCCGTCCGGCAAATAAAGATGAGTATTTAAATAATGTGTATTATGCAGGTGCCAGTACCCATCCGGGAACCGGCTTGCCAATTGTTGTTATAGGTTCTAGATTAGTCACAGAAAAAATTACCCATGAGCATCCAGTTATTTGATAAAACATCAGGAGACATCAGCCGCAAGGTTGCCCTGAATTACAGCACCAGCTTCTCTTTGGGCATCAAATTGCTGGCCAAAGAATACCGTTGGGCGGTTTTTGCCGTTTATGGTTTTGTACGCGTTGCCGACGAAATCGTGGATACCTTTCATGGTCACGACAAGGAAGCGCTTCTGCAAGAGTTTAAAATGCAGACATACAAAGCCATTGAAACAGGCATTAGCACCAATCCAATATTGCATTCCTTTCAATTAGCTGTTAAGGAATTTGGCATCGAAAATGAGCTCATAGAGCCGTTTTTTCAGTCCATGGCAGCAGATTTGGACCAAACTACACACGATAGCGCAAGCTACGATCAATATATCTATGGCAGTGCTGAGGTGGTGGGTTTGATGTGTCTGCGTATTTTTTGCAAGAACAACGATTTTCAATATCAGGCGTTGTTGCCCCATGCGCGCAGTTTGGGTGCAGCATTTCAAAAGGTTAATTTTCTGCGGGATTTGAAAAGTGATGTGGATGAACGCGGAAGGATTTATTTTCCCGGTGTGGATTTTGAAGCTTTCAATGAGGATGATAAAAACCAAATCATTGCCGATGTGAAAAAGGATTTTGCCCATGCCCTTGAAGGAATTCGCAAACTGCCGGTCGGTTGCAGGCTCGGGGTTTACACGGCATACATTTATTACCTAAAATTGCTGGAAAAAATTCAGCGCAGCAGTGCCCAGGAAATTGTAGGCAACCGTATTCGGATTGCCAATGGTCAAAAACTGGTGCTACTGGCTAAAAGTTTCGTTCGCGAGCGCATGATGCGTGCCGCACTGTGATTTGGTTTTTGCCCTTTTCTTAGCCAAATAACCAGCTGAACATCTCATCCACCCGTCCAAAGCGGTGAATCTTGATTTTGGAACTTCCTATCTGCACTTTGTTGTATTTGGAAATAACAATCTCCTCAAATCCGAGTTTTTCGGCCTCTGTAATCCTTTGCTCCACGCGCTGTACGGCCCGTATTTCGCCACTTAGGCCAACCTCTCCGGCAAATACCGTTTTGGATGGAGCCACCACTCCCTGATAACTGCTCATGATGGCTGTGGCAATTGCCAGATCCAGCGCTGGGTCTTCAATGCGTATGCCGCCGGCAAGGTTGATGAACACATCTTGTGCCCCCAACCTGAATCCACAACGCTTTTCCAGAACTGCCAGCAACATGTTTAATCTCCTGAGGTCAAAACCTGTAGACGAACGTTGTGGAGTGCCATAAACAGCTGTACTGACCAACGATTGCGTTTCCAGCAATATCGGGCGCACGCCTTCCATCGCCGCGGCAATGGCAATGCCGGAAATCTCTTCATCCCGTTCTGCTAAAAATATTTGAGATGGGTTTTGAACGGCTGCCAAACCAGTTCCGGTCATTTCGTAAATTCCCATTTCGTGGGTACCGCCAAACCTGTTTTTAAGGGTTCTTAGGATCCTGAAGTGATAATTGCGGTCGCCCTCAAATTGCAATACCGTATCGACCATGTGCTCCAGTATTTTGGGACCTGCAATGCTGCCATCTTTGGTGATGTGCCCAATTAAAAATACCGAAACGTTGTTTTCTTTGGCAAACCTGAGCAGTTTTCCGGTGCACTCCCTGATTTGGGAAACACTGCCCGGTGTAGCTTCAAGCATCTCGGAAAAAAGTGTTTGAACGGAATCTACCACCACAATGGCGGGTTTTTGTTCCTGTAAAATTTGAAGAATGGCCTCAATACGGGTTTCGGTTAACACATCGCAACGCTCATTGTCAATGCCAATGCGCTCGGCACGCAATTTTACCTGTTCGGCGCTTTCCTCTCCGGAAACGTACATAACCTGTTCGTTCAATTTGAGTGCCACCTGCAACAGCAGTGTGCTTTTCCCGATTCCGGGCTCGCCACCAAGCAAAACCAGGCTTCCGGGTACCAAACCGCCGCCAAGCACCAGGTTTAATTCTGTGTCCGGCATGATCATCCGTTGCGTATTGTTGCTGGCAATCTCGTTTATTTTTTGGGTTACCGAACGGTCTGATGGATGGGTTTTTACCCAGCCCGCCGGACTGTTTTTAACCACCACCACTTCTTCCCGAAGGGTATTCCATTCTCCGCAAGCATTGCACTTGCCGGCCCACTTGGAACTCTCCGCTCCGCATTGGTTGCAGAAATAAACTGTTTTGCTTTTGGCCATGCCGCAATTTACATTCAATTAACAAGGGGTTATTCCCATTTTATTAACCCATTGCTTTTATTTAGAAAGATTACAAACTGTTGTGATTTTTCTTCAAAATGAGCGTAATTTTGTAACCACATTATGGAACCATCAGCTGAAAATTTCGTGACAATTTATGCCGAAGCAACACCCAATCCGGAAAGCATGAAGTTTGTTTCCAGCAAAATGTTGTTGCCCAACGACAGTGCCGATTTTCGAACCGCCGCTTCTGCAGTTGATTCCGCTTTGGCCACTGCACTTTTTGAAATGCCTTTCGTAAATGGTGTGTTCATCATGAACAATTTTGTTTCTATCACCAAGAACAATGATTACGAGTGGTTTGACCTTATCCCTGATTTACGCACATTTTTTCAGGAATGGATTCAGGATGGGAAAATGATTGTGTCACCAAAACAACAGCTGAGCCCGGAGCAGGAAACGGAAGTTGAGCGCAAAATTCGTCAGCTTTTGGAAGACCACGTTCGTCCGGCAGTTGAAATGGATGGTGGTGCCATCGATTTTAAAAGTTTTGAAAACGGCGTTGTTACAGTTCAAATGAAAGGGAGCTGTTCCGGTTGTCCTTCTTCTACCATGACGTTAAAATCTGGTATCGAAAATCTGCTTAAGCGCATGGTGCCTGAGGTTCAGGCCGTAGAAGCGGAAGCTGTTTAAATATTTTCTTCATTCCCTTACACTGCATTATTCGGGATTTCGCCCGTATTTCCTTTTATTTGCCATTCTTAAGTAATAACCATGGCAAATACCTTATATAATGAATTCAAAGATCCGGATTATAAGTCTCTACACCAGTTCTTCCTGAATTCAGCCCATCACATTCACACTCCCGATACGGTTTACCTGACAAAGAAGGAAAAAGGAGCTTGGGTCGATTACACTTACCGCGACCTGCTTGCATACATTGATTGTATCACCGGATGGCTTATGAGCCGCGGTTTACAAAAGGGAGACAGGGTTTCTCTAATTATGGACAATAGTCCCGAATTTTATTGCATTGACCAGTCACTGCAAAAACTGGGATTGATCAATGTGAGTATTTACCCCACGCTTACCCCTGATGAAACAGCTTTCATCCTCAATGATTCCGGTGCGAAAATCCTGATTGTTGGGAATCATTTTCTATTGAAAAAGTTTAAAAAAGTAGAAGAAAAGTGCCCTACCGTAGAAATGGTTGTTGGTTTGCCAGAGGATATCGATACCGATGAAAAACTCATTACCTATTCCTCCATGATAGAGCAGGGTAGAAGCCTTTATGCGGGCTGGAGTTCGCAAATAGAAGAGCGTTTTCTGCAAGTGGGGCACGATGATGTTGCCACACTGATCTATACTTCCGGAACTACCGGTGTTCCCAAAGGCGCCATGCTCACCCATTATAACTTTTTAAGCAATTGCTATGATGCCAATGATTTGGTTCCGGATATCACCAAGGATGACAGGTTCCTGAGCTTTTTGCCATTGAGCCATGTATTTGAGCGTATGGCATACTACCTCACGACTTATATTGGTGCTTCTGTAGCATTTGCTGAAAACATTGATAAGGTTGCCCCAAACATGGCCGAAGTAAGGCCCACACTGATGGCATGTGTGCCACGATTGCTGGAGCGGGTGCACGATCGTGTTATGAAAAGCGGAACCGAAGCCGGTGGCATGAAAGCCGCTATTTTCCGTTGGTCTTTGGGAGTGGGTGAAACCGCACGCCATACCAAAGATGCCGGTAAGTCAAGAGGTCCGCTGCTTGCAGCCAAATATGCGCTTGCCAATAAATTGGTATTCTCAAAAATCAAGCAAAAAATGGGTGGAAGACTTAAATTGTTTGTTTCAGGCGGGGGGGCTTTGCCACCGCATGTAGGTGAGTTTTTTGCAAACCTGGGCATTCAGGTTCAGGAAGGATTTGGGCTAACGGAAACTTCGCCATTTATTACGGTAAATGAATACAACAGACAAGTCTACGGCACCGTGGGCAGGGTAGCGCCAAGGCAGCAGGTAGCCATACAAAATCCGGATACCAAAGAGGTTTATACCATTCAGTCCTATAAAAGTTTCCATCCGGATTTCGTATCTCAGGAAGGGGAAATATTGGCCAAGGGCCCAAATATCATGAAGGGCTATTGGAACAACAAAGTTGAAACTGATAAGGTATTTGACGAGGAAGGATGGTTCCATACCGGTGATATTGGCCGATTTGAAAAAGGGTACCTGAAAATTACCGATCGCTTGAAAAATATGCTGGTTACCTCGTTGGGTAAAAATATCTTTCCTACCCAGCTGGAAAATAATTTCCTTAAAAGTCCCCGAATAGAACAAATTTTTATCATTGGTGATAAACGCGAGTTTATCACCGCCATCATTGTCCCAAATAGGGATGAAGCCCTTTCTCAGATTGGTGTTTCGGCCTCTGCTTTTGAAGGGGATTCACCATTTATGGACCATGAAGCATTACAGCATTGGTTGGCGGAAGACATAAAAAAATACAACGAAAACTTGTCTAAATTTGAGCGGGTTAAAGAATTTCTAATAAAGCGCAATCCCTTTTCCATAGAAGATGGCGATATGACCATCACCCTTAAAGTAAAACGTAAAATTGTGATGGAGAAGTTTGCCAAAGAAATAGACAATATGTACCTGTAAGAATGCCGTATGTTGATTATTGTCAACCGCATGTTGATAATAATCAATGTGCGGTATATTGAAAATATTCTAATTTTGTCGGCAGTATTAATAACTGGATAATTGAATTTAGTACTGGCTCTTGGATTGATGTCTGTCTGCAGCGCGGGAGCAGTTTTGTTTTTGCGCCTGGCTAGGCTCTACGGATTGCACGATCACCCCACAGGTAGAAGCTCTCATCGTAAGCCAACCGTAACGGGTATGGGTATTATCGTTGCCCTGGCATTCATCGTATACTTAATTTGGCATCCGCTTACCTTACCGGAATACTTTGTTGTCGGTTTTTTCATCGTCACTGCAGTGAGTTTCCTGGATGATATTCTCTTTCTTAAACACTCATTTCGCCTGATAGTGCAAATTATTACCATGGTGATGTTGTTGTACCAAATGCCGTTTAGCAGCCTTGGCACCGAGGCAATTCCCATTTTTCTTGCATCCTTGATTTTTGGAATAGGCGTTTTAAACTCCTATAACTTCATGGATGGGGTCAATGGAATGCTCACACTCCACGCGTTGCTGGTGTTTACCGGCTTGCTATTTTTGAACGAGCATATTACCGATCTTCAAGGCAACCTGATACATTTTACAGATTCCAATTTTATCCTCAGCATCATCATCCCGCTTGCCATATTCGGTTTTTTTAACATTCGCAGATCAGCAGTAGCCTTTATGGGGGATGTGGGAAGTATCTCCATCGCATTTATCACGGTGTTTTTAATCTACACCCTGATTTTCAAAACCGGAAATTACATGTTTCTCCTAATGTTCAGCGTTTTTGGCGCCGATGCAGCACTCACAGTCTGCTACAAGCTGATTTTGGGCGAAAACATATTTGTGCCGCACCGCGATTTCTTATTCAAAAAACTGGTTCATCTTGGCAAATGGTCCCACTTAAAAGTGAGTAGCTGGTATTTTGCTGTTCAGGCCCTTATTAATGTAATTATTATCGGGTTGTTCTCCAATACGCCAAAGCTCAGTACCCAGATTTCAGTGCTTTTTATCGGTTGTGTTGTCCTCACGGCAATTTACATCTACGGTCAATCCTTGTTTCCCCGCAAAGCGGCGCTGAAATCAAAGGATTAAGCGCAATACACCAAAGAATAATGTTTGGATAACCAACAGGCCAATGGCTATGTTGTTGCGCTCTATTTTGCTCATCCAGATAAACAAACGCAGCAATATAAAGGAGCAGATAAACCAGGCCAGGTAGTTTTGATTGGGGATAATGCCCTTTTGCCAATGCCATAAATCCATCCAAACGGCCACAGGTTCCATGATGAAATCATAACAGGTCATCATCAGGCCGCCAATGGCAGCCAAAAACCATGGGTTAGATACCTTTCCGGCCAGAAATGAAGTCGTAAAAAAGATAAGCATGGCCCAGTTTACCGCAATCATAAATGGAATTCCCTGCCATCCGGGCCCGAGGGTTTTGCCATAATGGTAGTTGCCGAAAACGAGGCCTGTGTGAACGCCCGCATATTCAATAAAAAACCCTGCCGCTCCCACGCAAAACAAGCCAAGCAAAAGCCCAACGGTCCATTTTTTTTGAAACAAAAGCGGTATCAGCAAGGAAACAGCCAGGTTCACAGGGGTAAGCTGTATGAAATAATGCCTTATTCCGGCATTGCCAAAACTGAGGCCGATTGCCCCCACCGTATATATAATTGCGGCTATTCCTATGACCCTCTTTTCAGTGCTTTGCATGGTGCTGACCGATAATGATATCGCTGGCTATTCTTCCGCCGAGTACGCACAAAGGTATACCTCCGCCGGGATGAACACTGCCGCCGCAAAAGTATAACCCTTTTGGGTTTTTTGTGAAATTGGCTTGCCTGAAAAATGCCGACATCAAGTTATTGCTGCTGCTGCCATATAAAGATCCGAAAGAACTGCCGGTAAATTGTTCAATCCTTACAGGGTCCAGGTATTCCTCAAATGCTATCAGGGATTCAACATCGCAACCAAGCTGTTTGCTGATTTTAGCCAGAACAGATGCACGCGCTTCCTGCCGAAAAGCTTCCCAGTCCTGACCCTTGTTTGCCGGAACATTGATCATCACAAACCAGTTTTCACAGCCCTCAGGAGCGTCGGTTTTGTCCATTTTAGAGCTGATGTTGATGTAAATTGTAGGGTCTTTGCTGATTTCTTTCCGATTGAAAATGCCATCAAATTCATCCTGGTAATCGGCACTGAAGAGGATATTGTGCAGGTGTAGTTCGGGGAATGTTTTGCGGATGCCCCAATAAAAAATCAATGCGGAGCTGCTGGGCTCGGCTTGTTTTATTTTTTTGGGTAATGGCATGCCCAGCAACTGGTAGGTGAGGCGCACATCCAGGTTGGAAACGACCAAATCTGTTTTTTGGGAAATATGGTCTATTTCGATGCCTGTGATTGTACCTTCCTGATGCTTTATGGCGGTTATCTTTTTTCCAAAATGAAAATGAACACCCAATTGGGTAGCCCTGGCAAACAATGCACGGGGAATGGCAATCATCCCTCCGGCTGGATAGAAAGCGCCAATGCCCATCTCCAAATGAGGTATTACGTTAAGCGTGGAGGGCGCTTTCCATGGGTTGGAGCCGTTGTAGGTGGCAAAACGATCGAAGTACTGCACCAAATGGCTGTTGTTGAGTGCATCCTTGTTGGCATTGTGCATGCTTTTGCTGATGCCGATAAAGGGCAAATTTAAAATTCCCCGGAGCCCTTTGGGATTCAAATAGGTGCCAATCCGGTGAAGGCTTCTTTCCAGAAATACAGGTGAGGTGATGCGGTAAATGAACTTGCTTTTTGCAAGATGCCTTGCAATTTTCTTTGGCTCAACCCCAAAGGTGGTGGCTGCCGCCGATATGAATGCTGTTTGGTCTGCAGGGGCCTGAAAACGCAGGCCATCCTCATAAAAGTAATGGCAGAGGGTATCCATGCGCTGATATTGAAAAGGTACATTGCCAGCAAGCAGCTCATCGATGAAGTGCGGCATTGTAAATAGGGAAGGGCCTGCATCAAAGCGGTATCCATTCTCTTTTATTTCAGCCAGCTTGCCTCCGGGTTCGTTTTTTTGTTCATACACATGCACCTCGTATCCGGCTTCTGCCAGCCTGATGGCTGCGGTTAATCCGCCAATCCCGGCTCCGGCAATGCTAATCTTTTTCAATACCTTATGTAACCGAAGATGCATGGAAATAGTTTGCTGTTGCGCGCTTTTTTGGTTCTTCAAATAGGCCAATTTGCCCGGATAATAAAAAAAAATGAAAAAAAAATACAGAAAGTATTGCATTTTTATTTTTCACTTTTATTTTTGCCCCACATTTAATCAGGAAAAAACAAAATGAAAAAGATCTATTTCGCTATCGCTGCCTGCGCTATGTTCGCTTTCGCAGCTTGCTCTGGTAACAGCGGTACCGCTGATGCTGACACTGCTAACAAAGCTGCTGACACTACAGTTAAAACTGAAGAAGCTGCTACTGTTGACACTTCAAAGGCTGCTGCAGCTGACACTACCAAAAAGGTAGAAGAGAAAGCTAAATAAGCTTTTCTCCCAAGAAATTTAAAGGGTGCTTGCAAAAGTGCCCTTTTTTTATTTCCTTTGCATATAACTGATGCACAAGGTTTTTGCAATAGCATTTTCAATCCTCCTTATGGGATCTGCCCCGGGTGTTGTAAACGCTGCCACCTTTGCTGGTCCGGTTCCCACGGTTACAGAGCCCGCTCCTGGTTTTTCTTTGAACCCAAATCCGGTTACCGGAACCTGGTTTTACATCAACCTGGAATTTTCTGAAACCGATTTCCCCAATGCAAAATATGCCATTTCCAATGTTTTGGGTGAAGTTGTTTTTTCTGCGCCAATCAAAAAAACCGAGTTTGCCGGTGCCAAAGTGCGCGTAGACATTGCCGACCTAAAGCTGAACAAAGGACTTTACTTCGTTCAGGTAACCGGTGGCGATAAATCCAAAATACTCAGACTGGTAGTGCGTTAATATGGCCTTTTCAGGTTATACCGTACGTTTGGCTACAGCCGATGATGCTCCCGCCATGTTCAACCTTATCGAGGAGCTTGCAGCATACGAACGCGCCCCCCACGAGGTTATCAATACCGCAGCAAAACTGAAACATGACGGATTTGAGCGCTCAAATCCATTATTTAAAGCCTGGGTGGCTGAATCTTCTGATGGGGTTGTTGTTGCCATGGCTATTTGTTATGTGCGCTACAGCACCTGGAAAGGCCCTGTGTTGTATTTGGAGGATATTGTTGTACGTGAAGCCCTCCGCGGAAATGGTATCGGTAAATTGCTCATGGAGGCCTGTGTGAACGAATGCCGGGCCATGGGCTATAAGCGTTTAACATGGCAGGTGCTGGACTGGAACGAACCGGCCATACGGTTTTATGAACGGTGGAATGCGGAATTTGATGCCGGTTGGCTTAATGCCAGTATAGACTTTTAAATAACGTGCAACGATTATTCCAAAACATACTGCCGGCAATAATCATTGTCTGTGCTATTGTGGCCATGCACTTCATGGCAGATTTATTAGCATGGGATAAGGCTGCATTAAGCCTTCAGCCGGGCAATTGGGCGCACATACATGGAGTTGTAACAATGGTCCTGGTGCATGCAGATGCCGCACATTTATGGTCCAATACACTTGGGTTGCTGTTGCTGCTATCTCTGCTGTTTGTGCGTTACAGGCCTGTAGCATGGCTGGTGTTATCCCTGTCCTGGGTCTTGACCGGATTCTTTGTCTTTTTTCTGGCTAAAGAAAATACCCAGCACATCGGTGCCAGTGGCTTTTTGTACGCTTTATTGATCTTTTTAATTGTTGCGGGCCTGCTTGCCGCAAATCGCTCGCTGCGCATGCTTTCCTTTGTGCTTATCATGTATTACGGAAGCATGGTATGGGGTGTTTTCCCGCTGCAGCGTCATGTTTCCTGGGAAGGTCACCTTTCCGGTGCCATAACGGGCTTTATTTTAGCCATCTTGCTTCGGGGTTATTATCTGAAATACACCAGGGACGTTAAGCCGCCATGGTTCCATGAAAACGAATCCAAAGAAGATCCTTATTCCGCGTTTGATAACAGTAAAAAGCCTTAGGCTTCTGCACTGGCAGCGGGTTTCGCGATAGCACTTTTTTCTTCTTTAAACAGCACCATAAACCCGATGGCGATGATAAACGCATAGGCGGCGAAACTAAGCCAGATGCCATGCCAATCCTTAGAACCATTTGAAAATGTGTAATAGCGGTCTATCACAACACCACTGATGGTACTGCCCAAAAAAGCGCCGACGCCATTGGTCATCATCATAAACAATCCTTGTGCACTGGAGCGGATATTGGAATCGGTTTGTGTTTCGATAAATAAAGAACCGGAGATGTTGAAAAAATCAAATGCCATTCCGTAAATAATGCAGCTTAGGATAATCATCCACAACCCTTGTTCAGGATTTCCATAAGCAAACAGGCCAAAACGGAGTACCCAGGCAAACATGGCAAAAAGCATTACTTTTTTGATACCGAATTTTCTTAAAAAGAAGGGGATGGTGAGGATGAAAACCGTTTCAGATACCTGAGAGATGGACATGATGATGGTAGAATACTTCACCACAAAGGAATCGGGGCCGTATGCCACCTGGTTCCTGAAATCATCCAGAAAGGTATCGCCATACATGTTGGTTAATTGCAGTGCGCCGCCTAAAAACATGGAAAACAAAAAGAAAAGTGCCATTCTGTATTTGGCGAATAAGCGGAATGCATCTAGCCCCAATTGAGAAACCCAGGACGCTGTTCTGGAAATGGTGTTTTTAGGCGTACAGGCAGGAAGGGTGAAAGCATAGAATCCCAAAGCAATGGCCACAATGCCTGCAATAAAGAACTGTTGCGTATTGCTTTTGCTTCCGGTTAGGTTGGTAATCCACATCGCGGCGATAAAGCCTATGGTGCCCCAAACACGTATTGGAGGGAATACCTTTATCACGTCGTATCCTTGTTGGCTTAGCGTGGTATAGGAAATGGAATTTGATAATGAAATGGTGGGCATGTAACACATCATCGCGCCGAAAATGATGTAGTACAAATCATTGGCATTGGTTGCGGTTGTGGCCAGCAGCATAAACCCTCCATAGGCTATTTGCAGCACTCCGTAGAGCCTTTCGGCATTTACCCAGCGGTCTGCTATGATTCCGGTAATTGCGGGCATGATCAGTGAGGCAATGGCCAGGGTAGAGAAAATGGCGCCAAATTGCTCGCCTGTTCCCAGTTTGCTGCCAAAGAAATAGGTGCCAATGGTTATGAGCCAAGCTCCCCAAACAAAAAACTGAAGAAAGCTAAGCAGGGTTAATCGAAAGCGTAAATCCATCATGAGCAGGCGAAAATATTGAATTGCCTGCAGAATTCTTGATTTATTTTATCAGGGTTTGCTCAATTTGGTCAATCAAAGCATGAATCACCTTGATGTGGATCTCTTGAGCCCGGTCTGCATACTCGGACCATGGAGCGCGGATTTCAATGTCGCACAATCCCGCCATCTGTCCACCGTCCTTGCCGGTAAGCCCTATGGTTCTTATACCCATGGCTTTTGCCGCTTGCATGGCATTGATGATGTTTTTGCTGTTGCCGCTGCTGCTTATTCCAAGCAAAACGTCACCGGGTTTTCCAAGGCCTTCAACAAAACGGCTAAATACAAACTCAAAACCATAATCGTTGCCCACACAGCTGATGTGGCTGGGGTCGCTGATGGCAATAGCGGGCAAGGCTTTGCGGTTGTTGCGGTAGCGCCCGCTCAGTTCCTCCGCAAAATGCATGGCATCACAATGGCTGCCCCCATTACCGCAGGAAATAATTTTCCCTCCACCTTCAATGGCTGAAGACATTAATGTTGCAGCTTCGGCAATCTGCAATAGGTTTTGCTCATTACCCATAAATTGCTGCAATACTGCTGCTGCTTCGGTGAAATGTTGTTGAATACGTTGGATACTCATGGGTTCAATCGTTTAAATTCTGATAAGCCAATTTCCAGAAATTCCCTGAACTTATCTGCGTTGTAATTGAATGTTTCTGCGCTTCCGGGGTGTTGAAGCAATACTTCTTCTCCGGTCATGAGCACGTACATGGGCTGGCTATTGCTGTTGAAATAACAAGCCTGTATTTCGGCATTCTTTTCCCCCAGGGTTTTGATGGTTCTTCCGCTGCTTCTGGCAACAAATTGTTCGCCCACAGGCAGTTTGATTTTTTTGTCATCCACATATAGCGATACAACAATATAATCATTTTTGAGAATATTGAGCACTGCAGGGTTGCTCCAAACCTTTTCTTCCATGCGCCTGCAGTTTACGCAGCCATGCCCGGTGAAATCGATAAACAGGGGTTTTTTCTGTTCTTTTGAGCAAGCCAGGGCTTGTTCGTAGTCAAAATAACCATTGAGGCCATGAGGCAAATGCAGTTGTTCAGCATATTTGGCAGATTGACACTGGCCCGCCGCAGATGCTGATTCTTCCGCACCAACTCCCAGTTTGAAGTCCTGTGTGTGCATGGGAGGCAAATAGCCCGCCAGCGATTTTAGCGGTGCACCCCACATTCCCGGCAGGAGATAGGCCACAAAAGACCAAGTAGTAATCACCAGCATCAATCGGGTTACGGACCAATAAGGCACATCGCTATCATGAGAAAACTTGATTTTACCCATGAGATAAATTGCCAGTAAGGAGAAGATAACAATCCACAAGGCCAGGTAAACTTCCCTGTCCAGTATTCCCCAGTGGTATGTTTGGTCTGCTGTGCTTAAGAATTTTAAGGCAAAGGCCAATTCTACAAAGCCCAGCACCACCTTTACGCTGTTTAGCCATCCACCGCTTTTGGGCAGGCTTTTCATGTAGCTGGGGAATATGACAAGCAATCCGAATGGCAGTGCAAATGCCAGGGAAAATCCCAGCATGGCTATGATGGGTGTGGTTAGTCCGCCTTTGGCGCTTTCTACCAATACAGTTCCTACAATTGGCCCTGTGCAGGAAAAAGAAACCAGCGCGATGGTCAGTGCCATGAAAACAGGTCCGGCTATGCCGCCCTTGTCTGCCCTTTTGTCTATGGCATTTACCCAAGAGGCGGGAAGCACCATTTCGAATGCCCCAAAGAAACTGGCTGCAAACACAATAAATATAAAGAAGAAGAATACATTGGGTATCCAGTGTGTGCTCAGCCAGTTGGCCGCGTCCGGGCCCACCACTTTACTTACAATGGTGCCTATGACAACATAGATGAGGATAATGGAAATGGCAAATACAATGCCGTCACGAACCGATTTTTTGCGGTCTTCATTTTTTAGGAAGAATGCCACGGTCATGGGTATCATTGGAAATACACATGGCGTGAGGAGCGCCAGCAATCCAGAGGTGAAGGCCAGCCAGAAAACCAGCCCAAGTCCTTTGTTGCCGGTTTCGTTTTTAGCCGCGCCCACAGAGCCCTTGTAGGTTAATTCTTTGCAGGAACCCACAGCATTTTTAGCGCTTGATTTATAGGAATTATCGGAAGCGTTGGATTCCTCTATGTTGGTTTCAGGTTTTTTGGTGGTCTGGGTGGTATCTTCCTGTGGTTTGGTCTCTGTGCTTGGTGCTGTGGCACCTTCTGCCATTACAGGATTTTTGGCTTCCAGCACTTCATTGATAGGTACACACTGATCCTCAGAGCACATTTGTCCGCTAAAACGGCATTGGATTGAAGCAATCGTGCCCAATACCTTTATTTTTTGTTTGAAAACCGCAATTCCCGGAAATTCGCCGGTCTTACAATTAATTTTGTCCAGTTCGGCAAGTTGGTCGGTTTTAAGTACATCGCCCACCCCAATTGGTTTTCCAACCACTACAAAGTGATCGCCGGTAAATTCCATTGAGGCACGGGTGTTTCCTACATCCTCTGCACAGGTTGTTTTCTCGCTGTATATATGCATTCCGGGAGCGGGCCCCAGGGAAACAACAACATCGATGATATCTCCAACCTTTGCATTTTTGGTAGAAAAAGTCATGCTTCTGGTTGTGGTCCTTTTTATCTGGGCATGGAGGTTACCCAAAACCAAAGCGGCAATCGAAAGGGCAAATAGTTTAAGTTTCATTTTTCAAATGCAAAAAAACACAATTAAAGGTATACTGCAGTGATACTTTAGTCACGAAGTTTCATATAGAACCATTTTTACACCCATTTGTTGCCTTGTTTATTCACTTTTCGTCGATAAAGAAATAAAATATGACTTCATCCCGTTAGTTAATTTGGAGATACTAGCCTATGCGCCCGGTCCTATATTGTTTTATTGCCTTTAGCGCTGCTTTTGCTTCGCTGCAAGCCCAGAAGCTCAATACCGTTGATTATATTAACGAGTATAAGTTTGCGGCCATGCAGGAAATGAAGGTCTACAGTGTTCCCGCATCGGTAACCCTGGCTCAGGGTATATTGGAAAGTGCCAGCGGTAATAGCAAGTTGGCCAAGGATTGCAACAACCATTTTGGGATTAAGTGTCGTAAAAACTGGACGGGAAATTTTTGCCTTGCAGATGATGACGCTCCGGATGAGTGTTTTCGGGGATATTCATCGGCCATGGAAAGCTACAGGGACCATAGTTTGTTTCTGAAAGGCAATTCCCGGTATGACTTTTTATTTGCCATGCCGGCCACCGATTACAAAGCCTGGTCCAATGGGCTTAGACAGGCAGGCTATGCAACCAATCCGGCTTATGGATCAATCCTTATTGGTGTAATAGAGCGCTACCGCTTGTCGATGTATGACAGCATGGTTATTTTGGGTGATGACTACGATACCCCGGATACGGCTGCCGGCAACTTAATAAGGGTGAAGGGGCTGCCAGCAGTTTACGCACGCAGGGGGCAAACTGCTGCCGATATCGCCAAAGAGCAAGACATGGGCGTGTGGCAGATTTATAAATACAACGATCTGAAAAACGGCGAAGAGCTTAGGCCCGGAGAAATCATCTACCTCAAACCCAAGCGGCGCAAGTCTTCAGACCAAATCCATGTGGTGCAGGATGGCGAAACATTGCGGGATATCAGCCAGCAACACGCCATTAAGCTAAAACAATTGCAAAAGTATAACCACGTGAAGCCCGGACAGGATTTGCGGCCCGGAGAACGCCTGTATCTTATGCAAAAAAGAGAGGACCTGGATAAGGCCGAACAGGAAAAAAAGAAAAACAACACGGATACAGGGCATGTGTTTCCTGAAGCAAGGGATAAAAAAATTCCAGAAGCAAAGGTGGGAGAGGGCAAAGGAAATCCGGCAGCGGAGCATGATGTGCCGAAGCCTAATTTATCTTACCATATTGTTATGAAGGGGGAAACAGTTTTTAGCATTTCAAGGCTATACAAAATTTCAGCGGATTCCTTAATGGTTTGGAACCATATTGTAAACTCCCAGATACAGTTGGGACAGGAGTTGCGAATAGCAAATACCGCATTGGTATCTAAATCCCTGGAAAACAAGCTCCATAAGGTTTCTGCAGGGGAAACACTCTATCAGATTTCAAGGAAATATCAGGTTTCGGTGGATGCGCTCAGGCTTAAAAACCAGCTTGGAAGCAATGAAATTAAAGTGGGTCAGCAATTGCTGATTCCCTGACCATTAACAGAAAAGTCATATTTCTGTCATAGACATAACTTTTTTTTAAAATTATTGCAACCTTTTTAAGGTGTTGCGTCTTTTTTTTAGCTATAATTGCGACAACTACAGATAAAATCTCACAATATGAAGTTAACTATTACCAAAATCACCAGAGCGCTGGGCCTTGTGGGCTTAGGGTTTCTGGCCATGATGCCGGGTAGTTCAAAGGGGCAAATTTGCGCCGCTGCGAACTCTTGGGGTTGTGGACACAACTACGGTGGCAACATCGTAGAAATCAAAATGAGCAACAGTGGAGGTACGCTGGCCAGTTATTCGGGCCTTGCGTGTTCTACTACTGCTTCTACACCCAACACGCTGGTGAATGCATCCAGTCCTGTCGACATCACTGCTGGTGGCGATTTGACTCTTGAAATCACCGGTTCTGTTGATGCTTACGGTTGGGGTTACTTAACCCGTGTAGGTATCTGGTTGGATTACGACCGCAACAACAGCTTCTCTGCTGCTGAGTGTATTGCGAATCCAGCATCAGGTCCATGGTCTGCTATCGGTACTACTGCGGTAAAATCAACCATCAAGTTGCCTTGCTGGTCTGCTACCGGTGCAAGCACCATGCGTTTCCGTGGTTTTTACTTCTACTCGACTGTTAACACAAGCATGGGCTGCGGAACACAGAGCACCTATGGTAACATCATCGATGTAGCCGTTAACCTGAAAGTGGGTGCGCCTCCCGTAGCCAACTTTATCGTTCCTACTGGTCCAAACTACGAAAACACCACAGTTAAGTTTAATGCTGCCAATCCAAATTCAGCATATACCTACAACTGGACCTTCGCAGGACCTGACGTTACGCCAGTTGCCTCTACAGGAACAGTGGGTCAGGCCAAATGGGCTCCACCTTCACCACCTACTACCTTTGACGTGAAAATGCTCATAAGCTATTGCGGTGTAAAAGATTCAATTTCCAAATCAGTTACCATCGTAAGGCCAAGCAAAGTGCCTGATGCTGACTTTATTGCTAAGGCTAACCAGGTTGAAATTTATTATGATGCTGAAATGTTGGATCTTTCCACCAACGGTGCATTCAAATGGAACTGGGAAGCTAAGTCTCCAACTGGTTTGGTATACACCCGTACCGTACAGAATCCTAAATTTTTCTTAGACGAAGTAGGTAAGTGGGATTTCTGCTTAACTGCTGAAAACAGCATTGGTGCATCTACCAAAACTTGCAAAAACATGTATGTTGAATGTACCCCACCTTCAGAATTCTACATGGGTATCACTACCCTGGGCGAAAACAAAAAGGGTACATTGTATGATCACGCCGGACCTACTGCTAACTATGGTGGAAACCGTAAAACCAGTATCGACTATTTCAAGATTCTCCCTTGCGGTGCCAAAGAAATCCGCTTGAAATTCAAGCAAATCAGATTGGCTGACGCCAACGATAAAATCCGCATCTATGATGCCGGAATTGCTGATCCTTCTAAAGAAATTACCCCTGCTACTGGAATTACCGGTGCGAACCAGGCTACCTACAGAAATAGCACATTCACATCAAAAAGCGGTGCTATGTACATCACTTTCGAATCAACCGCTTCAGGTCAGGACTCCGGCCTCATCCCCACTTGGGATTCTGATTTAGCTCCTCCCGTTAAGCCAGATGCTTCATGGTCTACCATTTACAATCCTGCCGCAATCGGAACAACAGTTGATTTCAAAAACACCTCAGCCAATGTTCAGGGTTCTCCAATTTGGGAGTGGTCAGTAGATGGCAACCCCGAGTCTGGTTCTGAAACATTCAGCCGTGTATTCCCAGCTGATGGTACCTACACTGTTTGTTTGTCAGCTACCACTTGTAACGGTTCAGACACTTTCTGCAAAACAATTGATATTGTAACTCCTACCAAACCAGGTTTGTTGGATTACACTGCAAGCAACGTTCGTCCAAATGCTGGTCAAACTGTTGATTTCACAATCACTTCAGATTATGCTACCAACTTCGAATGGAACATCTTCCCAACTACCTACACCGTTATGTCAGGTTCTTTGGTTGGAACTTCCAAGAAGTTGTCTCTTCGTTTCAACCAGGGTGGTTGCTACACTTTCACCCTTAAAGGTTGGAATGCTGCTGAAAACCCTGCCGGTTCTACCGAGAAGAAGGTTATCAAAAACAAATATGTATGTGCCCTTGACTATTGCATTCCTTTGACTGACCTGATCAGCTCTGACATCGGAATCAACAAGGTTAACCTGAGCAAAGGTTCTACCACCTTGATCAACAACGAATCTGCAAGTGGTGTGGCTGCTTACACAGACTATTCTGCTACCCAGAAAGCTACTTTGACTTTTGGTGCATCTTACAGCCTGGCTGTATCACGTTTGACCAACAGCAACAGCTTGAACTACAAAGCATGGATCGACTTCAACGTAGATGGTGACTTTAATGACGCCGGCGAAGAAGTTATGAGCACTGGTGCAATCACCGGTTTTGATGCAACTGCAACCATCACCGTTCCAAACAAGAGCGCCAGCTTCGAAGGCAGCACACGTTTACGTGTAGCCAGCAGCTATGGTGCATTCAGCAACACTCCTTGTGGTGTAAACACTGTAGGTGAGTTTGAAGATTACGGTATCGAACTTGCCAATGACAATGCGATTCCAGTAATTACCCTTGTAGGTAAAGATACCTTATATGTAGAACGTACCAGTACTGCTAATGGATGCTGGGCTGAAGTAGCTAACAACACCTATAGCGCCAATGACCCTACAGAAGGTGACATGACTTCTAAAGTTGTATTGAACTCTGATTTGGATTGTACCATCCCTGGTATCTACAGCATCGATTTCACATTGAGCGATGCATCAGGTAACGCAGCTATGCCTAAGCGTCGTACTGTATATGTGGTTCTTGACAGGACTGCACCTACCTTGACCTTGAACGGTAAAGCAATCGAAACCATCGAACAGTGCGGAACCTACAACGAGCCAGGTGCAATTGCAACTGACGCTGTTGACGGTAACCTTACCACTGCTATCATCATCACTGGTTCTGTTAACGCTTCTAAAGTAGGTGACTACACCCTTACTTACACCGTTAGCGATGCTCAAGGCAACACTTCAGTTAAGACCCGCATTGTGCAGGTTCGCGACACCAAGAAGCCTGGTATCTACACTGTAGGTAACCGTATCACAAACAACAGCATCGTTAAAATTCAAATCAACAGCGTATTTGTAGATAACATCTATGCTCAAGACGAATGTAACGGTCCTATCGCGGTTGTTAAAACTCCTGGTTTCAACGGTCCGGTAAACACTGCTATCCGTGCTTCTTACCCTGTAATCTACACTTCAGTTGATCCTAACGGAAACAAAGCTGACGAAGATGGATTTGTAATCAACTACCAGGTTGATGACTACATTGCTCCTGAAATTTCATTGAACACTGAAGATATCATCCTTCACGATGTGAATACTCCTTATGTATCTCGCAACGTAACTGTAAGCGATAACTTCTATCCTTTGAACAAAGTGAGTGTAGTTAAAACCGGTTCAGTAGATCCATACACCTTGGGTACTTACACTGAAACTTACACTGCCACAGACGAAAGCGGTAACACTACCACTAAAATTCGCACTGTAACAGTTGTAGACCGCATTGCTCCTCAAATCCTTGCACCTGCCATGAACGTATGCGTAGGTACTCCTTTCTGGGCAATGAGTGGCTTGGTATTGAGCGATAACTATTACTCGCCTGCTACCTTGTCTCCACTTGTATCTGTGTTGAACCACAACGTGAACATTTGGGAAGCTGGTGTTTACTACATCAACTACATGTTGAACGATCCTAGCGGTAACAAAGCCATGATGGTAACCCGTCCTGTGTTTGTTAACTATCCTCCAAACTGTCAGAATACTTACCTGAGCACCAGCGCAATCAGCCTTGATGAAGCAGTTAGCGTGTTCCCTAACCCAACCAGCGGTAAGGTAACCTTGAGCTACATGTTGCAAAACAACAAGCCTGTAAGTGTTGAAGTATTCAATGTATCTGGCAGCAAAGTAGCGTCTTTCTCTAACTTGAAATCAGGTCTCGGACACACCGAAATGAACCTGGCTCAATTTGGAAATGGTGTATACATGATTCGTCTTTCAAACGACGGTCAAACCACCACCAAGCGCGTAGTAGTTAGAAACTAATAAAACAATCTAATAGAAAAAGCCCGGCTAATTGCCGGGCTTTTTTTTGTTATGTATGGTCCTGATGGAGAGCTGGAAATATTCTTCTTCAGACCCAATTAGTCTGTTTCATTGATTACACTGCCTAAATAAACCACAGCTACCTAAATGGTAGTATTTGGGTTTGCAGAAAAGGCCTATATAGAAAATTAGAACCTTACCGGTTAATTAAATAATGGATTGTATTGCCATTTTTTTGTTCGAGAATGATATTCCCAATAGACCCAACATATTGGATAGAGGCATTGTTGGCATTGTAGATGGTTATAAGTTCCAATGCTTCGGTTGTTTTTGTTTCTAATCCGAGTGTAACCAGTTCAGCCAATAGTTTTTCCAGCTTGTTCTCTTTGTTGTCTGCCACAAAGCTGAAACTGATAGCTGAGTTTTGAATGATGTTGCAGCGAACTTTGTATTTTGCCAGCAGGCTAAAAATTTGTTCCAAGTTCTGTTCCACGATAAAGGTGAAATCTTTGGTTTTAAGTTCTACCAGAACCTGATCAGTTTTGAAAATATAACAGGGAACGCTGAGTTTATGAGATAAACGGCTGACTGTTGTTCCGTCATCCTGCGGGTTTAGAAACGATTTAACATGAAGTGGTATATTCTTAGCCATCAGCGGTTGTATCGTCTTAGGATGGATTACAGAGGCACCGTAATAGGCCAATTCAATGGCATCAGAATAACCAAGTTCCTGAATCAGTTCTGCATTATCCATTTTTTTAGGATCTGCATTCATCACACCTGCAACATCTTTCCAAATGGTAACGGATGTTGCATCAAGGCAATATGCAAAAACAGCGGCAGAATAATCGCTGCCTTCTCTGCCTAGGGTGGTGCTTTCGTTTACAGGGCCCCGGCCAATAAAACCCTGGGTTATGACAAGGTTTCGTTCGGCAAGTGGTTTTAGGCGTTTGGTAATAATCTGTTCGGTTTCATTCCATTGTATCCGTGCATCGCGGTAGCGGTCATCTGTGATGATGAAATTCCTGCTGTCTATCCATTGGTTTTTAATCCCCTGATTCAGTAAATAATGGCTTACAATTTTGGTGCTGATCATTTCTCCGAAAGAAACTATTTGATCGTAAATGAAATCATATTCCTCAATATTGACCGGAGTTTCCACCAGACATTCGAGTTCTAAAAATAAATTTTCTATGTCATTTACCATTGCTGATGCTTTGGATGTGTTCAATTCATCCACAATGGCATAATGGTAAGCCCTCAGTTCTTGAAGATAGTGGTTGAGTTCTCCGGTTTTGTGCACACAGGCATTCACGATTTTTTCGAGAAGATTGGTGCTTTTTCCCATAGCGCTTATCACCACCAGCACCTGTTCCTGCTGATATTGCGAAAGTAAGGCAGCTACATTCCTTACCCCAGTTGCATCTTTAACCGATGCGCCTCCAAATTTGAATATTTTCATTTTATTTGGTAAACACCAATTCCTTGTTGTTTTTTTGCAAAGGTATAAACCAAATCATCCCAATACATCATTTATGGCTTTAAAAGGACTTGTTACCCTAGAACAATTTATTGTAGATCAGCAATCGCTGTACAAAAACGCAACCGGAGCATACAGTAAAATGTTTCGCGCACTCGAATTGGGTGCGAAAATGGTAAACCGGGATGTTCGCAAAGCCGGGCTTGTAGATATCCTTGGCGATATGGGTTCCATGAACATACAGGGTGAGTACCAGAAAAAGCTTGATGTGATTGCAGACGATACGTTTATTGAAGTGTTGAGCCGTTGTGGTGAAGTTTGTGCGGTTATCAGTGAAGAGCAGGACCATGCCATTTTCATTAAAGGATGCGAGCACAAGGAATATTACGTTGCAATTGACCCACTGGATGGAAGCAGCAATATCGATGTGAATGCCAGTATCGGTACCATTTTTTCTATTTACCGCAGGAAAGATACAAGCAGTGCTCCAAAGACAGAAGATTGCTTACAGGCCGGCTCTGAGCAAATTGCGGCCGGTTATTTCTTATATGGTACCAGTACCATGTTGGTATATACCACTGGAAATGGTGTTAATGCATTTACCCTGGATGATTCTTTGCAGGAATTTTGTTTGTCGCATGAAAACATCCGTATTCCGCAGCAAGGATCCATGTTTTCCTTAAATGAGGGCAACTCTTCTGATTTTCCGGAAGGGGTTAGGCAATACGTGGCTTGGTGCAAGGAAAAAGACAAAGAAACAGGCCGACCTTATGGCGCGCGTTACATTGGCAGTTTGATTGCCGATGTGCACAGGAATTTGTTGCGTGGCGGTATTTTTATTTACCCCGGAACCGAAAAGAAACCCAGTGGAAAGCTTAGGTTGATTTATGAGTGCAATACCATGGCGTATATTGTGGAACAGGCGGGTGGAATGGCTCATTCGGGTAAAGAGCGCATTTTAGACATCATGCCCACGGATTTGCATCAGCGGTCACCGCTGTTTATTGGCAGTTCTGACATGGTAAAGCACGCGCTGGAATACCTTGAAAGGTATCCCTAAGCATCAAAAACTTCGGAAATAATCCGAAAAGTACGTATTTCTTTTCCGGGGAAAACCACCTGTTTCATGTAATCGAGCATTTTTTCTGCCAGTTTTCTGCGGCATTCCCGATCACCTTCAGGCTGTTGGTTTTTTTGCAGTGTTTCAATCAAAAACTGGTCTGTTTTATCCCAAAAAAGGAAATTCATACCGGTATGTATATGTTTGGTTTCACTAGAAGATATAAGGCTATGGCCGGTAGCTTCACATAGTTTGATGATGAACTTGTGGATGAACCATAATTCCAGGCTGGAGGCACGGTAAAGCCTCGAAAATTCTGTTTTCAAGGCTGTAAAAAGGTTCTCGTCCGGCATTTCGTCAGGTACAGAATTTTTTACCAGCTCTGTGCATAGCAGCGCAATATTGCTGCGAACAGGATCCTCAATCAAAAAAGGTTCGATGGCCTTGGTCTCTTTGGCGCGAAGCAATTGCTGGTTGTTTTTGTAATAAAAAACCAATTCGATAAAGCAACCGGGTCGCAGTGCCGCTCCTTTGCCTTTTTTGCCTTGTACCGAAGAAAAGATGAAGGATAACACGCCGTGGGTTTGGGTGAAAACATGCACGATAGCGGAATTTTCTGCATAAGCAGTTTTTCGCAATACCAGTGCTTCTGTTTTAATCAGCATCAATCCACCCAGTCGGCTATAAATAGGTTGGTTGCACGTGTGCCACCATTGTACCGGTTGGAACTAAATACCAGTTTTTTCCCGTTGGGGGAAAACATGGGGAAGGAGTTGAAAATACTTTCAGTGGTGATTTGTTCCAACCCGGTTCCATCTTCATTGATCATATAAAGCTGGAAGTCATATCCCTTGGTGCTTTTGTGATTGCTGGAGAAAATGATTCGTTTATTGTCGTGGTGGTAAAACGGAGCCCAGTTGGCTTTGCCCAAATGGGTGATTTGCTTTAGGTTAGTTCCGTCTATATTCATTGTATAGATTTCCATTTGGGTTGGCTCCACCAGGTTTCTGGACAATAAATCTTTATACTTTGCGACTTCCTCCGGCAAAATGGGTCTGCTGGACCGAAAAACAATTTTTTTACTATCCGGGCTAAAAAATGCGCCACCGTCATATCCCAGGCCAAAGGTGAGTTGTTTCTGGTTATTTCCGTCAATGTCCATAATCCAAAGTTCAAGGTCTCCACTGCGCGTGCTGGTGAAGATAATCTTCTTGCCGTCGGGGGAAATGGTTGCTTCGGCATCGTAACCGGGTGCGTTGGTCAGTTGTTTGGTTATTTTGCCACTAAGGTCAGATACAAAAATGTCGTAGGTGTCGTAAATGGGCCAAACGTATGCCCCTTTTAATTCCGGAGCAGCCGGACATGATTTTGCTCCAAGGTGGGTGCTGGCAAAAAGGATATGCTTGTTGTCGGGCATGAAATAGGAGCATGTGGTTCTACCATCACCGGTGCTGATGAGGCTGGGTTTGAATCCGGAATCCTGAAGTTGTTTGATGCTTGCCGTGAAGATTTGATCGCACTGTAATCCCCAGGCGGTATTGTTGCTTTGGAAGGTGAGCATTTTGCCGTTAAAACTCCAGTAGGCTTCGGCATTATCCCCGCCAAAGGTGAGTTGCTGCAGGTTTTTCAGGTGCTTTTCTCCTTTCCCAACAGGTAATTGATTTGCCGGTTTTGTTAAAGTGCAAGCATTCAACAGCAAAATAAACAGGGGGAGGGTTGGAGAAAAATATTTCATTTTAGGAATAAATAAACGGCAGCAAAATTACCGCTAAAGCAGGGAAAAAGGATTCAGTAATTGCTTTTGTTGAAATTATTTCAGCAGTTCCCAGGCTATTTTAGGGTAACCTTTTTCACCAAGATCATTGTAGAAGTCTACGAAACGCATTTTGAAATAATTTCCTTTCGCATCCAGTATGATAAAAACTTTGTTTTGATTGATGGCGTATTTATTTGCTGACAGGCTCCAGGTTTTCCAATCGTAACCTATTTCATTCAAATAATTGCTAAACACCAATGCTTTTGCATAAGTGAGGTCAATTTGGTCAAAAGGGATTTTGTTGTTTAGTTCAATTACTTTCACCTTGTTTGGGTTGGTGAGCACTCCACGAAGTATGTACGGCATTGTTTGCCCGAGGGTTTCTTCTTTCACCACCTGCTTGTAGGTGGTGATCATCAGGTCCCAGTTATCCCGGTTTAGGGGTTCATTCTGAACCTCTTTTTCAATTCCGAAATTGTAATAACAATAATTATAGTTGTTGTTTGTTTGGATATAAACATCGTGAGTGGCAGCAGTGTCGGAAAGTACAGCCCATTTGAAGTGGTAGCTGTTGCCTTCTCGCCCCATCATTTTTAGTTTTATGAACTTTTTATTGCCCAATGAATCTGCGCCTCGGTTGATGATATATAAACGGTTAAATGGTTCTGCTTTGCCCAAACTGTAATTCTTGCACCAACCAGAGAAGGCGAGAGAATCTACATGACCATTGGGATTGTCGAAACGCCATTGAAATTTACTGATATCGATGCTGGTAAGGTCTTTAAAATCAACATTGTCTATAGAAGTAACATTGAAGGCACTGTGCTTGCCGGAGTTGATGATAATCTTGTTGGTTTCATTCATGGAAAACCCAATATCCCACAATCCAAAGGGATTGGAAGCTGTTTTTTGGGTGGAAAACTCAAACCACAATTGATTTTCATAGTTTTCACCCATGAAAAAGCTGGTAGATTGAGTGCCAATGGGAACTTCTGGTGCAGTATAAAGCGGCTCCTCTTTCTCACAACCCGCAAGGGAAATGACCAGTAGAATGAGCGATATGTATATTTTGCCCAGTTTCATTGGATGTCATAAGTTAAACGCAGGAAAGCAATTCTGCCGGGCGTGATGTTTAGGTTCAAACCTTGTTCTGAGTGAGGGGTGAGGTTTCTTTGGGTGGATTGTAGCGATGTGATTCCGAGAATGTTCTTAACACCTGCAGTTACCTGTACCCTGGCCTTAGGAAAGGCTTTCTGCATGGTAAGGTCCATTAGGTAAAATCCTGATGTGCGGTATCGGTCGTAGTTTTCCATGTAACCTACCGTTGGACTTGTGTATCGGCTAAATAGAGAAACAGAGGCTTTTTGCCTGGCGAATTTTCGGGTGAAGTTGAATCCTACCTGACCATTGATGTAGGAGCGTTGGTCGGTGCTGTCTGCTTCTTTCAAAAGGTCGGAAACCGTAAGTAAGGTTCCGGAGAACTGGAAAGAGTATTTTTTGTTGTGGAACTCAAAATTGGTACTCAGACCCTGGGACCTGAATCTTCCAATGTTGATGTAGGTATAGTAATTGGTGTTTATATCCACCAAGGCAAGGTTGATTTTGTTTCGGATGATATTGTTGAAGAGGGAAAAACTAAAAATAGCGCCGGAACTGGGTGAAAATGAATGGCGGTAATCAAATGAAAGGATGAAATTATCCGAAGTTTCTGCGTTTAAGTTGGCGTTACCATGAACGTTGTGGCTCATGTCAACAAAATAAAAATTCAGTTCCTTAATGCTTGGGGCCCTAAAACCTTTGGCATAGCTGCCTCTGAAACAAAGGTGTTTGGATAAATTGTATTTTAATTGCAGTGAGGGAATAAGTGGAGCCATTTTCAACCTGTTTCCGAAAATGCCGGTAACAATGGGTTCGCCAAACCTGGAATTATGGAGGATGCGCAACGATGGCCTGATTTGCCATTCCTTGTTGGGATTGTATTCCATGGATCCAAAGACGGCAACATCAGAAATGCCGGGCAATTGGGCAGGTACACGTTTGCCGATGGCTGTTTCACGCATGAAATCATAACCTGCTGTCCAGGAAATAGCCTCAACAGGGTTTCTGCGGGTAAATACCCCCCTGGAATTAAACATGGTGAAAATAGAAGTGTCTTGATCTTCCGGTCTATACGGCGTTTCTGCTCCTGTTACCAAATTGCGTTTGATGGTGTTTTTCGCCCGGTTGAAATAGTTAAAGGCATTTTGCCATTCAAACCTGCTGAATGCGTTGATTTTAAAAACAGAATGGGCGCTGTTGTCAAAACGGGTGGTAAAGTAATTGGAGTTGTATCCCGTTACCTTAGACAGGCTATATTCGGCATCGCTGCGGTCGGTTAGCTTTTCCTGATAAAAAGAAGAGGTGAAACGGTGCTGCGCATGTTGCCTGTTAACGAAAAGCGATGCATCGGCAAAGTGTTTGATTTTGGGCTTCCAGTCGTAGCTGCGGGTGCTTGGATCAAAGTCCCTGCCGGCGAAAAAATGTCTGCCTGCATTGAATGTTATGGGCATCTGTTTGGTGATGCGGGACGTAACATTAACATCATAATTGAAGTTGGACGGCTTGGCCAAAAAGTCCTGAAACAAATTCAGGCGGGCATTGAAGCGCTGCTGGGCAAAATTTTTGGTAATGATGTTGATAACTCCACCAAGGGCATCGGTTCCGTAAACAACACTCATTGGCCCTTCAATGATTTCCACACGCTCAACATTGGAAAGCACAATCTGGCTCACATCCACGTTGCCATTGATTCGGCCAATGACTGGAATTCCATTGATGAGGATTTTAATGTCTTGTCCGCCAATTCCCTGCATGATGGCATTGCTTCCCATAACGGCATCTTGCCCCACCTGGATATTTACTTCATTGAGGAGTAATTCGCCAAGATTTTGGGCCCCCATTTGCAATATTTTTTCTTTCGAAATCACCCTGACCAAGTAGGGATTGTCCGCAATTTGCCTTGGTCCTGTTGCGCCGGTAATGGTGACAGGATTGATGAGCAAATCTTTTTTTACCAACTGGATTTTGATGTGTAAATCGTTTACGGTATAGGTGGCGGAAAAGTCCTGCAGTGAGTCGTTTGGAGAGATTATGTTTAGTTTGAAGGCCCCTTGCTGCTGGAGTGTGTATTTGCCATCAGCATTGGTTTTGCCAATGTTTAACGCATGTTCAGGACGGAAATCTGCCAGGATTGTGGCCTCAAATACAGGTTGGTTGAATTCATCGCGCACTTCAATTATCCTTTGCTGACCAAATGCATCAGTCCAGCTTCCGGCAAAGCCCAATAAAACAAATATGTATGTGAGGAGCCGCAATCCTTATTGATTAGTCAATAACAATCTTTTTGGTGATTGCGTTTTGGCCACCACTAACATTTAACAAATACAGACCTTTGGGCAAGTTGCTTACCGGGATTGCAATGCCAGAGAACAAGTTGGTATTGCTTGCCTTCTGCTGGCTTATCAGTTTGCCATTAATGTCCAGCAGGGAAACTGTCGCTGTATTTGTTTTGGCATCGCTGATGCTAACAAAAAGCACTTCGGTAGCAGGATTTGGGAATACTTTGATTGAACCCAAAGTCTTGTCATTTACTGAAAGGCTATTGCGCAGCGCTGTTTTAGAGAATTTGATTTTACCGGTGGTAGAGCCCTCGAATCCGGTCATGTGAATCAACCAATATGAAGTGTCTGCAGTGCGGGTGCGTTCAACGATATAGCTCAGGGTGTCTTTTAAGGACCAGGTGCCGCTGAAAGCTTTCCAGCCAGAACCAATACCTGTTAAGTCATTGCTGAACTTTTTGGTGTTGTCGCCAACCATCCAGTTTGAATCGCCCAATATGGTGTTAAAGGCCCTGCCTCCGATTTTGGCAGTTCTGGTACCGCGTTTACTCTCAATGCCCATAACAGGATACATTTCAAGGTTTCCGGTGCCGGGGTTTGGGGTTAATTCATAGTAACGGTTGAATGTGATATCCCAATTGGTATTAGCTGGTTCGCGGTTTGGTTTGGTGTTTCCAACAAATTTATAATATTTATACATTTTGCCGGTGGCAGCAGATTGGTACAGGGTATCTGTCTTTTCTGCACTTCCATCAAGATTGGCAACTTTAAAAATCAGATCGCCATTGGCTTTCTGAACGATTGGCCAAAATTTGGCAAAACGGCTGTAGGTATTTGGTGCCATGCCGGCCCAAGCGAGCAGGTACATGGAATCGCCGGTTACTTCTTTGCTGTTTACATCGTAGGTTCCCCATCCGAATTTCCAATTCGATAAATTGGTGTAGAGGCTAAATGCTCCTTTGTTGTGGTCGTGGATATCATTCCAGTATGGTTTCCAGGCAGTCCAGCCGGCGGTATCAAATGTATTCCAGGCATCTGTTTTGCCTTTTGGATAAAGAAAAACCCTTAAGCCGGACATGTGGTTTGCACGGATGCAATTGTCCCTACTTACGGAAGTGTGCGCAATATCCCAGTTGTTTACGGGAGCGGTTGCTCTTTGCCCGGTTTGGATGTCATAGAATACTTGCGAACCATATCCAGGACCCATCACAGCAGAATCGTTGATGATGGTTTGTGCATTGGATGTGCCCAAAAAGGATAAAGTGCTGATAATCAATAGGAAGTTGTGCTTCATGTATGCTTTATTTGTGTGGTTTGTTTCTGAATGCAAAGGTACTTCTTTCCAAGTTGTTATTGCATTGAACAGGCATGGTGTATTGTCATTTTTAAGTAATGAATTTTAATTGAAATAGCGGTTTATTTTGGACCATTGTGGAAGATCTCTTCAGTAACTTTGCAGCGGTAAAAACCTTGCAACAATTGTTTCGTTAAATAAACCATGGCAAAAATCAGCATCAACATAAAATCAGGAACCATAGAAAGTGAAGGGATAATCGTAGGGATTGATCTTGGTACGACCAATAGTATTGTGGCCATGGTGGATGCAGAGAGCGGCAAGCCGAAGGTTATTGGAACTGGCGATGACGTGCTGGTGCCCTCGGTGATTCACATTGCAGAAGGCGGAATTCCCATTGTCGGTGAAACCGCCAGGCGGGCGCTGGTGTCGCATCCCCACAGCACCATTTTTTCTGTTAAACGTCTGTTGGGAAGAAGCTACAAGGATATTGCCAACCATTCCGATTTTTATTCTTACCGTATTTTGGATGAAGATGATGGAAAGCTGGTGAAAATTGCAGCAGGTGATCATTTCTTCACTCCGATTGAGTTGAGCGCCGAAATTTTAACCACCCTTAAACGGAAGGCGGAAGCCTACTTGGGTAAAACGGTGAGCCGCGCGGTGATAACCGTTCCGGCCTATTTCAACGATAGCCAGCGTCAGGCAACAAGGGATGCCGGAAAACTTGCCGGATTGGATGTGTTGCGCATTATCAATGAGCCAACTGCAGCAAGTCTTGCTTATGGAATTGGCCTGGATCCCAATGAAATGAAGACCGTGGTGGTTTATGATTTGGGTGGCGGCACCTTTGATGTTTCTATTCTGAGGATAGAAGATGGCGTGTTTGAGGTGCTTAGCACCAGGGGCGATACCTATCTGGGCGGCGATGATTTTGACCGGGAAATTGTTCAGTATTGGGCAAAAAATCTTACGCTTGATATGAAAAGCTGGTCGCAGGCAGATGTTCAAAGCATCAGGCTGAAAGCCGAGGAGGCCAAGCGATTTGTTTGTACAGCCAACTTAAAATACAGCGATTCGGTAATCCTACATGGTAACAACCTACAACTGGAACTGGAATTTGCAAACTTCGAAGAGATAACACGCAGATTGATGCAAAAAACCATGGATTGCCTGCAATCTGCACTTACAGACTCAGCCTTGGGTTTGGACGATATTGACGAGGTTGTGCTGGTGGGTGGAAGTACCCGAATGCCGATGGTGAAGCAACGAATTGCGGACATATTCGGTCATAATAAAGTGAACGATACCTTGGATCCGGATCAGGTGGTGGCATTGGGCGCTGCTGTGGAAGCCGATATACTTGCCGGCAACCGCAAGGATATTTTGTTGCTGGATGTTACGCCGTTGAGTTTGGGTATTGAAACCCTTGGAGGGCTTATGGATGTTATGATTCCGCGCAACACCAAAATTCCGGCCAAGTTTGTAAAACAATATACCACATCGGTGGATGGACAAGTGAAAATGGGTATTTCTATTTATCAGGGAGAGCGCGAGCTGGTGGAGGAAAATCGCAAGCTGGGGGAATTTATACTCACAGATATTCCTGCAATGCCTGCCGGTTTGCCGAAAATAGAAGTACGTTTTTTAATCAATGCAGATGGGATACTTACTGTGGAAGCGCAGGAGTTGAGAAGTGGTGTGCAGCAGCAGGTACAGATTAAGCCACAATACGGGCTCACCGATGCTGATGTGGAAAAAATGCTGATGGACAGCCTCACCCATGCCAAGCATGATGTGGAACTCAGGATGCTGGTAGAAGCCAAAACGGAGGCAGAGCAGATGTGTTACACTGTGACGCGTTTTCTGGATAAAAACAAATCCCTGCTCACGGATGAAGAGGTTCTAAAAACAAAGGAACTGGTAAAAATGTTAAATAAAAGCATTCCGGAAGGCGATAAAAATGCAATATTGTCTGGCGTAGATGCGTTAAATACTTACACACGGCCATTTGCCGAGAGACTTATGAATCAGGCAGTGTCTGGTGCTTTAAAAGGAACAAAAATAAATTGAAGGTAAAGTTTCGTATAGCGATTTGTTTGTTTTTGCTGGCTGCCAATGTCAATGCACAAAGCTGGACGCCATCGGAGGAATCCGAGCGCCAGAACTTTGGGTTAAAGTTGGGCATAAATTTTTCATCCATGTGGGGTGGCGAACTCAAGAATCCAAGGCCATATTTTGGGCCAACTGCAGGTTTTTTTCTGCATACCAAGGAGGCAAAGAAGCCGTGGATGTTTCAAACCGGGATAGAAGGCAGCTTGCGTGGGAGTAATTTTGCCAATAAAAGTACCGATTTCCCCAATTCTGGTAATTCAAATTACAGAAGAATAGGGTTGATTACTTTAGATGTGCCATTGTTGCTCAACTACAGGCTGGGTCCCAAAAAGGCAGACCGAACCAAAGTGGTGCAGCTGGGAGCAGTCATCTCGGGAACCATTAAAAGTACGGTTTATCTTGGTGATGACAAATTGCCTGCGCAGCACTATCTGGACAGTACGAGCCATTTGTATCGCTGGGCCAACTTGCCACTAAAGCCAATTGAGGTTTTGGGTGTGGTTGGTTATCAGGACAGGGGCGTATTGGCAGGATGGCAAATCCAGTTGCAGGTTGGCATCAATAACCTGAACAATAACTTCAAACTACCCTATGCTTATCCCATTACAGGGACTGGCAAGAGGATAAGTACCTGGGCCTTAAAAGTGTCTGCTTTGTTTTAAGCAGACTTCCTTAATTTTGTGCCGCTTATGGGCCACTCAGTTGCTTTTTACACCCTTGGTTGCAAATTGAATTTTGCAGAAACCAGTACCATAGGCCAGCAGCTCATGGACCATGGTTTTGCCAAGGCGCAGTTTACCCAGGGCGCAGATTTATATGTTATTAATACCTGCAGCGTTACCGACCACGCAGACCGCAAATGTAAAAAAGTGGTGGCAGAGGCATTGCGCTACAATCCCAACGCCTATGTGGTGATTGTGGGTTGCTATGCGCAACTAAAGCCTGCAGAAATTGCTGAAATACCGGGTGTGGATATGGTTTTGGGCGCCGCAGAAAAGTTTAACCTGATGCAACACCTGGGCGAACTGGTGAAAGAGCCCAAAGCCAGGATTTACAATGCGCCAATCAAAGAGACCAATGTGTTTGTGCCCGGATTTAGCGAAGGAGACCGAACACGTACCTTCATGAAGGTGCAGGATGGATGTGATTATTTTTGTTCGTTTTGTACCATTCCCCTGGCCCGGGGAAACAGCCGCAGTGCCAATATTCAGGATACAGTGGCAAAAATTAAAGAGGTTGCTGCCGGAGCCACCAAGGAAATTGTGCTTACAGGCGTAAATCTTGGGGATTTTGGTGTAAACCACGGGGAAGATTTTTTTGGATTAATTCGCCAGCTCGACCAGATTGAGGGGGTAGACCGTTACCGGATTAGTAGTATAGAGCCCAATTTGCTTACAGATGAAATTATTTCATTTGTTGCGGCTTCCCGACGTTTTGTTCCCCATTTTCATATTCCGCTTCAAAGCGGTTCGGACGATATTTTGGCCAGAATGCGCCGCCGCTATGATTCATCGCTTTACCAAAGCAGGATTAACCGGATTCTGGAACTGATGCCGCATTGTGCAATTGGTGTAGATGTGATTGTGGGATTTCCCGGTGAAACCGAAGAGGAGTTTATGAAAACCTACCAGTTTTTAAATGCGCTTGATGTTGCCTATTTGCATGTGTTTCCTTACAGCGAAAGGCCAAATACCACAGCCAAGAAAATGAAGGATAGGGTGCCGCAATTTATGCGCAATCAGCGGGTGGAAATGCTCCGGATATTGAGTGAAAAGAAAAAACAAGCGTTTTACCGCAATCATCTTGGCACCTGCAGGCCGGTTTTGTTTGAAGCAGAAGAAAAAGGAAATTTCATGTTTGGGTTTACCGACAACTACATCAAGGTGAAAGCCGAGTATGATCCACTTATGGTGAATGAGGTGGTGGCGATGAACCTGGAGCACATCAATGAAGATGGCACGATTAGCGGGGTATTTGATTTCGCGGCTGTCAAGCACTAATTTGCAGCCGTGTTTCCAACATTATATCATTTTTTCAAAGACTTATTTGGAATAGAAATAGGTGCTCTCCAAATTTTGAACACCTTTGGCTTTTTTGTGGCCATGTCTATTGCCGGGGCGTTCTGGGCCATGGCCTCAGAAATGAAGCGCAGAACAGCACTCGGACAGTTTGATGCCGTGAGCGTTAAAACAATTTCGGGGCAGCCATATCCATTGTCTGACTACATTACAAATGGGGTTATGGCTTTTCTGTTTGGGTATAAAATACTTTATCTCATGTTTCCTGAGCAGCCGAATTTTGTGCCACAGGAGCATATTTTTACCACAGAAGGAAACCTTGTTTATGGAATTCTGGTGCTTGCCGGCGTATTGCTGTGGCGCTATCGCAGTGATAAAAAACAACGCCTGCCCGAACCGAAGGAATCAATAGCAACGGAGACTGCCGACTGGCACATGGGAAATATCACCACCATTGCTTTGCTCTCCGGTTTTGTAGGAGCCAAACTGTTTCATATTCTGGAAAATCCTGCCGGGCTCGGAATTGCCGGTATCCTGGATGCTTTTTTCAGCACCGGTGGCTGGACTTTTTACGGAGGATTGATTTGCGGAGCTGCAGGCGTGCTTGTTTATTGCCATAGAAAAGGCATAAGTTTACTTCGTATGCTGGATGCCGGTGGCCCTGCCATGATGCTTTCTTACGGTATTGGCCGCTTTGGATGTCAGTTCTCTGGAGATGGAGACTGGGGTGTGGCCAACCTGAAAACCAAACCATTTTCCTGGCTGCCCGATTGGGTTTGGAGCTATACCTATCCGCACAATGTGCTTGGTGGGCAATCCGGTGGGCTTGCACCGGAAGGGATGGTCCCCATTGCCGGTTGCGAAGGCGATTACTGCTATCAGTTGGCGGTTCCGGTTTATCCTACGCCGCTTTACGAAGCACTGATGGCTTTGGGTTTGTTTTTTATCCTCTGGAAATGGTTGAGGTTAAAGCCCCTTGCTCCAGGAAAACTGTTTGCATGGTATATGGTATTTGCCGGTGTTGAGCGTTTTCTGATTGAAGGCATACGGGAACATGGCGATAGCCTTTACCGCATTTCCTCATTGAGCTTTTCCCAGGCACAAATGATATCCTTGCTGCTCCTCTTTTGTGGTGCTGCCTGGCTGCTGAGAAAGCCTTCTCCAGCATAAAATAAATTGCATGATTTTCCGTTTTGTGTTTATTAGCCTATGAATAAGATTTTGCTTTTTTGTTTGTTTTGGATGGGTTCCAGCACCATAAATGCCCAGGATACCAGTGCGCGCTGGCAGGTAATAGATGGCGATACCATCAACGTGGCAGAAATGGATCCGGTGATGGTGAGTGCCGGTATGGATGCAGAAGGCCGTAAAGCCTATCAGCGGCTCAAAAAAAGGGTTAAGAAAGTTATGCCATACGCAAAAATGGCAGCCTATAAAATGCGGGTGATGGAGGATAACCTCACCCTGAAAAAATCCAAAAAAGAACGCAAACGCTACATCAAGGAGTGCGAAGAAAGCCTTAAACAGATGTATATGGGGCAATTGAAGAACCTAAGCATTGATGATGGAAAAATTCTGATGAAACTGATCCACCGGGAAACAGGGAAAACCACCTGGCAGATTATGAAAAGCTACAGAGGAACCACGGAAGCCATATTCTGGCAGGCCTTTGGCACGGTATACGGACACGACATGAAAACAGAATACGATCCGGTGATGGACTACCAGATTGAAAACATCATACGGATAGAAAAACTGGAATAATCACAAGCGTTTTTGCAGAATAATCCAAAGGACCATGGGTGCGCCCAGCAGTGCACAAACAGCATTGGTTGGCAAGGTAATTCCTGGAATGGCATAGTGGGCAAGCCAGTCTGCCAGTGCGCAAAGCAATATTCCACATAGCATGGTGGGAATCCACAGAAGCCCGTGATTGTTGCTTTTTACCATAAAACGGGCAAGGTGTGGGGCAATCATTCCCACAAATCCAATGGGGCCGCAAAACCCGGTAATGACACCTGCAATGAGTCCTGAGGCAATTATAATGGTGAGCCTCAGCTTATAAACATCTACCCCTGCGTTGGTGGCATAATGATCGCCGGGAAGGTAGGCATCCATTCGAAAGCGGCATAGCCATAGCATGGCTAATCCGGCCGCAGTGATGGTAATCAAAATCGGCAATTGTTCATTTTGTACCCGGTCAAAGCTTCCCAGGCCCCACATGATAAATTGTTTAACCTGTTCAGCACCGGCAAGGCTTTGCAAGATTTCTACCCCTGCACCCAGCAAATAGCCAAGCAGGATTCCAGAAATTAGCAGGGTGAATGTGCCGGGATTACGCTGCTGTATGTATAACTGCAGCAGCAAAACACCAAGTCCGCCCAGCATTCCTGCTAAGGCAATTCCCAAAGTTTGGCTCCATGCGGCGGCAAAGCCACCGGGAACAGCCAGCAGCATCATTGCAACAGTGAACGACGCTCCCGGGCTGATGCCCGTGAGAAACGGTCCCGCCAGCGGGTTTCTAAACAAGGTTTGTAAGGCAAGGCCGCAAACCGATAAACCCAGTCCGGTAATAACAGCGGCGGCAACCCTCGGTATTCTAAAGGTGATAAACGACAAATCAGTCCAGCTTTGGGTGCCTGTAATCAAATCAAGGGAAATGACCAGTAGACAAGCTGCGGCCAAAGCCAAAGTCAAACCCGATTGCTTCGTCATTTTACCTGCTCAAAGAAAGTGAATGAATGCGTTGATGCTGTTTCCAGATCGGGGTGGAAAATGCCTGCCAGGTCCTGCAGCACCAAATCCGGACGGATAACGGCATAATCCCACCAAGCGTTTCCGCCCTCCGGAGTGCTGATTTTTGTGGCGTTGTAGACCCCATTTCCCTTTAGTGCGCGGAACAATCCCAGCCGCTGATCGGTTTGTGTAATGCAACGGACATCTTTGCAGCCACCTGGATTTATCCAGTAGTCGGCTTCCTTTGCTTTTTTGAAAACCGATTCAATTTCGGAGGTTATTTTGCCACTTCCTTTGGTGTTATTCCATAAATAATCGGAGCCGGCATCTTCAAACAACGTGGCCATATAGCTGCCACCGGACGGTAAATCCCAGGTGCCGCTGTAGGGTAAGTTGCAGAATACGGTTGGTTTTATTTTCACTTGTTCCTTGATGGAAGCCTGCAATTCCTGATAATGTTCTTTCACCATGGTGAAGAAAGCATCGGCTTGCGCGGGTTTGCCCAATAACCAGCCCATGGCTCGAATCCATTCGGCCCTGCCCAAAGGGTGTGTCTCCAGGTAGTTTTGACAGAACAAAACAGGGGTCCCTGTTTTTGTGAAATTGGCCCATTCATCTTTCCCTTGCTGGTCGATGAAATACGCAATCACCAGATCGGGCTTTTGGCCCGCGAGTTTTTCTTTATTCAGGACATTGCCGCTGCCGATGCTGCTGATGAGTCCTGTGGCAATGCGTTTTCTGCATCGTGGCATGGTGTGGAAACGGGTGTCGTCGGTGCAAATTATCCGTGATTCTTCTTCAATGGCCTCCAGCATGGCAGAAAATACAGCCGACATTGATGCAATTCTATTGCGGCTTTTGAGGGTTGTGCAACCAGGAAATGAATTTTTGGTTCCCCAGTGAAAAACCTGCATCCATGATTGGGTATCTGTGGGGTTTCTAATGGCCAGAAAGCTATCATTTTTCAGGTAGCCAAATTGAAACAGGTTGCTGTATTCTGGACTTGTCCAGGTTATCCCATCAGGCAGGTTGCTCGCGTTGCGCTTTCCGCAACCCAAGGCAATTAGCATTAAGCATAGGGGGATAATTCCGAAGAACTTTTGCATCAGGGGCTGCAAAGAAAAGCACCATTGCCGGAATTTGAATGATAACGTACCAGGCATGGTGAAATATTTAATGCAATTTGCTCACCGGTTTTCACAAGCTGTTTGGACAGTTGCTTGCCTGCAAGGTCATAAATCACCACTTCGGCATCTGCATGGGCTAAAATTGCTTTTTGATTATCTTGGTTAATTACAGAAAAAACAGATTGTCTGTTGGGTTTTTGAACCTTGGCAACTGCGCTGCAGATTACCGATGAGGCCCAGTTGGCAGTCATGGTGTCCATCAATGCAGGATTGTCTACATCGTGCGCGTTTCCACTGATAATGCGGTTTCGCAATTGATTTCCGGTGTATCCCAAGGCCTTTAAACGGCGGCTGATGATGGTGCTACCGAATACCCAAGGATAATTATCAGAAATGCCGAATCCAAGGCCATAGTATGGTTTATTGATGCCAGCCGGCACCACAGGGTCTCCAAGCTGGTGGTAGTTAAAAACGGCCGGAGTGGCTGTTTCCAACGCCGTGGTATCCCAAACGCCCCCAAAATAGTTGAGAACCCCGCGCACGCTGTTGTTTTGGCCGTTGATGTTGAGCGTGCCATCAATAGGGCCTAAATCAGGTCTTTTATAGCTGTAGCCCTGAAATACAATGGTGTTAATGGAATCGCAGGTTGCGGGTTTGAATTTGCTGCCATTGGCGAATGCCACATTTAAACTGATAATGGCACCAGCGCTAAATCCGCCAATAAAAAAGTTTGTTACGTCTGAACTGTCGGCTTTGTTTCGACCTTTTAGGAAGCGAACAGCGCCTTTTATATCTTGTATGGCGCGGTAAGCGGCACGTTCTGGTTCAGCCTTGTCCAGTGCAAACGGATAGTTGTCCGGAACAACCGGCCTGAAAAAGCCCAGGCGGTAAGAAGCGGTGGCAGCGACATAGCCGCGTGCTGCAAAGGCTTTGGCCTGGTTAGTAACATCCTTGTAATTACCCCCGCTAAAGCCGCCTCCATGAATGAAGAGGATGATAGGCCTCAGGGTATTTTTGTCGTTAATCGGTTTGTAAACATCCAGGTAAAGGGTATCTGTTTTGGTGCTGAAGGCTTTAGCAATACCATAGGAAGTGTTTATTTCGCTGCGTATGGCATATTTCTTTATGCTGTAGTCGCAGGGTTGTGCATGGGCTGCAATCCCAATAAGCATGGCGGTTGTACAAAGAAGAGCAAATTTCATTTTAACGAAGATAGCAATAAATTGGACATGGTCAAAAAAAAGCAAGTTTTGCAACCGGAGCTTAATTAACTTTGCTTTCGATGCTGGAAAAATTGTTTGCATACCGCTACTGGATTTTGTTTGGGATATTCGCCCTTTGGATGTTGTTTTTCGACAGTAACAATGCATTTTACCGCTATTCTATAGCCCAGGATGTGTCTGCGCTGGAAGATGCCAGGGATGCATACAGCAAACAAATTTCTGACCTAAGAAGGCAGCGCACGGAACTTTTCGGCAATCAGGTAAACCTGGAAAAATTTGCCCGGGAAAAGTACATGATGAAAAAAGATAACGAAGACCTGTTTGTGGTTGTTCAGGATACGGTTAAAACGGAAGACTGACCAAAAAAATGGTGTTGTTCATAAAACCCTTAATTTTGTGCATTTCTATTGCGGTCTCATGAATAGGTTTGTAGTCATCATCGAAAAGAATATTCTTTTATGAAGTTTATAGCACCAAGCAACGAATTACTTCAGCATTTGCTGACGGTTAACGGGGCCATCATCTCCAAGCCCATCATACCTATTTTAGAGAATTTTCTCTTTGATATACAAGGGAATACCTTAACCATATTCAGTACCGATTTGGATACCAGCATGACCACCAAAATGCAGGTAGAATCCAAAGAAGACATACGGGTGGCGGTTCCCAGTAAAATGGTGATTGATATTTTGCGGTCATTGCCCGATCAGCCTGTTACGTTCAGTATCGAAGATCCCAGCTACGGGATTGAGGTTGTGAACAACAATGGTCGTTACAAAATGGCAGGCCTCAATGGTGTTGATTTTCCGGCGTTGCCCGAAAAATCAGGTGAAGGAAGCTTTTCCGTTCCATCCAATATTTTGTTGCGTGCCATTAGCAAAGCTTTATTTGCCACAGGAAACGACGAATTGCGCCTGAACCTTACCGGCTTGTTTGTGGAAATGAAAGAAGATTACGTGAATTTTGTTGCTACCGATGCCAATAAACTGGTTCGCTTCACCCGCAAGGATTTGAAGCCTGGTGTGGAACATAGCTTCATCATTCCCAAAAAACCATTGAACCTGCTGAAAACAGCACTTCCAAACGATGATACCCTGGTGACTGTGGATTACAACCGCACCAATGTGTTCTTCAGCTTTGGTTCTACCCAGCTGATTGCCCGTTTACTGGATGAAAAATATCCTGACTATAATGCGGTTATCCCAACCGAAAATCCAAACAGGCTCACCATTTCCCGTACCGATTTTCTGAGTTCTATCAACCGTATCAGCATTTTTGCCAGCAAAACCACCCACCAAATTCGTTTGAAGATTACCGGCAGTGAGTTGCAAATCAGTGCTGAAGATTTGGAGATGGCCAACGAAGCGCAGGAGAAAATCAACTGCGAATACGAAGGCGAGGATATGGAAATTGGTTTCAATGCACGTTTCCTGAAAGATATGCTGGCAACCCTCGACGGGGAGCAGGTTGTTCTCAAACTTTCTGCACCTAACCGCGCAGGACTTCTCGTTCCAACAGAGAACGAAAAAGATGAGGACATCACCATGCTCATCATGCCCATGATGCTGAACAATTATTAATCTTTGCGGCGACCCTTGCGGGCGTGTGTGGACAGTATTCTCGAACTTTCGGACCTAACCGTTTCGGTTTTTCTTATTCCCCATATTTTTTCCTTGTGTTCCTTGGGAATACCATCTGTGCTGCAAATAGGCATTGGATAATCTTTGCCGGGAGTGAACGCGAATTCTGCCTGCTCCAGGATGTTTGCTTCCCAGGGTTGATGTCTTAAGTGTGCCGGCAATACGGCCAGTTCAGGGCACCACCTTGCGATGAAATGACCTTCAGGGTCGTGGTCTAAACCTTGCTTCACCGGATTGTAAATGCGCACAGTATTGATGCCGGTGGTGCCCGCCTGCATCTGGAACTGCGGATAATGAATTCCGGGTTCGTAATCCAGGAAATAGGTTGCAATATGGGTAGCTCCCAGAAGCCAGTTTTGACCGAGGTTGTGGCACAAAAACGAAACCAGCATAGCCCGCATCCTAAAATTAATCCAACCGGTTTGCGCCAGACAACGCATGTTGGCGTCTATCATTGGAAACCCCGTGCAGCCTGCTTTCCAGGCTTCAAGGGCTGCCGAGTCGCTTTTCCATGTCATGGCATCATAACCGCGGTTGATGTGCTCAAATTCGTAACGGCATTCCTGCTCGAATTTTTGTATAAAATGGCAATGCCAGCGCAGTCGCTCCCTGAATGCGGAAAAAGCACGCTTATGCACCTTGGCTTCGTTTGAAATGTAAACATTTTGGTATGCCTGTCGCACACTCATATTTCCCCAGGCAAGGTATGGGGACAGCCTGCTGCATGAAGTGCGGCTCTCTGCCGGCTTGGATATGTGCCTGTGGTAGTTTTGGCCGCGTTCTTCAATAAAAGATTGTAAGTATCGCCTGGCTGCGCTTTCTCCACCGGGTTGCATGCCGTTGTGCCATTTTCCTGCAGTTGGTATATTGGCTGGTGTTGTTGCAAAAGGCAATTGTATATTTACGGATAGCTGGGGTGTGAAAGGGTTGCTTTCCTGAGGGGTGTGCATGTGGCCAAACCATTGCTTGTCCCAGCCTTCACGGTTTTGGATTCCGCGCAAAATGCCGTCGCGCTGAAATTCCTGCCAGCCTACTTTGTGTTTTTTAAATAGCTTGGCAATGCTTTTATCCCTTTCCCAGGTTTGAAAAACTCCGCTTTCCTGGTAACTGAACACAGTGTTCAGGCTGAAGTTTTCTATCAAATAGCCAAAAACTGCGGTTGCTTCATCGCAGGCAACATGCACCTGCATTCCGGCATATGACAGCTGGCGGTTCATGTCTTCGATAGATTGTTGCTGAAAAACAATATGCCGTTCGCTGCAATCCGGGCGGTTGAGCAGGGTAGGCTCAAAAAGAAACAGGATCAGATAGGGGCGACCTGCATTTTCTGCTGCGGCGAGCGCTGCATGGTCGGTTGTGCGAAGGTCACGCTTTAGCCATACAACATTTATTTCAGGCTTCATGATCCATTTGTTGCAGGAAATCGTTAGCAGATTGCATCATTTCATTGAATTTCTCAGGAGGCATGCGGTCCAGGGTTTTCAGGAGCATTCCCAGTCGGGGGTTGCCGCCAAAGAAATCGCGGTGCACATGCATGAATCGCCAAAACAAGCCGTCCCAAATTTTCTCCCACCGCCCATCGGCTTTGTAGTCGGACATCTTAAGCAGGTAATTGCTTCCGCTGATGTAAGGTTTGGAGGTCATGCTCCCACCATCTGCAAACTGGCTCATGCCATATACATTGGGCACCATCACCCAATCATATGCGTCTATGTACATTTCCATAAACCAGCGGTAAACTTCATTTGGGTCAAATTCGCAAAGCAGCATAAAATTACCCAGTACCATAAGCCTTTCTATATGGTGATTGTAGCCTGTAGTCAGCAGTTTTTT
>CANKVN010000010.1 GCA_947487055.1 Flavobacteriales bacterium
CCTTGGCCCTTGATGTCGTGGGGATAGCCCACCACAGCGCTTTCTACAACACCTGCATGCATGTTGATGGCATTTTCAACTTCGGCGGTCCCAATGCGGTGTCCTGAAACATTGAGTACATCGTCTACCCGCCCGGTAATCCGGTAGTGGCCATCTTCGTCGCGCAGGCAGCCATCGCCGGTGAAGTAGCGGTTGTGGTAAACCGAGAAATAGGTTTTAATACAACGGTCATGGTCGCCCCAGGTGCTGCGTATCATGCCTGGCCAGGGGTTTTGGATGCATAAATTGCCGCTAACCCCGTTTCCGGTTATTTCGTTGCCATGCTCGTCTACCAAAATGGGTAGAATACCCGGCAACGGGAGCGTTGCAAAGGTTGGTTTTGCCGGGGTGATGCCGGCCAGGTTGCTGATCATGATACCGCCGGTTTCGGTTTGCCACCAGGTATCCACGATGGGCGCCTGTTCGTTGCCGATGTTGCGGTTATACCAATGCCAGGCTTCGGCATTGATGGGCTCTCCCACGGTGCCGAGCACTTTAAGGGAATCCAGGTTTTTGCCCTCAAGTGGTTCTGTACCAAAGGCCATGAGGCTGCGAATGGCGGTGGGTGCGGTGTACAGGATATCGACCTTGTGTTTCTCCACGATATCCCAAAACCGACCGGCATCTGGCCAGGTGGGAATGCCTTCGAACATGAGGGTGGTGGCGCCGGCACTGAGCGGCCCGTATAGCAAATAACTGTGGCCTGTGATCCAGCCAATATCGGCGGTGCAAAAATGGATTTGGCCCGGCTGGTATTGAAACACATTGACAAACGTATAATTTGCCCAGACCATATAACCGGCTGTGCTGTGCACCACACCTTTGGGTTTGCCCGTGGAGCCTGATGTATAAAGGATGAATAAGGGGTCTTCGGCATCCATGCTTTCTGCGGGGCAATGGGTTTGGCCACTGTTGTGCATGGCTTCCATTTCGGTTTCCCATGCATAATCCCTGCCTTTAAGCATGCTGATGGGGGTATGGGTGCGGTTAAACACCAATACGGTTTTTACGGTATCGCAGGTTTGCAGGGCATCGTCTACCACAGATTTCAATGGGATGGTTTTGTTGCCGCGGTAGGCAGCGTCGCAAGTAACAACAGCACAGGCTCCGGCATCCTTAATGCGGTCTGCTATGCTGCTGGCGCTGAATCCACCGAAGATTACCGAATGAAGGGCACCGATACGGGCGCAAGCCATTACGGCAATGGACAGCTCGGGCACCATGCCCATGTAAATGCAAACCCTGTCGCCTTTGCCGATTCCGTGTTTTTTCAATACGTTGGCAAAGAGCATTACCTCTTGCAGCAATTGCGCATAGGTGAGGGTGCGCGGGGTTTCGCTGGGGTCGTTGGGTTCCCAGATGATGGCAGGTGTATTGGCGTGGTGGTCTAAATGGCGGTCGAGGCAGTTTTCGGTGATGTTGAGTTTGGCTCCTTCAAACCAAGTGTTTTCTGCGGTTGGGAAGCTGGAGCGCAGCACCGAATGCCATGGCTTGTGCCAGGTGAAGTGGGATGCAATGTCGGCCCAAAATGCTTCGGGATCTTGCAGGCTTTGCTTATAGGCTTCTTCGTACTGGGAAAGTGAGCGTATTTGGTAGGGGAAAGACATGGGTAATGCGGTTTCTTGTATCTACTATTTTTCTGGATGCAGTAATGTTTATTGTTGAATTTACGGCTAGAATTCGGTTAGTGGCTTCACCTATAATTTCTAAATTCCTTTCAACAGCCCTTTTTGTTTTCAGGTCTTTTTTAAATTCTTCAAATATTTTTTTCTCCGGCAGGAAGCTCTCTATTTCCTTGATTGCCTGTAAAATATCATTAAGCCAAACGTTAATGTCAAGCTCCATAAAGCAAAACCTTTGTTTTTTCAATATGCCCTTTTAAGTAAGGGTTTTTTAAAGAATTGATTTCCAGTAAATCAACCGGTCTTAAGAATAATTGTTCTAATTTATTTTTTAAACCAAAGTAATATTCTGTGTACCGAAATGGATCCTTCTCTGCAATGTCAACCAAGAAATCAATATCACTCTCTGCCGTTAATTCGTCCCTTACTGCCGAGCCAAAGGCGAAAAGAGATTTTACCCGAAAAGTTTTACAAATATCCTCAATTCGCTGGTGGTATGGATTGAAAAAGTGGGCCATTAATACAAAGTTACAACTTTATGGATTGTTTTATTTCCTGCTTTAACTTGAAAATGATTTAACATCATAATGGATGGCTATTCGGTTATAATATTTTTCGTTTTGGTATGGCGTGATGGGAATGCAACTGCTGATCGCTCCTCGGGCGCAGCGTTTGCGCGTATTACAACCGCATCAAAGCCACACGCTGCCTTTTGCCGTTCGGGTACAGCAGTTCTGCGACATAGCTGCCCACAGGGAGGTTTGCCGCATCTATTTGCAGCCCCGATCCGGTTGTGCTTATTTCGGCACCAATGGTTTTGCCATCCATCCCCAACAGGCGCACTGCGCTTGTTTTTGGCGTTATGATTTGCCAAACGGTACTGCTGGGATTGGGGAAGGCCTGAATTACAGCATGGTTTATTTTGCTTGTGGCATTGATTTCCATGCCTTTTTCCAGAACTTGCTCATAAGCCTCAAAACAGCTGCCAAAATCCCACATTTCCTGGGTGCTGGTGCCCGCCAGTATGGTTTGTTCAAAGGCCGTCTGGCAATTTGATTGTGCGTCGCTGCAGTAGCTAAAGCGCGCTTTCCCTTGGTTGAGGCCCTTTCTGCCAACAATGAGCATGAATCCGGGTATGCTGTTGTTGGCGGTGCTGTTCCATCCCAGTTTTTTGAGGGTTTGTGCGCAGGAATCAAACCAGTAAAGGGGTGTGGGGTCTGCATTGCCCATCATGCAATAGTCGCCGTCATTCATGGCATTGACCACTGAATCCATCGCTATTCGGCCGGCTGTGGTGGTGATGTCAAAAGAATAGTAGAGCAAAGAATCTGCGGGAAAACCATAGGTGCTCCATTTGCGGCCATTGGGGCAACGCGGGGTGATCCCAACGCCCTTCTGCTGCAGGGTTTGGCCATCATAAATCACCATGTTTAGTTTTTTCTCACAACTGCCGGCAACCTTATTGCTTGCGGCAAAGCTGCCTTCTTTTAGTCCGGAAGCGGCAAGGCCTGCGCTCAAAAACAGGTGCTTGCCGGGGCAGGGGGCAATGCCGCCCGGGTAGGCTTCCACAACGGTGTCTTTGCCATTTACCTTGCAGTAAACGGTGATGCCGGCTGCCAGGATGCTGTCCGGGGTGGTGGTATTGTAGTTTTCAACAGCAATCAGGCCAATTTGTGCACTGGGCGCAATCAGGCTGTCTTGCGAAAATCCGCAGATGGTTTTGTAGCGGTATGTTTTGCTTTTTCCCTGAAACCGGCCATCATACTGGTTTTTATTAAACATTTGGATATTGCCAAGGGGCAGGAAATCGATGTTTGGGCGGTGGTGAAAAAAGCGCATGGTTACGGCAACCAGTTTCACATCGCTGTTGCCGGCATTGCGCAGGCTCCAGTTGGCGGTAGGGCCACCGGAAACCGTAAATACCTGTAAATTTACCTGGGCATGGATGGCGCTGAGGTTCCAGAGGGCAGCAGCCAGAATTAACATCTTTCTCACGGTGCAAAGTTCGCACAAGGAAGGGAAAGGATTTCCACAGGATATGGATGAGTCCTGTCAGGTTGACGCAGGAAGCCTTTTTTACGCGCTTTGCTGCAGGGCATCCCAGAATTCAACAGCGCGGCGGGTGTGTGGGATCACGATGGTTCCGCCAACGATGTTGGCCACGGCAAGGATTTCAAACATTTGGGGCGAGGTTACACCCAGTTCATGGCATTTCTGGAGGTGGTATTTCACGCAATCGTCGCAGCGCAGGACCAGGCTGGCCACAAGGCCCAGCATTTCTTTGGTGTGGGTGCTGAGGGCGCCTTCGCTGTAGGTTTGGGTATCGAGGTTAAAGAGGCGTTTCAGCACCAGGTTATCGGCCTCCATGATCTTCTCATTCATGCGGGCACGGTAGTCATTGAATTCTTGAACGGCATTATTCATGGTGAAATTTCAAATTGCTTTTGCAAGGTTAAGGCAAAAGCACTATTTTTGCACCCTCATAGAAGTAAATAAGCTTCAAATGAATGGTATCGTAGCTCAGCTGGTAGAGCAAAGGACTGAAAATCCTTGTGTCGGCGGTTCGAAACCGTCCGATACCACAGAAAAAACCTGCTTATGGCAGGTTTTTTTTATGGCAATCGTAGCTCGGCCCCAACAATCTTGCTCCCGCAATGTGGGATTAGATTGTCGAGCGTCCATGTGTGACTAAGCGGTGAACCGCGTAAGTCACAAGGGCCTGGTAGCGCAAAGGGCGGAAATTCTTGTGTCCCGGATTTGGCGCATGCAAAACAGTTGTTTGAAGCAAGTCTGGGAAAAATACGCAGCAACTGCATGCTCCGGACGGTGCGCCACTGCCACCTGCCGGCCAAAGCCAAACTATTGCTATTCAAAAAGCACTACCATCCCGCCAACGATTTTCAGGCGGTCACCATCGGCAAAACGCTGGGGCATGAGGGCATGCTGAGGTGGCTGTTGGAGTATGCTTCGTGAGATAAATATTAACTGGTGTGAGGGAAGCGCTTGTCGTTTTTGGGGGCTTAGCTTTAGATAAGCATTTCCGTGTTTTTGTGATAGAAGAAATTATTTGTTTATTGAGGAACATTGATTGGAGAATTATTCTCACAAAAAATAATAGTTTATATCATGGCAATTGATAGTATTGCATTTGAGCTGCTATTAAATTTCTATTTTAAACCAATCTCTCCACGGTTTAAAAAGATGTACCAAGCAGTAGGGCGATTTTGAAGCTTTTTGTAACGGGAATTTATCAGCTTACAACAATGAATAATGAATGGCGAATAATTTAAGTGCTTATTATAAATTAATATGCAACCCAAAATAATAACCAATCTGGTATTTCTGAACATTTAGTGAGCCCTGTCCAAGGGTATTGAAAAATTCAGTTTGCAAGTAAGTTCTTGATTCACTAATATCTGAGTTTAGGCTATTCACGGGCGTATAAGCCATGCCCCCTGTTAAAGAAAAGAGTGGGAACTTTTTGGGGCGCAATGAAAATCCGAGTAAATAATTCAGGTTGCGTCCTGATGACAAATCAACAGCAACCCCCAGATTGATGCCGGGAACCAATACCTTGCCCGACAAAAAGTCAATACTCATTACCGAGGCAAGGCACACATTCAAAGGGGTTCCGGCTTTTTTTACAATGGCCAGGGAATCCTGGTCCACACCCACAGACTTAGTCGTGTAGGTGTTTCTGCCTTTGAATGATCCTACTCCGACCAAACCTGTCGTCCAATTGACTGAAAAAGTACCGGCCACCGGCAATCTAATGTTCTTTTTTGTGGTAATGCTGCTTTCGGGCAGGTTTTCATTGCTAAAAGTGGTCATTCCGTTTTCTCCTGGAGCATTACCATTTAGCACGAGTACTGTGGGCGGATACTTGATGGTTTTGATATTGCCATAGTCATCATAAATAATCCACTTTCCAATACATTCCTTTATTAGCTCTCCTTCTTTGTTAAACAAGCTTGAATAACTTTCGGGAAGCTCATCACCTTCAATCACGCCCTCTGCTTTAATCATGGGCCTGCAAGCGGAACAGGGTGTTTGGGTGGGCTTATTGTCTGGGGTCCAGTAGTGTCCGGGGTTTGGGTATTTTACATACCGGCTAAGATTCTGATCTTTTTTGGCGGATTCCAATACTTTATCTACGTCAAATACATCGATGGTAAAGTCCATATCTGTAACCACACCCTCAGTGCCGCCCCCTTGGCCGGTGATAGAAAATGATGTTGAGCCGGTGTGAATCCTATACACCTGCTCTGTTTCAAACTTGAGGTTTTCAAACTTATAAATGAGCGCATCAATTTTTTCAGTGGTTATCTGTGAATTAGGAATCGCACTTAATTCATTTATCCTATTCCAGGAATTGACGAGTTCATTATAACTGTTTAGTATTTCCATGTGGGCTTCGACTAATCCTTTGTCATTTCCCCCGTTGGTGAAATCGCTGTATTTAAACTTGGCTAAAGTAAATTGTTTTTGTGCCTCCTGATAGTTGCTTACAACGGTCTGATAGCTGAATGAAGATAAATTATCCCTTATCTCCCGCAATTGGGTTTGAATGTCCGTAAACGCTGCTTTGGTGTATGTTTTTTCATCTTTAGCCTCATTTAACACAGCATTGAATTTACTAACCACCTGATTAAGGCTTGATAAATCCTCAACAGCCTTTTTTCTGTAGATATTATAATTATCAAAATTTATGGCATTTTCGAATAACTGGCTTTTGTATTCTGCACTACGGGCATTGGGGGTCACTGCCTGGTCACTGCCCCCTAGAAAAGGCAATTCCACATCTTTGAGAAAAGAAAAAATGCTTTGCGATTTACCCAAAAAATTCTTTGCCTCGTCCAAAAATTTGGGGTCCGCTTTTGGATTGGTTTTTACCTCATTTTGTTTAATTACCACGAAGTATTTCAAAGGATTGTATCCGCTCACCTTTACCCTTACCACATCTCCATCGTGAAAGCGTACCCGCTTAACTGGCTCTGGCTCGTTAGATCCATTTTCGCGGAATATTTCGTGTTTTTCCAATATCACGTTGTATTGTATGCGGTAATTATGTTGCGCCATAGCTGTAGTGGCTGCGGCACATGAAATCAATAGCGAAAATGACTTAATTATATTCATATAAGAAATGCAATTTTAAACAATTTATTTATCAATTAGTACATCAATACCTAAAGTTTTCACAGTAACTCCCTGCTTATTTGCTCCACGAGTTCTTTCACCTGCTGAGCCGGCTTTTAAAAATTCGGTGAATGGATTGTTATCACCACGGGTTTTAATTTCCTTACCCATTTCCAGTATGGGCTCAAGTTTTAACGGTTTGATTGAAGCAATAAATAAGTATTGGTCAAAACCCTCGTCAGCAAATTGAATACCGAGTAGTTGTGAACTGCCATTACCGCGCAATTCAATGGGTTTTAGCTCCTGTATATTAGAATCCCAGGTAATAGGTTTGATAATCTGGTTTTTAAGAATGTTCAACACATAAATATTTAAATTCTGCTTGCAGGTATTTTTGATTTCTATTTTATATACGCTTCTGAATGGAACCGACAGTAAATGGGAACTTGTTTCACCAATGGGTTTTTTGTTTGTAGTATCTAATTGGGTATAAGTGACGGCAAATGAAACGTTGGGATCTACGACATTGAGTTTTCTGAAAAAGTCAATTTTATTGGCATTGATGAGTTCTTTCACAAAAAACTGATAATCTTCGTGTTTTGTAAGGGAAATAGAAGGCATGGATTTATAGCGATGATTCAGGTCATTGCCGATATAAATGGTGTATTTCCCGTTGTCTTTTCCAGCGGTTTCCTCTCTCAGCAAGTAGTGAAAACCAGTATCCGTAATGCTGATATTATTTATCCCTTCAATGCGTTTTAAAAACTCTTTTTTTTGCTTTTTACCCATTTCTAGTTTTAACTTCAAAGGTGCTACAGGCTTGCTTCCGTTGAGGCGAAATAACCTGTATTTCGCACCTTCAAGGGCCAAACCTGGATTTTTTTCAGTCAGTATGGCTTCCGATTCCAATGGCCCGGCTACGTTCATGATACATGCTTTTGCAAGGAGCTTTTCCTGTGAAGGGGATGCTGCAGTCACATCGTATAATCCCAGTGTGTCGCCAACATAAATGCCATTTATGCTGCCGGCCTCAATGGTCAGTGTAGGCGATTTAGCGGCCCAGTAAGCAATATTCCCCTTTATGGTGAAAAATTCCTTTTGTTCTATAAACTGGCCCGGTGCGCCAAAAATCAATTGCCGTGGATTGTCGGCCTCCAATTCTGGGTGTTGTTTGTCTTGAAACTCCACCACAATGGATTGGTTGATGATCGAGAACAAGTTAATAAAGGAAGCTTCCCCTTTTAATGTTTGCATGGCCTGAACCAAAAAATAGGAAAGAGATCCATATTGGGTTGCGTTTTTGTTGTTCACTTCCCTAAATTCCCTATTCACCTCGTTGGCCCTGCAACCCGAAAAAGCGAACAAACTGGCCATGTTTTTTGCACTTAAATCTGCATCCAAGCCAAAGGCTCCCTTTTTTGGATAAGAGGTGCCTTCGTATTTATCCTGTGCGCAGGGAATGTTGTTTCCCCTGATTAGCAACTCGTTGGCACTGCGGGTGGTAGTGCCTGAATGACAAGCATCGATAACCATAATAACCTGTCCGCTAGAACCCAATTTAGTGCGAATGGCATCCAGCTTTGTTTTCAGTAAATCGTCGGTATAGTGTTTCTCGAATTTGTAACCAGTGTAGAATACCATGGGCGCATCATGCATCACCAGTGCTTCATCGAACCCATCGGCCTCATCACCATCTAAATCCTGCACCTGCTGGCCGTGGCCTGAAAAATGAAAATAAAATATATCACCTTCCTTCATTTGGGTCAAAAGCCTGTTAAATGCTGAATTCACTGTGTCTGTTTTTACTGCCGCATCACGCAACAATTGAATGTTTTCAGTCAGAAACCCTTGTTTTTCGAGCATCCCATGAATGATGCGGGCATCGTTTGCTGAACTTAAATCATTCCAGGCATTTTCAACTGGACTGGGATAATCACCCACAGCCAGAATAAGAGCATGTTTGGATTGGGGGTAGAGGTTTAATGAATTCAGTAAACAAAACCAAACAAAAACTTGTTTTTTCATTTTGATATTTTCTAATTCAAAAATAGGGGGTTATCTAAACAATACAATAACTTAACTAAGAACCTTAATGCATTTACCCTTTTGAAAAGTTCTAGTAAAAATATATAAAAAATACCCCTTAGAGTCAGATAAATGGTGGAATCATAAATGCGTGATGTGGAGGAAATATTTTAAATCATTTTGAAATGTTTTTATATCGCTTATTTATACGAGGGTCTTTCGTTCATATTCTTTAATTTAGCAACATGAAAAATCTGTTATTGTTTTTATTGATAATTTATCTCGGGAAAGCCCAGGCCCAGGTGAATTATTACAAGATTCAGGAGGAAAAGTATCAGATGATGTGTGAAAATGGAAGTTATGATAGCCTTTTAATAATCAGCACCCGGATGAATGATTGGGCTTTAAAAAACAAAAAAGTATACCATCTGGAATACAATAAAAGTCTTTTTTATATTGGGAAATCTTACGAAAAAAATAATAATATTGAACAATCACAATATTATTATAAGCAGTTTTTACAGAATTATTATCAAAAAAAATACAGAAATATTGAATATATTGATTTTCTGACACACATTTCTGAAATGAATTTAAATTATGATTTTGTTGAGAATGCCGAATTAAATATACGCTATGCAATAAAAATAGCCAATGATAGTATTGGTGGATTAACTGCGAAATACGCATACTGTTCAAATTTACTCGGTATTGTCAGTCAAAATAATGATACTGCAATAAAGTACTTAACTATAGCACTGAAAAACTACATGGATTTAGGTCATGATTATAGTTATGAAAGGTCGATAGTGCTGTATAATATTGGGTCAAGAATTCTTGATATTGGCAATTATTATACAGCTAATCAATATTTTGACAGCAGTATAAAAGTACTAAATAATCAAACCTATATAGATACTTTAAAATTAAAACAAATTCACTATGATATAGCTATTCAGTACTATAATAAAGAAAATTATAAAAAAGCTATTTATCACTTCAGTGAGGTTCTTTCTTTATACAAAAAGGTCCTATCTGCAGATGATTCCTTTGTGGTAGACATTAGGAATTATCTTTCTTTTTGCTTTGCATATACTAATGATTATGTTAACAGCATCAAACAGCTAAAATATATACATAATTATCTGTTGGCATCAAACATGTTTAGTGGAAATTTGTATTTTGAAAATTTAAATAATATGTGTGGCGCATACTATTATGCCCAAAAAACTGACTCTTGCATTTCTTGTATGCATTTTTTGATTGATCAAATTACTAGAGAAAAAGGATTTAATACCAACATTAATTACGATAAAATATTGATATTGTCTGAATGGTATAGCAAAATAGGTGATTTTAATACTGCAATTATTATGTTAAATAATTTAAAGGATTCTGTTTTGAAAAACATGCCTTCAAATCATGATCTTTTGTTTGATATAGACCATAACTTAGGTTTGGATTATTTCGAACTTGGGCAATACGATATCGCAGAAACTATATTTATTTCTCTTTTGAAATCTTCAACTATTGATGTGAAGGAAAATAATAAAATAGCCAAACTGTATAATCGAATAGGTCTTGTTTATATGGAAATGAATAATGATGATAAGTCTTATTACTATTTAAATAAGGCGCATAATCTATATTTTACTAGTCAATCTATTATTGATAGCAGTGAGTATATTCTTAATATGATTAGTTTAGGTGTTGTGTGTTTTAATTCTAAAAAATATCATTTATCTAAAGGGTATTATTTAAAGTGTCTCAATATAATTAAACAAAGGGAAGACAACGAGGTAAATAACAAGAAATCAGTTGTATTTCATAATTTGGCTCTATTGTATGATGCCTTAGATTCATTTGAGCGTGCTGAATATTATTTTATTAAATGCATACAAATTGAGAGCCAAACTTCAAGTAATCATCCGAGTTATGCGGAAAGTCTTTTGGCTTTTGGTGAATTTTACTTTGACAAAAAACAGTACAAAGAAGCTAATAAATATTGTGATTCTGCATTATGTATTATACAAAAAACTCTTGGCAAGTTGCATCCAACCTATTTAAGAGCTTTGTGGTTAAAGGCGGAATACTATGCTGTATTTAACAACAAAGAAAGAGCATTGGAGTTATTCGAGGATTTTTTAATTGCCAATTCAGAACTTATTCAAAAAGATTTTACTTGGTTAAGTATGGATGAAAAAAGTAATTATTGGACTGGGAAAAAGTATTTATTTAAGAAATTAGACTATTATTTGTCAGATTTATCTGATTCTTTTAATAAAGCTAGCAGCTTAGGTTATAACTCTTCTTTACTGACCAAATCAATGTTACTGGAATCTTCTAACCATATGAACGCTCTTTTACTTGCTCAAAAAAATCCGGTTATTGGTGAAATGTATAAAGATATGAAGTTACTGCGTAGGCAATACAATAAATCAATTTCTGAAAATATAAATACACAGGTTTCAAATAATTATTCTCAAAAGGCAGATTCAATTGATAAGATTCTTACTAAGTTATTATATGGTTACGATAATTTTAAATCTAAATATAATGTTACCTGGTTGGATGTACAGAAACAACTTAATAATAATGAAGCCGCTATTGAGTTTTCTTTGATTTATAAGAATTCACCTGATGAAACAACATATGCTGCATATGTTAACAGGACTGAATTTGAATGCCCCAAAAGAGTTTTACTAGGTAGGCAAAAAGAAATAGTATTGGCTATAGAGCAAAAAAACTTCAAAGAGTTATATGATTTAATATGGTTAAAATTAGATTCCTTATTATTTGGGATTAAAACAATTTATTATAGTCCTGTAGGTGAATTAAATAATGTTGCATTTTCAGCACTTTGTTCAGATGGATCTAATGATCGTATAACGAATCAAACCTACAATAATAGGGGTAATCCAATTTCTATATTACCACAGACATATACCAGAAAGTGTGACAATTATTTAATAGATAAATATGAACTGCATCAACTTACCTCAACGCGGTATATTGCCGATAAAAATTTCAAAAATAATAATCCTTGGCAGACTCGAATTAGTTTGGTTGGTGGAATAAATTACAATGTTATTCCTAAAAGGATACCAGTAAATAAAAAAAAATATAGTGACTTTAATAATACATTAGCAGTAAATATAGACCGAGAATTGCAGCGCCTAAATCAATACAAAGATAAATCTTCGCGAATGGGTTCTGAGTTGGTTTATTTGCCGGGAACAAAAGAAGAAGTTAGACATATTGATAGCATGCTTACCAGTCATAGTTGGATTACAAAAACGAGAACCGCTATGGATGCATCTGAACAGCAATTAAAATCAGACTGGGAATTAGAAGCTTGTGGTATCATTCACATAGCAACGCACGGATTTTCTTTCCCTGAAGCAAACGGTGATAATTCCGACTTGAATTTTAATAAGCCTAAAGGGTTAACCAATTCTTTTTCACAAAATCCTATGGTTAGGAGTGGCTTAATGTTGAGCGGATCCAATATTTCATGGACCGGATCATCACAAAAAATGATTGAACAAACTGGAGAAGATGGCATACTCACTGCAGCAGAAGTTGCAAATATGGATTTATCTAAAACCAAACTCGTCGTTCTCTCAGCCTGCGAAACCGGTCTTGGAAAAATTGAAGGCAGCGAAGGTACTTTTGGCCTGAAGCGCGGCTTTAAATTAGCCGGGGTAGAGCAAATCATAGTATCGCTTTGGTCTGTCCCCGATAAAGAGACTATGGAGCTGATGACCTTGTTTTACGCAGATTTAACCAGGACCCAAAACCCTGTCGTGTCTTTCGAAAAAGCCCAGAAAGAAATGCGAAATAAATATCCAACGGAACCCGAAAAATGGGCTGGATTTGTGTTGGTGAGATAATAAACTCAATATTGAAGTAACGGGTAATAAACAACCCTTGATATTGGTATTTGACTTTTTATGCAAGGTATTTAAGTACAGGATTTATATAAATCTAAAATCCTTTCCTGTGAATCATTCAAGCTGTAGAATTGCATGCTATAAATAACAGTTGGTTTTGCCGGTGCAATAATTGTATGTTGGATATTGTATTGTATTATTTTGTGATTGGGGCTAATATTGCATATTATTTATAAAACCATCCGATGAAATTACGCCTTGTCAAAGTCAATGTATTTGTCCTTTTCGCCCTTTCTATTATCCTTTTTTCTTGCGGTAAAACAGGAAAGAAAGCCACAGTAACCCATATTCCTGTTCAGTTGAAAGCCAATGGTAACTGGTCACTCCTGAATGTTGAAACTGGTGCTATTGTTTATGAGGGTGAGTTCAAAAAAATGCCTTCTGTTGTGGTTGAAGGGGTGTTTACCACCCGGAAAGAAAATGGTGAGTTGTTCTACAACAAAATGGAGGATGAGAAAAAATTCAAACAAATAGCAGGACCTTTTAAATCGGGCAGTTTGATGAGCGAAGGAATTGCCATTGTGTGCAAGGAAGAAAGTCACCCATCGGCAATCAATGCCTCAGGGAATGAGGTGTTTTCGCTGGAACCCCAAAACGGTGTGGTTTTTAGCAGTGTTGGGAGGTGCATTGAAGGCTTAATCAAATTCCAGGCCGATAATGGCTTTTGGGGTGTTTTGGACAAGGAAGGAAAAATAGTGTGCAAACCACAGTTTGATTTTATAGATGATTTTGATAATGGATTTGCCAGGGTTAGCCTACACACAGACAGCAAAAACAAACTTGGTATTATTGATAGAACCGGTAAATTGGTCCTGGATATTGACAGGGCGTATGTGGGCAAAATGGTCGGTGGCAGAATGGTTTATAGCGATACCAAAGATGAGTTTGGGATATTGGCTGTGAGCCCAACTGAAATGAATAAATTGATTGGTGCTTCAAGCAAATATGAGGGGATCAGCCTGATAGGGAATGATATCTTTTATAAATCCGACAAGGAATGGGGACTGATGAATGAAAAAGGAGAAGTGCAGATAAGGGCAAAATACCAATCACTTTCACGCCTGAACGATGATGTTTTGCTGGGAATAAAGGCAGATGGAGACGATGTTGTCTATGAGCTCATGAACAACAAAGGCGAAGTGACAAAAAAAGATGACGTGGATGGTGGTGTGGATTATGGTGTATTTAACCTTCGCAATGGAAATTTCATCGTTAAGGATGGAAAAGACTTCCAGCTGATGAATGCAAAAGGCGAAATGGTAGGCAACAATGCAGTAAAGGACTGGTATGGGGTTAGGGATATTGTCCTCATTCAAAGCAATTTTTCGGAAATCGTAGAAAGCGATTACTTTGACTGGGGGAAATTGAAAGAATATATAGGTTCTGTTAAAACAGGAAGCATGGGTGGCTTTAACCTTGGGGTTAATTGCATACAAGCCAATACTGCACTGCAGAAAATAACCGTTTCTGCTAAGGGTGAAAATACCGAGGAGGACAAAGGAAGGGGTATGGTGTTTGAAGTAGAAATGATAGGCTGGAAGGAACATAATGGAGTATTTGGCTTTTACATTGGCAATGGCTACGAAACTGAAAACCAAAACAAAGCCGATAATGCCGCCAAAACCGAAGCTGCACCCTCGGAAGATGATGTAGCATCAGAACGTATTGAAGATTCATCCGAATCCTCTGGCAGCAGCCAAACCGTTGTTGATAATGCTCCTGATTGGTCAACCAGCCAGACTGGCCTATACAGAAGCATCAACCTGGGCAAAAGCGGTTCTATCGAATTCACATTGGGTTTTGATGAATATTTGAAAAAGGCGAAAACATCAGAGGTTGCTGTAGATAATGGTTACACTTCCTATACCGAAGAGCGTATTGTTGGCTATGAGCCAAATGCAGAGGCCAAACTGATTTCAATTGTTATGGAAATAAACATTCAGGCAGACAAAAAAGAAAAGCTGAAGAAGTTGATAGATGGCGCATTTGCAAAAGGTTTCCAGTTTCAGGGCGAGCTGTATGGTACAAAACGGTATACCGATGCCACAGGCAATAAATGGGAAATTAATGATGGCCTCATACGGTTAAACGCGGCTGTTGCTGAGTATGACGCAAACCATTAACGTGGCAGGCATCACAGAGATTTTTAATAGATTGCGAATGAACCTTAAGTGGGTGCAGGCGTGTGTATGCCTCCTGATTTTTCTAGCCGGTATTAAGCCACTCAAGGCCCAGCAGGATATTCCAACAGATATTTCTGCTGAACAACTCATTCAGTTTCAGATAAGGGGTTTTTCGCATACCGAAGTCATAATGAATGCAGCCAGGGGCTGGTATGTGTCAAACAATAAAACCAGGAGCCAGGTAGATGTGGGTCCATTTCCAAATATTTCTTGTGAAATGGAGGGCTGGGAAACCAAAACCAGGTTTAAGGATGTAATCTTTTTTCAGAAAATAGACTTGGCGGTTTTAAAAGAAGGCAAGAAATTTTTGGTTTATCAAACCAACAGCAATAGGAAATACCAATTGGTTTTGAAAGCGCTGCAGCTGAAATCATCCAGGATTACCGGCGAGCAAAATTTTCTGACAGAGGATAATCATTATCGGCTTAATAACAATAGTGATTGGGAGTATTCGGCGGATAATACCGGATATGATGAAAACGATCACCGCTACAAGGTGATTATTTATCCAACGGATTCGTACAGGTTTTATGAGGCCGATGCCGAATGGGATAAAGTACTAGACAGTGATTACGATGAGGAAATTCTGAACAATTATGTAAACAAGTTTCCATTGGCAACCAACCGTCAGCTGGCGTTGCAAAAGCTTCAGGAAGTAATGAATTCAAGGTTGATAGATGATGGGAGTGTTGGAGAAATTGAGGCTTTTACCAGGCGGTTCCCCAACTCCGGATACAATGCTGCACTGAATATCCGAAAAGATGAACTTAAACTTATAGCTGTCTTAAATTCAAATGATGAACAACTGATTTATACCCGATGGTTGAGCGAAAACAATGCAGACAGGAAACAAAAGCTGTTTAACGCATACCACCGCAGCAGATACGGTAAATTCCAAGATACGCTGGCGCAATTTACCAAAAGAACCGATAAAATAGCATTCCTGAAAGGGCATGTAAAGGCTTTTGAAAATACCGACCACCAAATAGAAATCATCAGGCAGATTCATCAACTGGAATTCGAGGAATTGCCGCAGAAGGATGGTGAAGGCTGCGATAAACTTGAGCTGTATGTGCTACTTTATCCAAAATCCAGGTATGCAAGCGTGGTTAGCCAAAGGGCAGTCAATTGTGTTGAATTCGTTAGAAACAGGCGCTTACTGGATTCCAGCCGGCAGGTATATGATCAATTGCTGAAAACCACCAATTATCTGGGTATAATCAATACCGGCGAGTTCATGCTTAGGCTATCTAAAAATGGCAATCTTGCACTGCAAAAGCAGGTCAGTCAATACAAGGATTTATATGCTTTTCTTTTCGAAAGGCGTTATAAGGTTTATAACCTTAAGGACGTTAGCCCCAATCAATACCTGATTCTTGAAAAGGCGTTGACCTCTATGACAAAGAGCCAGTATGCAAGCTTAAGGAATGTTTCTTTTCAGGTGACGGTTAAATACAACATCGATACCTTTGGCCATGGGAAAACCAATATTCTGGGAACCTTTCCCAAATCATTTAAAACAGATGTGGTTGATTTGGTTAAAAAAGAGGTTCCGGGAAAATTGTTATACAGAGAAATGCCTGTGATGCTTTCAGCTGGATACAACATCAATTACACCTCAAATTCGCAGACCTATACCTTTACCAAAACCAACAGCGGCAGATTTACTGCAACCGGGAACACCGGATCATCAGTACTGATGACGCGTGCACTGGCGCACATGAAGGCAAATAGCGCCGATTACAAAACGGGAAGGTACAGGGTTGTGGTTGATGATATTACCTGCAACAATGTCAACCACACCATTATGGGTATCAAAAACTACAAGTCCAACACCGGTGTCATTGCGGTAATTCCGGCCCTGGTGGTGCCCGGTTTGGGGACACGCCTGGTGCGCGGTGAAACCGGTAACGGATGGATTACCACCCTGACCTACAGCCTTGCCGGACTTGGTTTTTATTATTTAAACGAATCAAACAAAACCCACACCAAATACCTGGCTGCAACAAATCAGTCGGACAGGGATGCTTTGCTTACCCAATACAACAAAGACCGGGATAATGCCGCTTATTCCCTGGGGGCTGCAGGAGCTATTTATTCCATAAATGTAACCTATGTGCTGTTTAAGGGTTTGGGAAATAACGTCCGTACCTTAAAATACAACCGCAAGTACAAGAAAATTAAAAAACAAATTCAATAAACGACAGCACAACCATTGTTAATCACAAAGGCAATGCTGCATTTTCCCTAGCAATGGAGGCAATGCCTGTTATCACACACTTGGGATAGTGGGGTACGGGATGAAGCTGGCAGCAATATTGATGAGCGCGGGTGCAATGATAAACGCCAAAACAATAATGATGATGGCATGGGTCCAAGCCAGTTCCAAATTATTCTTGGTTAATTCTACATCTTCGTCTTCGTGTGTAAGCCGGCCCACAATCAGGTAGCTAAGCCTGAAAAATAGCAACGAGAAAATCCACATACCCGTAAAATATCCGATGGCATAGGTAATGGCATTGGATACTTGGTTGTTGCCCATAAAAAAGGTAAATGCCTGGTTTGTTAAATCGGCAATGTGGTATAGGTTTATACCGGCCATTAGCAGCGATGAAACGAACACAATCAGCACCGCCTGGTTTTTGGTGGGATTGGAAAATTTGGCAAAAAAGCGTTGCTGTAGTTTGGTGAAACCGAACATGTATACGATTCCCAAAATCATCAATACCAGTAGGTTCATTAATCCTGTATTCATAGTTGTTTTATTATTTTTATCTGATAGGTACTACTTCCCAGTTTTTAAACATTTGCCACACTGGTGCACCCAATTCTGATGCGTTATTGCGCTGTGTGCATTCCCAGGCATAATAGCGTTTTCCGGAACGCATATCCCTCACGGAAAGATTTCTATGCGGTGGGTTTGGAACACATATGCCCAGCATGGCATGGCGCCCTGCTTCTACATCGCCCATTAGCATTTCTGCATCAAAACCCATGTTTAAATATTTTAAAATCGTCATAGCGAAAAGCGATTTGGTGTCACAGTCGCCAGCTCCGTTTACGGCGTATTCCAGAGGAGAATATACAGCCCATGGAGCTACATTATCGCAACAGCCATAAGGATATGGTTTGGGTTTGCAGTCCTCTGTTGGCTTTTGCCCATTGCCATCCCTTATGTTTCTGCAAGGTTCCTGTTGGTTGGTGATGTAAGTATAGTCAAAGTTCTGGGCACTGGAAACCACCATCTGCATGGCTGTCCTGTAATCCAGTTTTTGCTCCTGTATGATGTTCCTGTAACCATCTACCATGTCTTTCAATCCGTCTCGGTCGTGCCGGAACATGTTTATCCAGCAACCCTCATTTTGTGGGGATTTTAAACGCGTTTGTTTGGCAGATTCATAGGCTTTTCTTGAAATGGTAAATGACAGGGTATAGGTCTTGCCATCAAAGGATTCCCACTTCCAGGTGCGCTTGATAACACTGTTCGGGTCCTGGTTATCTTCCTCCTTTTCTGCCTCTTCTCTTTCCTGCTCTTCCTGCAATGCAATGCGGTTCAAGGAGTCGTCGAGCAAATAACGCCTGGATAATTGTTGTTCGTTAAACAAACCAAGGTCTGATTTTACAATGGACAGGATAATCAACAATATGATTAAAGCCCAAAAAAGCAATTGGGAAATATTGAAATATTTCTTTTCCTGATTCATCCTTTATTCTGCCGCTGCCCCTTTGTTTGTCCTGTGGTCGTATTTCCTGAATTCCAGTTTAAGGCCTTTAATCTGCTCCTGAAAAATATGGCAATATTTCTGGGTGATTAAATAATGATAGGTGGTTTTGCTGATTTCATGCAAGGCCAGTTCCTGCACATAAGCGCCATGCCTTATTTCAGTGCTTCTGTAGATCACCAGTAATGGAATCATGTAAATGGCCAGTACCATCACGTCCAGCAATAGTTTCCACTTACCCAAACCGGCCGCCAAGGTGTCAAAAGTGAGCAGCAGTGAATTGGCGTTAATCAGGATAAAAGGTTCGTTGGCCGTAGGGGTTAGGATGTGCGTGTATGTCCAGTCATTAGGCTGCTGCTGCAGAATGGGTTTCAATTCTGCCAGGGCCAGGTTTATTTGCTGGCTAAACATCAGTATTTCTAAGCCATTGGCAAAAATCACCGCCAGCAATGCCATTACAAAAACCCGAACAGCAATGGTGAAAGCATTGCGTGGAGCAGCCGGATTAATGGAGATTTTATCCCTTAATTTATCTTTTGCGGCTTGCGCCCAACCTTTTAAAATTTCATCGGGATGTTGGTAGGCGGTTCCTTCCAACTGGTGAAGATTATGCTCTTTGTAAAGGTTTTCGTGTTTGATGTGGTAATGGGCCAGGGTGCTGCCTTTGAGGTCTAAGCCGGTCATTAAAAATAACCGGTATAAATTAAAAACCACCATACCAATAAAAATGCCAACCCCAATGGCTATAAACCACTGGTGAAAGAGTATGAGTGAATAAACCGTAGCGGATACAGCACTGATTAATCCAATAACCAGCAACATCAACGAAATGCCATTGAATATGAACAATTGACGTTGCACCACCTCTGCAGGCAGTTTCTGCATGATGTCTTTGTCAATTCCTATTTGTTGGCTTAGCGGCATTGTTGTAATCTCAATCTATGGTGTTTTTGCGGTTATTGGGGGCAGAATAAGGTGTATTTCCATTTGGTATCCGAGCTGCCGCCGGTAACCCGCACCATGCAGTGGTCGTCCTTGTTGTATTGAAAATCAAAGCTGAGTGCACCGCAGCATGTGGCCGCATTTTTGCCGCCTACAAATCCCTTCACATTGCCATTGATTTCGTTGGTAGATGAAACCAGGTTGCCTTCATAAAATACTTCCATTTTGTCGGGTACCGATTCCATGTCATATTCTATCACCACGCGCCCTGATTTATTGCCCAGAATGTGTTTCTTCTCGGTAATGCCACGTCCGCCAGATTTGGCTGCCTGGCTGCATCCGATGGTGTTGTCGGAATTCAGGCTGTCAATTTTTTTGCGCAGCCGTTCCACTTCTTCCTGGCAATCGGAACAATTATTTAATTTGAAATTACAACCACTCGGGTTGCATTTTTTAAGCAACAATAGCAAAAGCAGCAGCAACAACAACCATTTCAGGATATCCCATATTTTGGACAGACAACCATCTGCCTGAGGGAAAAATGGCGGTTTCACGGGTGGTTCCGGTGGATTGGGCTCCGGGTTTGGCACTGCGGTGGCCTGCTTGATTTTCCCCATAAAAGTACCCTCCAGAATGCCGTAGGTTTTGCCATCAATTTCCCATGAATCTTTTACTTTGGCATCTTTAATGACAACCTGCTCAAAATCGTGTACGATTTTATCCTGGATATACTGCCTATTACCAGGATTTAATTGGATATTGGTGACGTTATAAAGGAAAAGCGCATCGCGGTTCAGGTGCTCTTTCGGATTAAAATCCTGCAAGGGCACTATGTCGTGAAGTTCCCCCCTGTATAGCTTTACATGGTGCTTTTCCGGGCCGGGCATAGCCTGTCCATCCACCAGGGTGCTGCCTTGGTCCGTGTAATAATTACCGCTGAATTTACCTTGAACAAATAAAAATGGAAGCGCCATGCAGCCCGTTTGATTAAGCGTTTTTATCCGTTTTTACGAATGAAGCCGGATCTTTCTGAATGTCTTCCTTTTCCTGTTTGGCAAACAGCGTGATCGCTTCCTTGGCGTTTTCTTCTTCCTTGGAATTCTGATGCTCCACAATGGCGATAATGCGCTTGGGGTTATAGAAACCTTTCATGGTGTGCAGCTTGCTGTTTTCATCGATGATGTGCTCGCGGTTAATGCCTTGTTTGGTTTCCAATATCTGGTTAACGTTTTCGCTCATATAATCATAAGGAGATTTAATGAGCATCAGTTTCAGCAGCACCGGTGCAATTTCAATAAACACAAACATCAAGCGAATCATCCATGCGGGAATAGAAGAGCCGGGAATGGCATGCAGTGCCAGCAGGCGATCCAGCAGGCCGTGAGATGAGTTGTTTACGGAACTTAGTTCCTTGATTTTGGCTGTTTTTTCATCATCATACACCTGCAGTTTTTTGTCGAGGGCATTGATTTTGGTTTTGCGTTCTTCAATCCGGCCCATTACCTCAGTGGCCATTCTCTTGAATTCTTCGCACTTGGGGCCACAGCCGCCAAATTCGGTAGCGTTTTCTTTGGCTGCGCGTTTTTGATAATCTTCGCGTTCTTTTTCAAGGTTCTTTACTTCATCCTCAATGGTGGCTTTGTCTTTATTGAGCTTGTTGAATTCAGGAGACTTGGTGTAAATATCTTCAATCTTCTTGATTTCGGCCTTTTGTTCTTCCTGATCCAGTTTGTAAAACTGTTTGTCAATTTCCTTCTGAAAAATATACACTTCCAATGGTGCTGAAATGGTGAAACCCAGGATCATTGCCATGAGCAGGCGGGGAGAGGCATTGCCCAGTTCTTTTGGGGTAATGGTGTCTGTGCCGTCGCCTTTACCGGTGCTGGACACAATAAAACGGTCCAGGTTAAAGATAATGGCACCCCAAAGCAGCCCTACCGGAACGGCGATAGCTACATTTTCAAAAATGTAGTTGATGGCAAAAAACATAGACAGGGAGGCCAGTATACCGGTAGCCAAAACGATACCGCCAATACCTACATACTTAACGTGATCGGCATAACTGGAATATTTTAAAATATCCTTGTCTGCACCGGCGCACCACCAAAGAAAGCGGGTTGCTCCCGAGGCAGGTTTAGCCGAATAATCTACATGTTCATTCATGGTTTATATTGATTTATTTATTGTTTGCTGTTGTGTTGAATAATCCGATTCGTTTTCATTATAAAAGTGCCGGATTTGGTTGTATTTGGTGGTGCTGTAGTTGTATACAGCCAGTATTTTACGTTCTCCCAAAGCAGTGTGCAGTGCCCTTCTGCTGTCGTTACGCAAAGCCACCGGCTCTGGATTCAACCGGGTGACACCTGCGTTGATTAAGGAATTGCGGGCGCCTATCATGGGTTTGTCCAGCGAGAAAGGCCTGTTGGTGGGCCACAACCGGCTAAGGGGCTGGGTTTTCAACGAGCGCTCATTGCCCATCAGGCTCAATTCACCAAGTGGCGAAACCGCAAGACGGTACAGCTCGTTTTCCGGGATTCGAATGCTGGCTGTTATCTTTTTGCCGTTGAAGCCAGTAGCAATGAGGGTGTATTCCGGACTTTCGGTATCAATAATCACGGTTGCGGAGTTGCCTTGCAGGGATTTTCCTACGGGCAGGATGTCGATGTTGCGCGCGCCGGTTATCTGCCAGATCAATGTTGCGGCACAGCCGTCAATAAATATGCCGTCGCCATCAATCCTGGCATACAGTTCAGCACCTTCTTTGTCCTTGCCCACATGCACGTGTGGTGTAGATTGCAGTTCGAAAAATGAAATGTGCAGGGGTTCGGGTTTGAGTAAAAACTTGGTGTACCTTACTATCAAGGAGAAATAAGGAATGATAACCATACTGAAAACCACCAGGCCAAAGAGCAGCAGTTGTGTGCTTCTTTCCAGTTCGCTGAGCCATTCGAAAAAACTGTACATCACACCAGGGGATTAATTTCGGTTATCTCGCATGATATCCAGTTGATACTTCCAATGGCAACAGGTGCGGTGGTTTCGATTAATAAATAAGACTTGCCTTTATGGATGATACTCTCTCCGGCAATACCCAAATCGGAAATGGCTGCCATGGCATGTGCTCCGCTGGTTCTACTGGAATCCGATTTCACCATACAATGCACAATAACGATGTTTTCAACCGGTATCAGGTGGGATAAAATGGCGGCGAAGAAGAGGGATTTGCTGTCGCAGTCGGCATATCCCAAAATGAAACTTTCCGGAGGTAAACTCAATTCATGGTAGTACCAGTCGGCAGAATCAAAGTTGGGCTGTCCGTAAGGAATAAATTGTATGAAATTGAGTGCAGCTTGTACCCGGTTGAAATAGTTGTCCTCGCCATGCAGGGCAAGCTGCTGTTTCAGGTCTTCGGCGATTTTGCCAGTCAGGGTGTCGTACTGGTTGAATAACTTGTGGTAGGCTACACCCCATTTGCTGTTGTTATCGAAAAACCAGCCGTTGCTGTTCAGGTGCAGGTCCATTTCGGCCTGGCTCACGCCCCCTGCTATTGAAAGGCCTTTTTCACCAACCACAACCAATCTTTTGGGCAATCCAAAAGTGTCTACCTGTTTGGATGTCTCGGTGGGCTCAAGCAATACATGCGATCGGCCCATGATTTTGTTGATTAACGGATATTCATAGGTAAAAGAAGCCTGATGACCTTCCAGTTTTCCCACAATAAACCGCTGATAGGCTCCATATTCCTTTGGAGGGGTTTGGTATTCCTTGGTTTTGGTTTTGTGCTGGGTTAAAAATTCTATCAGGGAAAGATGCGCTTCCGGATTGTATTGTGTGGCATTGCCTCCGCCCCGGTACTGAAATTCGAAACCCGCTAGGTATGCAACCAGTATAACGCATATCAAAGGAATCAGAAAAAGACTATTCATGGAGGGGTAGGCCTTGAAGGAAATTCAAAAATATCAAATAATATCTGTAATGTGAAATTTACATTTGGGAAAATGCCAATTGATTTTTATTAAACCATATGGCTGTTAAGCATGAAGATTACGCGGTGTATCGTTATGGGTTTAATAGCAGTCCTTTTCACATGGTTAACCTATAGGGGAATAGGTGGCATATTTTCAGAAAAGCCTTAATTTATATTGGGTATGAGATAGCATTAAGCCTGCTGTATCGTGCAGTTCTCATGCTCGCACAATGCCATCAATGCGGCTTTATCCAGGTGCTTGAGGTTGCTTTTTAATGTGGCGCGTTTTTGTTTGGAAATGTCGCGGATGGTTTTGCCTTCGCAAAATCTAATTAGTTCCTTTTCGTTTTGGATAATCAATCCCGGTACCTCTTTTAGCGTGCCATCATCATTTTTTGCAGCCATGGTAAAATAACAGGAGTTGGTATGTCTGGAGCTGCCTGTCCTGGGATTAAATGATTCTATCCGCATACCTACAATCATGGTGGTGCGGCCCACATAATTCACCGACGCCTTCACGGTGAGCAAATCCCCCACATCGACAGGTGATAAAAATTCAACCCCTTCAACGGCTACGGTTACCACATAGCTTCCGCTGTGCTTGCTGGCGCAAACGTAGGCCACCTTGTCCATAACGGAAAGCAGCAATCCGCCGTGTACTTTTCCGCCAAAATTGGCATAGGCAGGAATCATCAGTTCCGTGTAGGTTGTTTCCGAATCGGCAATGGACTTCATGTTGTTCATGTTTGTTTAACGAAATTAAGCAACGGTGGTGGTATGTTATATAGTATTAGGATATGCCTGCAAAGTGTTGCAAACTTAACCCTGTAGTTAATAAAGTGGATATGGCATTCACCGCCAGGATTGCGCTCATTCAACAAAAATAAGCCTGGTTTTGGATTTGTAAAACAACCCGCTGCTTTCATTTAGGTGGGTATCCGTGAAAAGTCAGGCAGTTTTCCAAAGAATTTGCACCAATTCCACCATCGAAGTTATCCACATTTTAAAAAAATTTAATTTTTGAGACATTTTTTTTGACGGAGGGTGGTGTATTTTCTGAAATCCAACGTAAATAAGCCTTTTGATGGGTTTGAATTCGAATTTATGCCAAAAAAACTCGACGATTACAGCCCTTGTAAGTGTTGAAAAGCCCTCGTAATATAAGAAATATTCTGCAAAGTGCAAACTAAAACTTTAGGATTGTGTTCATTTGCTACAACATATAAAAACCAAAAGTATGGAACATTTAAAAATTGCGACCGACAATTACGTAGCATTTACGTTTTTTATCGGCACCATGGCCATGATGGCCGCTTCTGTTTTCTTCTTTTTTGAGTTGAACAACACTTCTCAAAAATGGAGGACTTCTGTGTTGGTTTCTGGTATTATCACCTTTATTGCAGCAGTACACTACTACTACATGAGGGGTTATAACCTGGAGACTGGCGATTCACCAACCTTCTTCCGTTATGTGGACTGGTTGCTTACTGTTCCTTTGATGTGCGTTGAGTTTTACCTCATCACCAAAAAGGCAGGCGCAAAACAAGGTCTGATGTGGAAACTAATCCTGGCTTCTGTTATCATGCTGGTAACAGGCTACTGGGGCGAAGCCGTTGCACCTAAACAGGCTGCATTCTGGGGCTTGCTTTCAGGTTTGGCTTATTTCTGGATCGTATGGATGGTATGGAAAGGCGAAGTTGCTCAGCTTTCAAAAGCCAGCAGCCCTGCAGTTCAAAAAGCCATCGATGCGCTTTTGAAATTCGTTGTAATCGGTTGGGGTATCTACCCATTGGGCTACCTGGTTGGAACCGCTGATGGTCAGTGGTATGCCTTCTTTGGTAACCTGAACCTTAACATGGACATCATCTACAACATTGGTGACGCTGTGAACAAAATTGGATTTGGTCTGGTTGTTTATGCCTTAAGCAGAACCGAAGATTAATTCATAAAAATACTCATTCTAAAGGGGTTTCTATCATTCGTGAAGAAACCCCTTTTTTATGCTAGACATGCCAGCCTTCGCCGAACATACAAAAGCAGATTACCTCTTTGCAGGAGCAGGTGCTTCTACTGCACTTTTGTTGTTGAGCATGGAACGGCGTGGTTTGCTGAAAGGTAAGTCTGTGGTGGTTTTGGATCCCAATCCCGAGGCACTCAAACACAAAACCTTTTGCTTTTGGGCTTCCGATAGCGATATCCTGGTTGACCGCTGCAAAAACCTGATTAGCAACGAATGGAACAATTTGCGTATTGACCGCAAACCCGCAGAAGCCCTGGGCGTGCTCAAATACAGGCGTGTGTCCGGACCTGATTTGCACAAAGCGCTTCATGCCCTGATTCAACACAATGGAATACGGTTTGAAACCGAAGCGGTAACAGAAATAAGTGCCATAGAAAATGGTGTTTTGCTGAAAACCGAACAAGCTACCTGGCAAGCTCAACAAGTATTCGACAGCCGCCCGCCGAGATATTTGCCTGCCGGCCAAGCCGATGTGCATTTGCTGCAGTCGTTTGTGGGCGTGGTTATTGTTCCCAACGCCGGCATCCCAAATCCTGATTGTATAGACCTCATGGATTTTTCTGTGGAACAGGATGGTTATACCCAGTTTATGTATGTTTTGCCGCTCCATTCCGGGGAGTTGTTGATTGAACTGACCCGGTTTGGTCATTCTGCCATTTCAGAGGCCGAAGCGGAGCCTGTTTTGCAAGCCTATATTCATAAACATTTTGGCGAGGCTGAATGGGTTGGTTCAGAAAAGGGCTGCATTCCCATGAGCACAGCCGCAATCGATGTGTCGGACATTCCCGGTGTTGTTTATACCGGCGGTAGGGCGGGCATGGTGAAACCCGGTACCGGATATGCATTTAAAAACATGTTTTTTCATGCTGAAAGCATAGCCGATGCAATGGTTTCCGGGAAGGTGCAAAAGTCCCCAAAATCTCCCGGCAGGTTTCGTTTCTACGACCGGCTGCTGTTGCGTATCCTAAGCCTGCAGCCTTCCAAGGGAAAGCCCATTTTTCAAACCCTGTTTGCCAAAAACGAAACCGCTGCAGTGTTGCAGTTTCTGGATGAAAAAACCCGGCTATCGCAAGACTTGCGTATCCTGCTGCGGTTGCCATTTGCGCCTTTCTTGAAAGCACTATGGCAGGATGTTGCCGCACGAAACAGGGGATTGACGGCTTCCCTGGCTGTTTTGCTCGCTTCTGTATTGCTGTGGTTGTTGCTTGTACTGGCCCCTGATGCTTTTGACAAGATACCATATGCTTTGCTTGCTTTGGGTTTGCTTTTCGTGGGACTTCCGCATGGTGCCATCGATCATTTGCTGGAAAGCGGCAATTTGAACGGACGTCCCCAACTGGGTTTTGTCATTCGTTACCTGGCTGCAGCCTTTGCCTACCTGGTGTTTTGGTTGCTTGTACCAGATGCGGCGTTGTTGTTTTTCTTGGTTTATTCTGCCTGGCATTTCGGTGAAACAGATATGCAACAATGGAAACCGGGTAATGCGGGCTATGTAAAAAAGTTGCTTTGGGGTTTGCTTTTGCTTGGTATTTTGTTGCTTGGCCATGCCGGGGAAACCAATGCCATTCTGGAAAATATGCATACCCTGCAGTTGCCTCTTGATGGCGCAGTTGCCCATAAAACAGCCTTAATACTTGCTGCCGTGGCTGCGATTTGGGCTATTTTCAGTCGCTGTGCGGCATGGATGCTAAGTGCCTGCATGCTGGCAGTAGGAACACAATTGCCCTTGCCTGCGGCTTTTGGTTTGTATTTTTTGGGGCAGCACAGCCTTAATGGCTGGTTTCACTTGCGCAAAGGCCTTAACGCCGGTAATGCCTCGTTGTTTAAAAAAGCCTTTCCATTTACTGCAGGTGCCTTTCTGCTGTTGGGTGCTTTGCTGTATAGCATGGAAGGTGGTTTGTTAACCGCATTTCAAGAAAACTGGCTAACCGGATTTTTTATCTTTATTTCCTGCATCAGTTTGCCCCATGTAATCGCCATGCACAGGTTTTATGAATATTAAATTTCGGTTAATTAATATTGGTGATTGTATTTTGTTGATTTGATGCTGAAAGCCATAATCAGCAAGGTTTATACGCATTTCATGTGTGCCCTAAAATACTATAACATTAAGACTATTGTAGATTTTATAAGACAAACCTAAAAGGCCTTTTTGTAGCGGTGTTGTAGGTTGCTTGGTTGTGGCTAAATTCGATAAAAATTCACAAAGTTTATTACATGAAAATTAGGTTACGTATTTTGTTTTTGTTCATAGCGCTAATGCAATTATCCGGCGTAAGTGCGCAATCTGCCCGGGGCAAATCCGAATTGGTTTTTATCCGGGCTAACGTTGAGGATTCAAAGCATCAGCTATTCAGCATTTATATCGACGGAGTGCGCTATTGTGGTTTGCCCAATAACAATTATACCACGGTTTCACTGGATGCCGGAGAACATTCCATTTTTGCGAACAAAACCACCAGGAAAAAAATAAAAAAACAGTGGGTGGGCACTGCCTTGTCGATGAACCTTGAAGCCGGTAAAACCTATTACATCAATTTGGTTATTGCTAATGAAATCCACAACGGGGTTTCTTTTGCTCCAATTACGGAAAGCAGTGCCAAGCAGTTGATGGCCTCTTGCAGCAAACTGGAAGATAAGAAATAATTGATGTACGGGGTTGTAATGTCAACCTTGATAAAATTGGGCTGAGGCTCTGCTTCGCCTGCAACTTTGCACCATATTTAAACCGAAAAAAATATGTGTGAGTTATTGGCATTGCATTTTAATGAAGAAATCAGGCCCCAGTTTTCCTTAAAGGGATTTAAACAACGTGCCTCTACGCATCGTCATGGTTGGGGATTGGCATGGTTCCCGGATGGGGAGGCGCAGGTGGTGAAAGAGCCGCGATCTGCGGCAAACAGCAGCTTGTTCGATGCTTTTTATCAGGGAACATGGCTAAAGGGTAGCACCGTGTTGTCGCACCTGCGCTATGCTACCCACGGAAGTCAGGTGCAGCAAAATACGCATCCTTTCATGCGTTACTATGGTGGCAAAAGCATTGTGTTTGCCCACAACGGCGTTCTTCGGGATCACCAAGCCCTAAAGTTGGAGAATTACAGGCCCGTTGGCGACACGGATTCGGAACATGCATTTTGTTTCCTCCTGGGTGCCATGAAAAAGCAGCAACTGTCTTTTTCCAGGGAATCGGATTATGCCGCTATCCAGTCGCTGTTGCAGGAAATCAACCGCCAAGGCAAATTCAATTGCTTGTTTAGTGATGGGGTGCGGCTGTTTGCCTACCACACCAATACGTCCGGTGCCTCTTTGTACGCAACCATTCGCCATGCGCCGTTTGGCAGCATATCGCTCGCCGATTTATCGGTTTCGCTGAATCTGGCAGATGAAAAAAATACAAATACACGCGGTGTGGTTGTAGCCACCGCGCCCATTACGGATAACGAGAATTGGTCAGCCTTGCCCAAAGGAAAGCTGTTGGTCTTTGAGAAAGGCCTGTGTATATTTGGCAATCTTGCCAATGAAACCGGAACCAATTTTTAATAAAATCTCCAGCCGTTTATCCTTTTTCTTTCCTGAAGGGGCTTTTGTTTATATTAACCTAACCGATACGGATTCCGGTTTGTTGCGGTTTCACCACCGCAGCAAGCTGCAGGCCCTGCTGGGTAAAAGCAAAATGTCGCTGGCATTTCCGCCCGATGTGGAAGGCGATATCCTAAACATGACCCGGTCTGACGAGGCTTACTGGGAATACCATTTTCCGGGATTGCGGCATTTGCACCACAGAAAACAAGGCATAATTATCCAGGAGCTGCTCCGTGGCGTAGATATTAAGGTTGCCGGACAGTTAATCCTCCGAAAATTGAATTTGCCTGTGCAGCAGCGGCATTACTTGTTGTTTTTTAGCGAAGGGCAAACATGGTGCTGCGATGCGCCCCAATTGCAGTCGGAAGGAGCCATGGTACAGCTGATGGCGGAAATCGCCGTAACGGGCTTTAACAGGTGGAAAAACCCATATACCGACCGCCCTGAAGCGGCCTACAGCCTTAGCCCCCAAACCGATTTGCAGAGGGAGCACGGAAGCCTCCCAGATATTCTGTTGAAAGCTTTCAGGGACGATTTTTCACGGTTTCAGGATGGGGAAGGAGATGTCGATGTGGATGCTCAGGCCATGCTCAGTGATCCTGAAGTGCTTCGTGTACTGGAAATGATACGGCAAACCGAGACAGAGCGGGGTTTTTACAAAATCATCCGTGGTTTGCTAACCGAGCTGGTGATGCAGCAATCTCCGGTTGCCGGACAGCTGGCGCCCGCCATGAGCCGCATGATTGCCTCGGGCATGCACGACCGCATGCACATGGCGGTGAATACGTACGAAAACACACTCCATTTTTGGGAAGTTGATATCGCTGTTCCGCTGCAGCCGCTGGATTTTGCGGTGTATCGCCTGTTTTTAAACCATCCTGAAGGCATCCTCATGCGCGAACGCCAGTCCTATCTGGATGAGATGCGTGGTTTATATCGCGCGGTGCGGTCTTTTGAGGATGAGGCGCGCATGGAGGAAATTCTCAGGCCCATGTTTGTGTTGTCGGAAGATTCCGGCAGCATGATGCAGTGTATTTCCCGCATAAAAGCAAGATTCCGCTCCCGCATGGACGAGGTGCACATGATGCCCTACATTATCCATGGGAAGCGGAATCAGCATTACCGCATTGAATGCGACAGAAACCTGGTGCGTTAACGATTACTTGATGCGTCGGATAAACGCAAGTTTTTTATTGTATTCCTCATTCACATGCTCCTGGGCCATTTGCTGCATACCCTCCCGGGTTTTGCTGAATGCTTTTGGGTTTTTGATGTTCAGCGCTTCTGCTGCGGCCAGAATATCGTGGTCTGCGCCGTAGTATGTAAACTCCCAGCCCTTTTCTTCACAGGCTTTGATGCAGTTCCTTATTGCTTCCAGGGACCATTCCCGGCTATTGTTTTCCATGCCATCTGTTAAAATAAATACACTTACCCGTGTTTCATTCTGGGGCAGGTTTTTAACAAACAGGCTGTTTTCCAGCGAGCGAATGGCTTTGCCAAGAGCGTCATACAATGGGGTGCCACCCATGGGGCTGTAATCCGGCGGGTTGCCATCCCAGCGCTGCACCTCCTGAAAACGGATGCTTTCATTGAACTGGTGGTTCGAAAAGGTCCAAAGGTTCACAAATTGCTGCAATTCGGGCAGGTCCTGCTGTTCTTTTTTAATCTTTTCCAGTAAGCCGGTAAAAGTTTCGCGGATGTTTTCGGCCATGCCGCCCATGGAGCCGCTTTCGTCAATAATGAAGAGGTTTACGGCATTCGCGTCTTGGGTGTTTTGAGGTTTTGTCATGTTCTTTTAAATTAAATGATGAATAAAAATGTTGAAGTGAGCACAAAGATTTATGTGATTTTCCCCGAAAGCATGATTGTATCAACGTTGACAAAAACAGCCGGTTTTTTAAAAAGGTCTTATATTAAAAGTGCGTGCACACGCGCGCGCTTCCTTTAATTATTGGGCACAAAGAAACCTATCCTAAGGTGTGCCAAAACAGATACCTGCGCGCAATCTCTTCCATGGTGCATCCGTTTTTTTCCATCAGACTCATCCGTTGGTTGCGGATCGTATATTTTGATTTTTTCGTTTCAAGGGAAAGCTGCACGGTTGTTTTGCCATCAATTTGGGCCAGTATCACAAATTCTTCCGCAGGACTGAAAATGACCTTGGGCGTGTCTTCCATTTTCTCGTTTTGGGTATGCGTGAGTTCCCGGCAAATGGAACAGCGGTAACGATGGTTGTTTATCAAGCATTTCAGACCCTGTTTTACTTCTTTAATGGGAGCGGATTTTGCCACCACCACCCTGGCCCTGTAATCTTCGCAATATCCAAGAATGGTGGGGTTGATAAAACTTGAAAATACCATGAAGGGTATTTTATTTTCATGGCACTCCACCATCATATTCAATTGTTTTTGTTCCCCTATTTGAATATCGGTGATAACACAATCGGGAGTATTTGATTGAATAGATTCAAGCGCCTTTTTCCAATGGGTATGGTGTTCAACTTCAATTGCTGCAGAAATCTCCTTGATCATCATATCAACAATATGTGAAACGCTGGGATGATCCTCGACTATCAGTATTTTCATGATAATGAATGAATGGGAAAAAGAATGGTCTCTTTAAAAAAGCCATCCGTGTGCACTGCATGATGCCGGGCCTTCAGCACTTTTAATCGTTCATCGATAATAGGTTTGCCCCTGCCGCCGCGTTTTCGGTTTGATTGAGAAATGATGGGTTTTCCGGTTTGGCTTGCGTTGTATGAAATAGACAATGAAACCTCTTGGTCTTCTTCGTTTTCAAAAAGGCCGATGAAGATTTTGGGAGGTTGCTCATGTACCAGAATATTGGCAATTTTTTCTTGAAGCAACCTGTATAACTGATGTGTTATTGCCTTGGGCAGCTGACACTCCAGCTCTACATCCATAAGGATGCGTGTGTTGGCGTTGCTCATGTCATCTGCCAGCTGTGTTAAGCTTTGCCTTATGTTGCCGGATAATAGTTCTTTGGGATAAATGTACTCAACAAGGTACCGGAGTTCATTGTGAAATTTATTTAAATCGGTAATGCCCTGAGATATATTTTTAAAAACACGCGGATCATCGGAAGTTTCAAGGCTTTCGTTAAGTTCACTTTTGATCATGATAAGTTTCCCGGCCACAAAATCATGCAGGTCGTTGGCAATGCGTTTTCTTTCATTTTCCACTTCCTCCAGTTTCTGGATTTTATACCGTCGGATGGTTTTATTGAACCTGCGCAAGTAGAAGTAGGCAATCAAGACCATGGTTGCAAGCAGCATAAACGCCGGCAACAGCAGGAAAAAAATTTCAGTGATTAAGAGATCTCCAGAATTTGACATTGATCAAAATAAGGGTTGAAATTAATAAAAACATTTGAATACTATACATGTATTGATTGATAATGGAATATTTCCAGACTGCAATTTTATACGCTTGCAAGTAATTTATATACATGAAGTAAAGATTCAATGCAAACAGGAAGTCAATGCTGTTTGCCCATTTAAACGAATGCGTTTTAGATTGCCATATCAATAGTATTAAAATGGCCATAATGCTCATTATATAATTAATAGAAATAAATAAAAAGTCATTGAGCACAATCCATAATATTGCCATGAAGGATAAAAACACCAAAGTCTTGTAGGCGGGTTTTCTGAAAAAACGGTACATAACAGAAACTACCATGCATATAGGAAAGATGATATCATAAATATATACTAATTTAATAGTATCTATATTTTCATAAAAACTAAATAATTGATGATTTTTCGTTTCAAACAAAAATTCAAAAAATGCACCGATAAATACGTAGGGATACAGGGTGGAAAATGAACGGATAAATCCCCTTTTGGCCAGGGATGCTGTTCCTGCAATAACACATAATCCCAAGGCCAAATTATATAATAATCTTACCAGGTAATAAAAAAATTTAATATTTTCCAAAATGCCAATTATAACATCAGGGGAGAATTAGGCGCACATTCAATCGGGCATAGCTTTGCCCGGTTCATGATTTTGCCGGCAGTCATATCATTGCCATTGGTATCTACGCCAACCATCACGAGGGTTAATGCCCCTGCCGCATTTTTGGCAAAATATGTCCGCACCTCAACACAGCCAGGTTGATTGATGATTTCGAGGTAAGCAGCATTGGGGATTTTTGCGGAAATGGTTTGGCCGCTGAATAATGAATCGTTCTGATAGGCATGGGTCATGGTGATGGCCTCTGCGAGGGTTATCTCATTGGGGTTGGGCATGGTGCCGCAAAATTATCGCATAAATATGGAAAAAAGCACCAATAGTTAATTGTAACTATTAATGCTTTTTTTCTGCATTATAAATTTGTTTTTGTGACAATAATTATTTCAAAATGGCCTTAATGCTTTTAAATCAGTTTTCTATGGATGATGAGAAAATAATAAATACGCGCATCATCAGGATCGAAATCTATGTTTAAATAGTTTATAGATATTTAATTGTACATGCTAATCAAACTTATTAAAATTTTCCCTAATAGTACTTTCCTACGCGGATAGGCTGCGAATGGGTATACTTCTTTTGAATCAACATTGTGAAAACCTCATGGAAATAAAAAACGAAAACCTGGCCGATTGCTTTGCGGCTGTATACAGAAAAACCGTTTCAGGCGGCCTTCACAAAGACAGCAAATCTTTGGATGCCGAAATTGAAGCATGGGCCCAAAACCTGAACATGTCGCGCGATGAACTGATTGTGTTTGCACTCATTTTTCACCACCAGTTTCGCATTGCCCCTATCAATGAAGACAGGCTCTACGAGCTGGCCGAAAGGCAGATGGGTAATCGCGGAGATGCCTATGATATATTAAACAGTTTTCGAAAATTGCGGGTGGTGGGAGAATCCGACAATCCCATGGAAAGCAAAATTATTTTGCAACGCTCCGTTTGGGCTGCTGCCAGAAAAGGCGATATTCAGTTTTTAAGGGAAATAAAGCCTATAGGCCTGCAACGGTTTGCAGAATATTTCCGATACACCCTCCTCGACCACGATTTTTTAACCGACAGGGAACTAACCGAAGAACTGGAGTTTCTGATGGCGGTGAACCCTGAATTAACCCTGGTGAAACATATCCGCCGCCTTCCATTGAGCCAGATGTTTTTGATTTGCGCCATTGCGGTTCGCTTTATTACCGAAAACAAGCCTTTTGAAATGCGCTACATTGAAAGGTTTGTGCGCAGCAGCAGCGGTTTTGCCTTGCTTAAGAAGGTTGTAACCTCCAATCAGTGGGCGCCTATCAAGGCCAAGCTTGTGCAGCATGCCGGTGGTTCGCTGCTGGGCGATGATATAGAGCTGGAGCTTACCAACAAAGGGGTTGAGGTGTTGTTGCCCGAAATGGCAGATACCCTGCAAGCCAACATAAAGGAGAAAATGAAGGAGTTGCCGCCGTATGCCATTTGCCATACCAAAATTAAAGAGGCCAGCCTGCTTTTTGAACCCGGTGTTCAGCAGCAGGTAAACGACCTGCAAAGGCTCCTTCGCCCTGCCATGTTCAAGCAGTTTAAACGCAAATTGCCACCTCAGGGCCGCATGTCCGGCCTCACCGTGCTGTTCTATGGGGCCCCCGGAACCGGCAAAACAGAACTGGCGCTGCAGCTGGCACGCACAACCGGCAGACCGGTTTTCAGGCTGGACGTAACACACATCATGAGCAAGTGGGTGGGCGAAAGCGAAAAAAACCTTAAATCGTTCTTTTACGATTACCGCAAAGCCGTTGAATACCGCCATCCTGAGCCCATTTTGCTCCTCAATGAGTGCGATGGCCTCATTACCCGCCGCATGGCCGTTAACTCTTCGGTGGATCAAATGACCAATGCCCTGCAGAATATTTTGCTGGAGGAAATGGAAAACTTCAGCGGAATCATGATTGCCACCACCAACATGACCCGCAACCTCGACGATGCCTTCGAACGCCGCTTTCTCTTTAAGGTATGTTTTGAATTGCCCGAACAGGATATAGCGCTTAAAATTTGGCAACAGGCCATTCCGGACCTAAGCAGGGAGCAGGCAGCAAACATCGCAGCAAGGTATAGGTACAGCGCTGCAGAAATTTACAACATCGCCAGGAAACTGGCCGTGCAGGCATTGTTGCGGCAAAAGGTTCCACTGCACGAACTGGTATTGCAGCTGTGCACCGAGGAAAAATGGACCAAACAGGCCAAGCATAGCATGGGTTTTTCCTAAGCGCAAGGTGTTTATTTGGTAATCCATACATTTAGCCCCAATTTTGTATTGGATGAATATTGTGATTGCCGCCGGTGTTTTGTTTGCTGTTTTGGTCATTTTGGCCAGGTTTATTTCCGTTAAAGGCCTTTCGGTGCTAACTACCGAAGAAAAAGGCCGCTACCTGGAGGTTGCCGCATCAATCCAAAAAACGTCGTTGCTGGTTTTGGCGTTGCTTATCTTGCTGTTTGTTTTTCTTGGATACCAGCAATTTATTTCACCCTTATGGCTCACCGGCCTTTACCTGGGCAGCTTTTTGGTTTATAACATGGTTTCCTCTTTCGTTATTTACCGCAAAATGCAGGCTGCCGGTTTGCCGGCCGTGTTTTCCGGCAAATGGTTTCTTTCCACTGCACTCAGAATGCTCGGGCTGCTTATCCTGATGGCAGGAATGTTGTACGCTTTTAGTCTGGGGTTATGGTGAAAAAAATAGCCCGCTTTTATATCCCGCTGCTTCTTATGCTGGCCATGGCTTCCTGCAGGGTTAGCGATCCCACCAAAACAAAAAATTGGTTGATGATTTCCGAAGGCGGAGGCATTACCGGTGCGTTTATCCAGTATTACATGCTCCCCAATGGCAATATTTACCGAAGGGAACACACCGACACCGTTTACATCAAATTGTATCCCATGCCCGGCCGCATTGCCAGGGGATATTTTCGGGATTTGCCCGCCGTGTTTTTAAACACCGGCGATAAACCCATGCCCGACAATATCAGCAAATCACTGGTTTGGCAGAAAAATGGAGAGCAAAAGGGTTTGCTGTGGTACTATCCAAGCGACCGCTCTGATAAAGCGGATGAATTTTACAATTTTCTCCTCCGGGAAATGCATGAGTATAACCCCACCGCCAGCCGATGAAAAAAATAATATTTGCCTTTGTTGCCCTGTTTGTATGCTTCTCGCTGAACGCGCAACTGCTTTGGCGGGTAACGCACCCGGTTACCAAAAAAGTATCCTTTCTGTTTGGAACCATGCACCTGGAGAATTACCGTTATTTCGAGGCGCATCCCGCACCGATGGATAGCCTCAAACGCTGTTCCCGCGTCATCACAGAAGTGGATTTAACCGATCGTGGTGCCATGTTTTCCATGTTTCGCTATGCTGCCATGCCCGAGGGGGTGAAACTGTCGGATAGCTTATCCAAAAGAGAATGGCAAAACCTGGACAGCATGCTGCAATTGGGCGATCCGCCCTTGAAAGCTTCCATGTATGACGATTACAGGCCTGCCCTGGTGGAAAGCATCCTTTCGCAACGCATGTTTGTGGATGCATACAAGGATTTGGTTTATGAGCGTATGGTGCCCATGGATCAGGGGATTGCCGATTTTGCCTACAAAAATGGCTACCAGAGGGATTACCTGGAAACCGCGGAAGATCAGTTCGAGGTGATGTTTATTAAACCTTCACTGGCCCTGCAGTTTAGTTCACTGAAACGCTTGCTCCACGGGCAGGAGGATAGTGCCGTGAAAGCCTATATCGCCCTTAGCCTTAAATTGCCCCGCTATTACAGCGCCCAGCAGCTGGACAGTATTGAGTATGTGTTGGATAAATCCGTTACCGGAGATGCCGCAGAAGCCGCATGGATGAAGCAATTACTCGAGGATCGGAATGCCCTGTGGATGAAGAAACTGGAAGGTTTGTTTGTCCGCGAACGCTGCTTTGTGGCCGTAGGAGCCGCCCACTTAATTAAAGATGCGGGATTGATTGCTGGCCTCAGGCGGATGGGCTATACCGTGGTGCCGGTTAAGTACCGCTAAGCAACAGGGTTTCCCGGCGTTTTAATTTGTTGGTTCCTGTAAACAGGAATGTTTTTCGGAAAACTATTTCCTTGGGCCTTAAATATGCGTTTGCAAACGGAATGCCTGCCAAATCAGGCGGGATAGTGCCTTCCGATAACACCAGCACCAGTTTTTCCCCGAGTATCGGATCCGGAAGGCCTGCGCAAAAGAAGGTGTTTTCCTCCAGCCCGCAATGGTTTGCTATCATGGCTTCCACCGCTTCTGGCTGGATTTTAATTCCCCCGGAATTGATGATGTTGTCTGCGCGCCCGGTGATGATGAAACGCCCGTCGGGCAGGATGTCGGCACAGTCATTGGTTTGCAGCCACTGATTTTCCGTCAGTTCATTCCTGAATTGGAAGCGCCCGGAGGCATCGGTGCCAGTTTCCGTAGGCAGGATAAACCGAAATGCAGTTTCTTTGCCGGCCTGCCGCAGCGCTATGTGGCTGTAGGTTTCTGTCATGCCATAGGTGTGGTAGAACAGGGGTTTTTCCCATTGCTGCAGTTCCGCTTCCAGTTCGGCAGACAGGCCTGCTCCGCCCAGCAGCACCAACCGAAAGCGCGACAAAGCGGTTTTGCTTTCCGGGTTTTGAAGCACCATGCCCAGCTGCATCGGGGTTAGGGAAACAATGCTGCCATTGCCATGGTAATGCAGCAGTGGGTTGGCCGATGCCGGAACCACATCAACCGGAATATTCCACACTGCAGCCCTGAATAGCTGCATCATGCCGCCAACTTTATCCAGGGGCAAACAACAGTAAATGCGGTCTTGTGCGTCAATGCCCAAAGCATTTGCCGTCAGGCGGCAACTGAGCGCAATCAAGTCCCGTTTCAGGATGAAAGGTTTGGGTGCGCCTGTAGTGCCACTGGAGCTAACCGTAAAGGTATCCCGGCCAAATTGCCACTGTTGCAGCAGGAGAGCGGCTTCGGTTGTCAGCACTTATCCTATGGCCTTTTTAACTTCTGCGACCAGGGTGTCTATTTCTTCGCGGTTGTTGTAGTAGTGGGTGCTCACCCTGATGCAATCCACATTGTTTTCGCCAACATAGCGCAAGGTTATTTTTTTGCTGTAAAGCGAAGTAACAAACTCCGAGCTGGCTTTTGGGTTCCCATTGTTGATGCGGAATGCCACCTGTGCTCCGCGGCTTTTGGCTTCCGTGGGGGTGAACATGATTATTTTGTCACCCAGTGCCATCAAGGATTCCTGCAGGTAGGTGGCCAGGCTGCGCACGCGGGTTTCTATGCGTTCAGGGCCAATTTTCTTGTACAGCTTAAGGGCTTCAAGGCCCGCTTCAAACAAAGGTCCGCAAAAGGTTCCGTAATAAAAGCGGTGAGCATTCTCCACCAGCGTGCCGCCCGTAGGAGGGGTGTTTGCCATGTTGAATTCATTGCTGGAATAGGCCGCTACATGGGTGCAGCGGGTTTTGTTCAGCATGCTTTTTTTGATATAGAAATAGCCAAGCCCCAGCGGAGCCAGTGCCCACTTGTGCAGGCAGCCGCTGTAGTAATCGCAGCCTATTTCATGCACATTGAAACGAATCATGCCCAGTGGGTGCGCTCCGTCCAGTGCAGTAATGATGTTGCTGCTTTTGGCAAAATCACAAATTTCCTGTACGGGCAAAATTTGACCAATGGTGCATGGAATATGGGGAATGGCAATAACCTTTGTTTTTTTGGTTACGGCTTTTTTCAGGTTAGCAAGCGTTTCCTCCGCGGTTTTGCCCAGCGGGAATGTCCTGATAACGATGCCATCGAGATTGGCCCTGTGAAGCCATGCAATGCAGCCTCCGGCGTGTTCGTGGGTGGTCATCAATACCTCATCGCCTTTGCTGAGCGGAATGCCCCAGCAGGCGTGGTTAATGCCTTCGCTCACATTTTTGGTTATCGCAATTTCGTCGGCATCGCAGCCAATCAGTTCGGCAATGGCCTTTTGCAGGTCTTCGGTGTGGCCGGGGTAGGCTCCTTTGCTGGCAGCATGCTCAAAGCCTTTTTGCAGGCTGGCCAGCACCGGATAAGGGGTGATGCCCATGGTGCCGTTGTTCAGGAAAATACGGCCGTTTTCGATGGGGAACAACGACGCCCGAAGGGCAGACCAGTATTGCTCATCGTCTGCTGCCGCCGGAATTTCTGCAATCCTGTTGCGGATTTCAGCCCGGCTGCCTGCTACGGCCAGTAGGGCGGCGGTTGTGAGGAATGATTTTCTTTTCACCGTTATAAGTAGCACAAACATACAAAAATTTAGGCCCTCGCAAAACCTGCAGCGGTTTCATCTTTAAAACGTATTTTTGCACACCTACATCGGGTCTATGAAAGTGATTGGAATAATGAGCGGAACCAGCATGGACGGTGCTGATCTTGCCCTGTGTGACGTGCACCACAACGGTGAAGAATGGGTGGCCAAAATACTGGCTGCAACCACCTATCCTTACGACGAAAAGTGGCGCGTGCGCCTTTCGCAACTGAGGTATCAAACCCCCGAACTGTATGCCAAAACCGATATTTTCTATGGCAGGTATCTGGGCGACCTGGTGAAGCGCTTTTGCAAAGACCATGCGCTAACCGCCGATTTGGTTGCCTCACATGGCCACACCATATTTCACCAGCCCGATTCATGGCTTACCGCCCAGGTAGGCGATGGCGCCACCCTCAATGCCACTTGCGGCATTCCGGTGGTTTCCAATTTCCGCAGGGCCGATGTGGCCCTGGGCGGTCAGGGTGCGCCACTGGCCGGCTTGGGTGATGAAATCCTGTTTCCCGAATACGAC
>CANKVN010000011.1 GCA_947487055.1 Flavobacteriales bacterium
TGCTGGAGCATCCGTTTGGCGAGGACGAAGGCAAAGCAAAAAGCACGCTCAATTTAATGGATTACAGCGCACCGCACGGGCAATCGCACTTTGTGCAATGGAAACGCATCCACGACAAGGAAGAGGTGGGGAATTATTTGCGGGGGTTGAGGCAGAAGGAGGAGGAGGGGAAGTATGTGCAGTTTAGGTATGTGATAAATGATGAATTGCCCGGCAAAAAAGAAGAAATTCTTGCCAATGGATTTTTAGATCCTGGCGGACGTGTCATTGAAAAGATAATTTATACTGCAGGCGGCAAAGATGTTTTTGTTTCCAGGGTGCTGGATAACAAATATCCGTTTATAGTTTTTGGCTTAAAGGTGTATAGGAAAAATGGTAATGATTATACATTAATAGAAGAACATAAAGCTGAATTTGACTCTGCTGGGGTTTTTCAAAAATATTCTGGATTCACAGGGACTTTACAGTACCGGGTAGGTCGGCTTACAGTTCCGGTTTATATTATTAAGTCTTCCTGTTTTTATAAGGTACAAAAAGTTTCATTTTTAGCGACGGAAAGGTCCCGCAAATACAATGAAATAAGGGGCTTGGTTGATCCACTGATTCAAGAGCAAAACTGGAGGCCTGAGTTGTTTTTATTGGCTGATCCTGCTTGCTATAATCAGTTTAAAAAGGAATTAATTAATTCAAATAATTGCAAGGATGATGCATTAATAAAAATTGAAACAAAAAAACTATCATCAGCCATTGATAGTATTAATAATAGTTCAGAAAATAATTTAGTAAACCTGGTATTAAATTCCTGTCAATCCAGTTTGTCGGCTTTGCCTTGGTATAAGCTTCGAAAGGGGTTGCATTTTCTGCTAAACTCTGCGGTATCCCGAAACAAACAGATGGCGATACTTTCCATGCTGTCTGCGGGATTGATGGATAATGCAGGAAGGCTGGATTCTCTTTTTAAATCGGGAGATTATGTGCTTACCAAAAAAGCATTTCAGCAATTTGATCCAGATTTATTATGCGGGAAAACGGATGCTTACCGAGGTTTTCTGGGGACAATTGGTGCTACTCACGTAGCCAATTTTGTAAATACCCATCCTGAATTTATCATGGGCTATTACGATGAATTGGATCAGGATGGTAAGGTGCTGTATACTGCAGGCTTGTCCGTGGCCCTTGAACCAACCTGGGATGCGAATGCAGATTTAAAAGAAGTCTATGTCTATGATATATCAACTTCCGATTTGCCTGAAGGCATTGAAAAGCACACAGCGGGTTGCGTTCAGTTCATCAATAATAAATTTAGAATTGGGTATAGTTCGGTTTGTTACTCCCTTTCTCCCGCAGGTTATTTGCCCTGTTCTGATGCAATTAACAATAGGTTTGATAAGGTTAATTATGTACATGATTTTACTAAGAATTGTACCGATATAGTTGATTTCTATCCTGCAGAGCCAACCATCACTTCCTTCAGGGATGGCTACATGATTGTTCCATCCGTTTTGTGTGGGAAAATGATTTTAGACAATATTAATTTATCCTATTGGGATGTATTTAAATTTAATATTAGTTCAGCACTGCCGACGATTTTGAAAACGAGTGGTGTAACTAAATTTACACAGCTAGGAAACAAAGGGATAATAAATATTAAGCCAAGTTGGTTGCCAAACAGAATTATTAAAGGAAACTTTGGAAATCCATCAGGCGTTATTGGTGTTTTTAACAAAAATATAAACGGTGTCTTGATAAATGATATCGAAAGAATTATTCAAAAGTTGAATTTCCCAAAGGCCGGTTTAGATAATTTTAAAACAATATCTAAAATGGGAGTTAAAATACTTAACGTTTATGATGATTTATATCGCAACGCTGAACAATTTTGGAATCAGTTTAATAAGCCTTGGCTAGAAAACCTAGTTGCCAATAAAGCGGATATAATTGTGTTAAGTGATAAGTCAAATGATATACTGAAGTATGTTCTAGAAAATGGTCAATTTAAGTATATAAATAATCGTCGTATTTTAACCGGTTTTGGAAGGGAAATCGAATACATGGAAAATCTTGTTCAACAGGGAAAATACAAATGGGATGATATTAATGGCGTTTTCAAATACATGGGTAATTAGATGTAAATTCTACTTAATGACGTTATATTCATCCCAATATTCAAATAGATTGGTGTCCTTGTTATATTCTCTAATTATTAGTTTGTTTTCGTAAGCACACCCATCAAGATATAATGTACCTATTGAGGCAGGTATATTTGCCTCAATACGATTATAATCAAATGTAAATTTCCCTTTTGGTCCAGAAAATACATCAATATTAAACCAATCTTTTAAACTTTCAATGTCGTCATTAGATTTAACATATAAAAATGTGCCATCTGAATAGAACTTTAGGTAATTATAACTGTAGCTCCATTCCACATGTCCAGCATGCCATTCCGCTGAAACCTTTTTCAAGGATTGATAAACTGTATTATACTGTAACGCGCTCATTTGATTTACTCAAATGTATAAAATTCTAACAATTAATACAACTGGGTAATTGTTTTTGCCTAAATATTTATCCCAGCCCCCTAATTCACCCAATTGCCTAACCACGATCTTATAATTTCAGTAGTAGGTATTTATTTTGCCTCCCATTTACCTTTTCCCTGTTTGGGGTATTGATGACCATGCGAAGTTGCTTTTTGATATTGATGTTCGTTGCCCGGTGCGCGTTTGCGCAACCGCTTACCGAGTATGGATGGACCTTTTACGATACATCCAACCGCAGTGTGCAGCACAATTTTATTACCGATATTGAGTTTGATGCTAAAGGCCGTGCCTGGGTTGCTACCTCCAACTTTGGCCTGAATTATTACGACAGCAAAGGTTGGCATGTGGTAAAGCCCATTTTACCGGATTCGCTTGTTTATGGCTGGTTTAACGATATTGCCTTTATTGATGAGCAAACCCTGGCCATTGGAGGTATTGTTGGCAAACTGGTCATTTACCACCTGAATAACAACACCTGGGAATATATCAATTTTCCGCAGAGCAGTCTGCAGGCCATGGAGGTTTGCAAAGTGCCCAACCGTGGTTTACTCCTGGGCGGTATATCCGGACTGGTTCTTTACCGTGACGGTAAATTCAAATCGCTGTTGCGTGAGGATGCCGGCGTGATGGGGCTTACGCCTTACAGAGACTGCTGTGTGGATGTGAGTACTGGAAGAAGTACCTACCGCTACCGCTTTCCCAAAAACCGGGGTGGGGTGCATGTGGGAAGCTCCCATCTGAGTGATGCGGCCTTGTACCGAACCGCCGAAGATGGCAAGGGCCGTCTCTGGGCTGCTGCCTTCACCGGATTGAACCTCTCGTGCCGCAGCGATTCCGGTTGGGTGAAAGCGGATAAAATTCCGCAAACTGCATTTTATAATTTTAATGGCTCATGGCAGTTTACCGCCCACGAGCTGGGCGTGCTGCCCGATGGTAGATTGATGGCCGGCAGCCAGTTTGGGGCGCATTTGATTGTCAATAATGAAACAGACTGGGAAGTATATTCTGTTCCTTTAAACGGCCAGTTTGATGGTATTAACCGCATTGTGGTGGCGCCCGACAGCAGCATCTGGCTCGCCACCTGGTATCATGGGGTGGTGGTTTTTAGCCATAAAGACCATAAAAAGCACAAAAAAATAAAACCGGCTCCGCAGCCTCTGCCTGTGGATCCACGTCAACAAAGACCAACTTTGCAGGTGCCTGTACATAAGCTGTATGATGATTGATGGCTTTGTATAATTCTGATGAAATGATGGTAGTTATTTGAATTAATTATTGTTTTTTTGAGGCATGTTTAGAGCACATGCAGGAATCTTGTTTTTTGTGTTTTTAAGTGGCGCATTGAAGACTTGTGTCCGGGAAGCCAAGGTGGCAAGCGCCGAAGTCAAGGCAGGTGCTGCCGAAGCTAGGGTTGTGGAAGAATCTGCAGCTGCAGCCAGAACCGCCGCCGATGATTTGCATTACCTGAGCAGCGCAGAAAAACAAATCCTTGCAGAACATCCTGCTACCCTAAAAACTTTCGAGGAAAGTGCTGTTTTGAAAGAAGAAAACTTCAAATGGGAGGAATTTGTGGCCGAAAAGATTGAGGATGAAATGTGGGATAAGCTCAAGGAGTGGGGTTTTGATAAAGCAGATGAATGGTACATGAACAGGCAGGCAGCGAACAGTATTGCCTACAGCCAGACAGGTGATTTATTGTGCAAGATGCTTTCAGATAAATATAAAAAATCAGCAGTGACAAGGGAAACATTGCTGGGACTATTGCAGGGCAAGCCTTTAGGAGATATGGAAATCACCTATGAAAAACGCATCCGTCTGTTCTACCGCTTTTCCGATGAATATGCCGCATGGATTATCGCCAAATGGATGATAAAAAGCGATTGCGATACTGATCAGGTTTCGGAACTAAAGCGCATTGCCAAAGAACGGAATTTGTCGAATGACAGAAAATTAATACGGGCTATAAACTCTTGTCAGTAATCTAAATCGTAATATTACGATAGGTTAATTACAATATAAGTAGATATTATTTATTCTTTTTGGTGTAATTTCGTTTTATGCCAATAAACAAAGATGCCCTGGGCCGATACCGCATCATTGATGAATTGTTGCGCCTGCGCTCTTTTCCCAGCAAAGCAACGTTGATAGAAGCCATCGAAAACCGCCTGGGTTACCGGATAGGCGCGCGCACGCTGGATGAAGACATCAACAACATGCGGTATAACGATGATTTGTCCTACCATGCGCCCATTGTTTATGATAAAGTGCAAAAGGGCTATGCCTACGACACCGTCGGATATTCCATTACCGGTATTCCAATAACTGAAACCGACATAAAGAAATTAAAATACGCGGCGTCCATTCTTACGCAATTTTCCGGTGTGCCTTATCTGGCAGAAATACATCGCCCCATTGAACAACTCGAGCGCATCATCAGGGTGGGAAGTGCAACAGGTCGTTGGTTAAACAACAGGGTTATCCAAATGGAAATACCACCTCAATGGCCTGATAAAGGGATTTTTGAACAGGCAGTAGATGGGGTGTTGCAGCAGAGAATCATGAAGGTTCGCTACAGGCCATTTGGCGGCAAAGAGAGCGAGCCGTTTGTTATTCATCCCTATCTGCTCAAGGAATTTCGCAACCGCTGGTATCTGGTGGCTTATGCACCGCACCGCGCCGAGGTGCGCAACTATGGCCTCGACCGCTTTACAGAAGCCCTGATGACCACTGACACGTACTCCGAAACATTTGATGCGGAAGCCTACTTTGCCCATTCGCTTGGGATTACGGTGGTGAACAAGGAAGAGCCGCAGCGGGTGGAGTTGTGGTTTTCTCCCGAAAGCGCTAATTATGTGCTCACCGCTTGTTTGCATCCTACGCAGGAGATTCTGGAAAATCATCCTAAAAACGGGCTCACATTGGCCATCACCGTGCATTTGTCCGAAGAGCTGAATATGCTCATACGCAGTTATGGCAGCAGGATTAAGGTGTTGAAGCCTGAAGGGCTCAGGCAGCAGTGGATACAGGATATGGAGCGTTGTTTGAAAAACGCCGGACAATAATCAGCGTAATGTTTTGTTAGCGGGCTGCATGCACAGTGCAGCATACATTTTTTTACTTGGGGATAACGACCGCGCCGGTGGTTGTATTTTCGTGCCGTGCGCAAAGGAACAGGCTTTGTTTTCTTAATGTTGGTGCTTTTTGGTTTAAAAGCCCAGGATACGGCGCGCATCCGTTGGAATCCCATAGATACCTTTCGTTTGGCCATGCTCAAAACACCGGGACTAAGGTTGGGCTTCGACAGCCGAAAATCCATCATGAGCGGTGTGCCTGTGGATGTGAATGGCCTGCGCTACGGGCTTGATTTTGGTAAAGTGGCGCTTTGGACGGGCTACTACAACAGCAAGTTATTTCAAACCATCGACAAGGATACGCTTAACCAGGGATTTGAATACTACAGCTCCACCCTTGAGTATTATGTGCACCAAAGCTGGCGTTTTGAGGTTGTTACTTCCTTTCAGGCGGGAATAGGCAACGGATGGGAATACCGAAAGCGTGGAGCAGATATACGCAAAGCGAATCTGGGAACCATCGTGCCCCTGGAGGCCGGGATTGGCGGTACTGTTAGGTTTTTGCGCTATTTTGGTTTCTATGCCGGAGTAGGGGTTCGTTTCTCCGGAATGCAAACAACCAATTTCACAGGTCCATACTGGTCATACGGGCTCACCTATTTTACCGGCACCATGTATAAGGACGGTAAAAAATGGATCAATAAGAATTACCGGTAGCGGTTATTTCTTTTTGGCAGGCTCTTCTTTTTCGAAATGGCCGATAAACTCTTCTATTTTTTCTGCATCTATGCGGTTGGCCAAAATCTTCTTGTCTTTGTCTAAAACGAAAATGGTTGGGCTGGTTACAACGTAGTAAGATTGCATATTGTGTGCCATCTCTTCCGTGCGAACAACGCCACGAAGCAGGTGCACAAACCCTTTCACTTCGGGGTGCTCTGCAAGGTATTTAATCCATTCGGGTTTTTTATCGCTGCTGGAGAGGGCGATAACTTTCCATCCTTTGTCTTTATTCGCTTCATATACCTTGGCCAGTTTGGGCATTACTTCTTTGCAATGTCCGCAGGTGGGATCCCAAAAAATCATCATGGTGTAAGGTGCTTTGATGGACGCGGTGTTAATCCAGACGCTGTCTGGGGTGAGCAATTCCAAGGGTGGAGCATACCTTCCCACAAGGGTTGCAGATTTGCGTACAGCGGCATCACACATTTTATCTATGGTAACGCTGTCTGTCCACCAGGCTTTGCCATTGCAATAGTTATTGAGGGCGAGGTTCACGAATACAGCATCCTGGCCCATGATTTTGCTGGTTTCGAACTTGTAGGTGAGGTGGTAAACAAAGAAGTGCTCAATATCGATGGTGTTTTTTACCTTTTCCAAAAGGATGGTGCATTCCTTGATGCAGCTATCCGGATCCGGGCTCACCAGTTTATCGAAATAGAAATTGAGTTTTTGTTTGATGAAATTAACCGGCATGCGCACCAGGCCATCGTCGCCCAAATCCACATTGTCCCAGTAGTGGTTTTTGTAGTAGCGGTAAGGGAATGAGCTGTCTTTGCTGCCGTCTTCTTTGGTGGGCAATTGTTCTGGAACATTAATGTCCATCATGGCATAGAGGAAGCGCGACAACAGGTGGTCGGGGTGTGCAGCGATAAAATCTTTGTCGTAGTTTTCTTTTTTCTCGTAAAGGGCTTTTTGCTTTTCCTGCAATCCTTTTTTAGCCTCTTCGGAAGTTTCTTTCTTGATTTGTTCATCCAGGGTTCCAATATCTACCCCAAGCTGCACACGGCCATTCTGGTAGGTTGCAAAGGCCGCATTTTGGTCGGAGCCTTCCACCTTCATGGTTTTGTAGTACTCGCGTTTCCAGAATTGGGTGTCGGTGCTGATGGTGAAGTCCTGATCATCGTCCACAATAAACTCGAAGAAATCTGCTTTTTTGGGCATCACAAACAAATACATACCGCGTTGCAGTTTTTTGTTGCCGGTAAAGGTGAGCATGCCTTTTTTATCGACGGCTGCAGTGTCGCGCAGGTATTTGTTGTCGAGGTAATAATCAGCGATATACGCGGTATCGCCGGGTTTTAGCCCTTTGATTTTAAATTTCAAACTGTAGGTTCCGGGTTCGGTTCCGTCCCATGTTTTGGTATTGGTTAGTTTTGGATAAACCCCTACACGGTTATACTTCACGGGTGCAGTGCGCTGGTATGGAATAATTTGTGCGTTGAGCACAATGCCGGTTGTCATAAAAAACAACAGGTTTAAGGTATATTTGATGTTCATGCGGTTTGCAATTCCTGAAATAATTAACAAATTTTGTTCCAAAAGCGCATAACTGACATGGAACGGGATAAAAATGATTTTTTTAACAATGTTTATGCGGTTGTGAGGCTTGTTCCGCATGGCCGCGTGACTTCTTATGGAGCGATTGCGCGGTATTTGGGAACGGGCAAAAGTAGCCGTATGGTTGGTTGGGCGATGAACCAATGCCATGGTCTTGCTGATCCTGTGCCTGCGCATCGTGTGGTAAACAGGTTGGGGCAATTGACCGGAAAAGCGCATTTTGGCGGTGGGAATGAAATGCAGCGGCTTTTGGAAGCCGAGGGCATTGTGGTTGAAAATGATGCGATTGTTGCTTTTCGGCAGCTATTTTGGGACCCTAGTGAGGCCCTTGAAATTTAGTTGGCGCAGCCTTGCCACCAGGGTTTTTGGGGGTAGCCGGCTTTAATGTGTATGGATTCGCCGGTAATGGGGTGCGCAAAAGCAAGGGAATGTGCATGCAGGCCAATGCTGCGATCCGGAAGCGGTGTGCCGGCACCATATTTTACGTCGCCCAAAATGGGCATGCCGGTTTTGGCAAGCTGTGCCCGTATTTGGTGAAACCGTCCGGTTTCCAGGTTAATTTCCAGCAGAAATCCCTGGACGGTTTGTTGCAGGTATTGGTAGTTAAGTATGGCCTCTTTGGCTCCTGCCTTGGGTTTGAGGTAGGTGAGGGCTCGGTGGGTTTTGCTGTCTTTTCCCAGGTAATGAATAAGTTTATCCTGGTTTGTTGGTGGTTCTTTTGTTACCAGTGCCCGGTAGGTTTTGATGGTGCTTTTGCTGCGAAATTGTTCATTCATGCGGGACAGGGCTTTGGAGGTTCGGGCCAGAAGTACAACGCCGCTTACGGGCCTGTCCAGGCGGTGTATGAGTCCTACAAAGGCCTTTCCGGGTTTGTTGTATTTGTGGGCAAGGTAATCCGAAACCACATCCAGCAGGTGCACATCGCCGGTGCTGTCGCCTTGCGCGGCAAGACCTGCGGGTTTGTTCACCGCAATCAGGTGGTTGTCTTCATAAAGCACTTCCAGTTGCACGTTGCAAAGGTCGGGGTTTGGCGCTGATTGAAAAAATTATGAAACCAATATATCGACGGCCGATTGAATTCTTCGACCCTTTCCGGGTCGGAAATATCCCTATGCCTTGCGGCTATAGGGCTATGAACCCTCTGGGTTCGGTGGGATGAATAATTGGGTTCTATTGATTAAAGGGATTGTTTAAATATGGATTTATTTGATTATTTATTTATCGCTGTAAAGAAAATTACTGTATAATGAATTCTTCGACCCTTTCCGGGTCGGAAATATCCCTACGCCTTGCGGCTATAGGGCTATGAACCCTCCGGGTTCGGTGGGATGAATAATCAGGTTCTGTTGATTAAGAGGATTGTTTAAATATGGATTTATTTGATTATTTATTTATCGCTGTAAAGAAAATTACTGTATAATGAATTCTTCGACCCTTTCCGGGTCGGAAATATCCCTACGCCTTGCGGCTATAGGGCTATGAACCCTCCGGGTTCGGTGGGATGAATAATCAGGTTCTGTTGATTAAGAGGATTGTTTAAATATGGATTTATTTGATTATTTATTTATCGCTGTAAAGAAAATTACTGTATAATGAATTCTTCGACCCTTTCCGGGTCGGAAATATCCCTACGCCTTGCGGCTATAGGGCTATGAACCCTCTGGGTTCGGTGGGATGAACAATCATGTTTTGGTGATTAAGAGGATTGTTTAAATTTGGATTTATTTGATTATTTATTTACCACTATAAAGAAAATTACTGTATAATGAATTCTTCGACCCTTTCCGGGTCGGAAATATCCCTACGCCTTGCGGCTATAGGGCTATGAACCCTCCGGGTTCGGTGGGATGAATAATCATGTTCTATTGATTAAGAGGATTGTTTTATTATGGAATATTTAATCAAAAAACAGCTAAACATCCCAAAGGGATGGTAGGTTTATAAAACAATGATGTAAAGGCATTAGCGACCCCGACGGGGTCGAAGATTACCCGGGATTTTTTTAAATGGTTAATTTGTATGTTAATCTGACTTTTAATCCAGCCACTGAAATAAATATTCATCTTTATATTCAACTTGAAATTTTTTCAGAAATGAAACATATTCCTCCTTAAAGTTTTGTTTCTTGTGATGCTCCTTTTGGTTTTTAACATATCGGATAACATCATCAAGGGCCGAATGGCTGTATGAAAAAGCCCCATATCCCTCCTGCCATTGAAATTTTTTCTTTGATAATCTCTTTTGGTTTATAAATTCATTCGATGATTTTTTAATTTCCCTCACCAAATCTGATAAACAACAAGACGGTTTCATCCCAATTAAAATATGCAGGTGATCAGCAGTCCCATTTATCGCCAATAATTTTTGTTCTTTCCCACGAATAATTCCACCTATATATTGGTATAATGCTTCTTCCCAAGCTTCTTCTATTAGGCACTCCCTCCTTTTTACCGCAAACACAACTTGTATATAAATCTGAGAGAATGTACCCGACATTATTCGAAAATAAATATAAATCTACAAAAAACAAAATCACTAGCCACCGCTCTTGTTTGTTTTGCTCTTTGGTCTTTTGGCCCTAATCAGAAGTGGGTTATCTGCTTTTAGCTTTACTCTCCTTATTTTTGCACTTCTTGAAACGCCTTTATACCCCTTACAAAGCCGAAATTAAACAAACCTTTGTGCTTGCCTTGCCCATCATTATGGGGCAGTTGGGCATTGTATTGATGGGTGTTGCCGATACCCTCATGGTTGGGCATTTGGGCAAGGATGTGCTGGCTGCGGCAAACCAGGCCAACAGCATTTTCTTCATGGTGTCCAGCGTCACTTTCGGGGTAATGTTTGCCATCAGCTCGCGCGTCAGCATTCAGGTTGGAGAGGGTAACCGCCTGGAAACCTTTGCCACCTATCGCGCCGGCCAGTGGGCTGCCATTTTGTTGTTCCTTTGCCAATTTACTGCGCTGGAAATCATTATCCGCAACTTTGGTTACCTTGGGCAGCATGGCTCCATCAATGAACTCACGCCGGGCTTTCTGCGCATCATAAACTTTTCGGCCTTGCCCATGCTGCTTTCAACAGCATCAAGGCAATACACCGACGGACTCGGCCATACCAAAGTGGCTATGTCCATCACGTTTGGCGGACTTGCTTTAAATGTGCTGCTCAATTATGGCCTTATTTACGGCAACATGGGCTTACCCGCCATGGGTATGTATGGTGCCGCCTGGGCTACACTCATTGCCCGTGTGGGAATGGCGTTGGCCGGTATCTGGTATATTCGTTATTCTGGCTTTCTGGCCATTTACCGTCCACCTGCGATGCCTGCGTGGCCTGAAATTAAAGTGCAGCTTTCTGCCCTGTGGAAACTGGGGTTACCTGTAGGTCTGCAAACCTTCGCAGAATGGGCTTGTTTTAGCATTTCCGGGCTTATGGTGGGTTGGCTGGGTACTGCACAGGTTGCAGCGCATGCGGTGGCTTTAAACGTGGCTTCTGTGGCTTATATGGTGGTAAGCGGTATGGCGGTTGCAGGTTCTATCCTCACCGGAAACGCATTTGGCGAAAAAAACAAAGAAGCCATACGAAAAGTAGCCTATGCTACGTTTTTTATTATTGTGATATTTCAGCTGTTCAATGTGGCCCTGTTTATGCTGTTTAACCGGCAAATTGCCTCTTTGTATGGCGTAGATGCCGAGGTGATGCCAATAATCCTGCCATTGTTTTTCCTGGCAGCGGTGTTTCAGCTGGCCGATGGGGTACAGGCGGGAGCCATGAACCTGCTGCGCGGAATTACCGATGTGCGCTGGGCCTCTATCATTTCAGTGCTTTCCTATTGGGTTGTATCGCTGCCGGCTTCCTATTTTCTGGGAATAATGCTGGATGGCAAAGTTTTCGGCGTATGGACGGGCTTTACCCTGGGACTTTTTGTGGCTGCAGCTTTTGGGGTGTGGCGCTTTTATCATAAACTTAAATCGTTAACATGGGAATAAACCGGATTTTGATGGCAGCATTGCTGCTTTTTGGTCAGTTGGATTTGTTGGCACAGCGCTCCAAGGAAGCACAAACACTGGATGTTTTTGTCTCGCCTTCCCTGGGTTTCAGGCTCATGGCCGGCCAAAAAATGCCCCCCAATTATTATGCTTCCAGCTCGGTATTTAGGGATTCATTAAACAAAGAAGACAGGCCCGGTCAAAACATCGGTATGGGGATTGCTTATACCCGCAAAGTGAATGCTCTGGAAGCTACGGTGATGGGTGTTTCCTACAATACTGTTGGTTTTCGGCGTGCTATTACCGATGTGAAACTGGGAGACGTTATACACCCTAAAATAGGCATTGTGGCCGGTTTGGTTGGCTCCGGTCATTTGCAAATCAATCAGGATTTTCGCTACCATTATCTGGAGTTTTCTTACTTAAAAAACAGAAGTGCTGAAGGCTATTCCAGCAACCTGAAGGAATTTAATTTGTGGTGGACTTATGGCCTCTCGGCTGGTTTTCTGTTGCGCGATCGGGTTTTTGTAGAGACCCTTGGGTTTTCAAACAGCGATGGCGAAAGCCGCATGTCGGTAAAAGACGATGAACTGCGTGGTTTTCCGGGTATGGTTTGGCTGAACGCCGGTTATCGTGCTGATTACATCATGTTTAAGAAAACAAATGCCTTTGTGCATACACGTTTCAGGTTGCCGCTGTTGCCTTCTGCAACGGGTGCGCAAACCATCTTCCTTCCCCAGTTAAGTCTTGAGGCAGGACTGCTGTTTAAATTAAACGAGCAGAAGTAATAAACATTACATGCGCTCCACAACCGCTATGCCTAAAAGGCTGCAGGCATGACGGAGTGTATTTGCCGTAAAGTGGGCAATCTTTAAGCGGTTGGCTTTTCTGACTGGGTCTGTTTCTTTAAGCAAGGAAAGCTCATTGTAAACCCTGTTGAAAGCCTTGGCTAAGTCCAGGCTGTATTGCGCTATATCTGCGGGATTGTAATCCCTGCAAGCCTGCCGAATAACTTCGGGGTATCGGTACAGCAATTCCAGGTTTTCGCGCTCAGTATTGTGCAGTTCATGGGAAATACCATCCACTTCCCAACCTTCCGGTGCTTGTTTTAGCACACTGCGAATGCGGGCGTAGGTGTACAATACAAAAGGTCCTGTATCGCCCTGAAAATCTATACTCTCCTGTGGGTTGAACAGCATGCGTTTGCGGGGATCAACCTTCAGGATGAAGAACTTGAGTGCTGCAAGACCCAGACGTTCGTATAGTTGCTGCAAATCTGTTTCCTGCATGCCCTCGGTTTTGCCAAGTTCAATGGTTTTGGCTTTGGCCGTTTCGTGCATTTCGTCCAAAAGGTCGTCAGCATCTACCACGGTGCCTTCTCTACTTTTCATTTTTCCGCTAGGCAAATCCACCATGCCGTAGCTAAGGTGATACATGCCTTGTGCATAGGCCCTGCCAAGCTTTTGCATGATAAGGAAAAGTACCTTGAAATGGTAATCCTGCTCGTTGCCCACCACGTAAATACTTCGGTTGGTATGGTACTCGCTGTACTTTTGGTCGGCAGTGCCAATATCCTGGGTAATGTAAACCGATGTGCCGTCTTTTCTTAGCACCAGCTTGTGATCCAGGCCTTCCGCGGTCAGGTCAATCCATACGGATTGGTCTTCTTTCCGGTAAAAAACGCCTTTTCCCAAGCCTTCGACAATGATGTCTTTGCCCAGGGTATAGGTGTTGCTTTCGTAATAGTATTTGTCAAAATCCACGCCCAGGCGGTGGTAGGTGTGTTCAAAACCTTTGTAAACCCAACCGTTCATGGTGCGCCAAAGCGAGAGCACGACCTCGTCCCCGGCTTCCCAGCGCCTGAGCATTTCCTGGGTTTCCAACAAAATCGGCGCCTTGTTTTCGGCATCTTCCTTGCCCATGCCTGCCGCTACCATTGCTTCTACTTCGGCTTTGTAGGCTTTGTCGAACGCTACGTAGTATTTCCCCACCAATTTATCGCCTTTGAGGCCCGATGAATCGGGGGTTTCGCCATTGCCGAAACGCTGCCAGGCCAGCATGCTTTTGCAGATATGAATTCCGCGATCGTTGATCAGGTTGGCTTTAATGACCTCGTATCCATTGGCTTTCATAATTTCAGCAATGCTGAAACCCAACAGGTTGTTGCGCACATGACCAAGGTGCAGGGGTTTGTTGGTATTGGGTGATGAATATTCCACCATCACTTTTTCCTGAATGGCAGGCTGGTTGCCATATTCAGGGTTGTTCCATTGTGTTTGCAGCAAATCATCCCACACACTGTTGCTGATGCTGAGGTTCAGAAATCCTTTTACCACATTGTATGCCACCACAGGATGTCCAACGGCTTTCAGTTTCTCTCCGATTTCATTGGCAGTATCCTGAGGGTTTTTGCGGCTAACACGCAGCAGCGGAAATACCACATAGGTGAAATCTCCTTCAAAATCCTTGTTGGTTTTCTCCAAGCGGACTTCGGGAAGCTTTTCGCCATAAAGCGATGTTACGATTTCGCTGATTTGCGCGGAAAGTACCTGCTCAATGTTCATTTGGTCGCAAAATTACGAAAAAACCTAGGCATGATGGTATCCGGTTCCTTTGTTAATGCACATGGCACGATACAATTGTTCGCAAAGCACAAGCCGGGCAAGGTGGTGGGGGAAGGTGAATTCGGATAATTTAATGGATGGATAGCGGGCCAGAATTTCAGGTGTAAATCCGTAGGCGCCGCCGATTCCCAGAATCAGGTTGCCACGCAGGGTGTTTAATTTTTGCTGAATTTGGGCTGCAAAGTGTTCGCTGGTCAGGGTTTTACCACGTTCGTCGCAGAGGATGACCAAATCGTCTGGTTTTATCAGCTTAAGCAGTTGCTCGGATTCCTGTATTTTTTGTTTTTCAGGATCTTTTACACGCGCTGCCGGAAGCCTAAGCAGGCTTGTTTTCCAGGGCCCGTTGAGCCGTTGTAAATACTTGGTGCACAGTTCGTCAACAGCTGCGTCCTTGTGGTTCTCAATGGCAGCGATGATGATGGCCAACGTTAATTGTTGTTTAGTATTTCGAAAATCTTATCCAGCTTGGGTGTCAGGATAAGTTCTGTACGGCGGTTTTTGGCACGGCCTTCGGGTGTTCCGTTGTCTGCAAGGGGCGCAGTTTCGCCACGTCCGCTGGCTGTGACGCGGCTTTTTTTCATTTTTCCATCTTCGGTTAAAATCCGCACAATGCTGGTTGCGCGCAGCACGCTCAAATCCCAGTTGTCCTTGATTTTTTCACCGTTCATTGGTTTATTGTCGGTGTGGCCTTCTACAGTAACCGTAACATCGGGCTTCTTGTTGAGGGCTGAAGCAAGCTTCAGCAGGGCTTCTTCGCCTTTGGGATCTACCACGATGCTGCCGCTTTTGAACAATAACTTTTCGGCAAGGCTCACGTAAACCTTTCCATTTCTGTATTCTACCTTGATGTCCAGTTCATCAAATCCGGCAAGGGCCTTGGTTATTTCATCCTTCAAGGCGCGAACGGCGCTGTCTTTTCGGTTCAATTCGCTCTCCAGGTTCCGCACCCTTGCCACTGTTTTCTCCAGTTCTTTGCGCAGGTTTTCCAGCTTGATTCTTTCTTCTTCTGCCTTAGCCAAAGCGCTGTTAAGCTCAAGTTCTTTGGTTTGCAGGGTTTTATTTTTGGTGTCCAGTTCTGCTGCAAGGCGCTTTTTCTGCTCGTCGAGCCTGTCGCCCAAACTTTTGATGTAGGCCTGGTTTTCGGATAGTCGGGTATGGCAACTGTTCAGCGAATCCAGGTATCCCGCAATGCGTTTATCCAGAAAGGCGATTTTGCCATCCAGTTCATTTATTTTCGAAAGGTATTCTGCATTTCTGCCTTCGCACTCTTCAACCTTCTTGTTCAGTTTCTGCTCCAGGGTGTTTTTGGACGCCTCCAGTTCCTGGTATTTTTTCTTGGTCACACAAGAGGCCAGCGTTAGGCCTGCAATCATCCAAACAGCGTACTTCATTCCTACAAAAATAACGAAGGTGGGTGCAGCGGCAGGTGGTGGCTTGTTCACACGTTCAATACAGTGGACAGCCGGGAGGAATGGTTACTGGTTGATGAAAACCTTTAAATCGCCCTTGGTGATGGAGCGTACCACTAAGGCATTGGGTTGTATGCTGTAATCCACCAGATCCAAACTGCCCAGTTTGCCTTGCAGGCGAACACCATAGTCCATTTTTTGGTTCAGCGAAGCATTGATGGATTCCTGGGTTAATTTCACCAGATCAGACACATCAAAGACCATTTGTTGTTCCAGTTTTTTGCGGATGGTTTCATCCAGCATCCACTTAGCAGATTTGATTAGCACATTTTTGGTGGCAATGTCATACTCCACCTGTTTCAAACGTAGCTGGGAGGTTTTGGCATTGAATTCCGGCACGCCCAGCAGATAAAACACCCCTTTGTTGCTGCCTGTGAATCCGACTTCAACACCAAGTTTTTCTTTGGCAGGAAAGAGTTTCAGGTAGGTTACCTGTATTTTTTTTCCGCCCATCACAAAGGTTTCATTCTTAATGGTGTTGTAAACCTGGCCGGACAGCGAATCGTAATTGAGGAACAAATCCGTGTACACCTCAAAACCATCGCTTTTCTGGTAACTGCTGAGGTTGGGCAGGGCCATGGTTTTGTTTTCGGAGGGTGTTGAAGAAATGGTTGGTGCGGCTTTTAGTCCTACGGAGAATGATAGTTGTGAGCCATTCATGTTGATTTCGCCTATGCTCAATTGGTTTGGCTGGAATTTCAGGTAGCCCACCATGTCGATTTTAATGGCCTCCTGCAGGGCATTCCACACCGGGATGATGTAGGGTTTAAGGCTTTGTTTGGCCACTTCTTTGTCTATCATGCCGGCAAAGGTGCTCAGTTGCGGTTTCAGCTGTCCCATCAAAATGCTGTTGATGTTGATATTGGCAAAGGTTACCTCGCAGGGGTCGATTGTTTTTACATCGGTAAAGCGGGAAACAGATTTCAGCTGGTAGTTTGGCAGGATTTCGATGTCGGTGGAAAGCTTTACGTTGGCGCGTCTCAGTTTTTCTGTCCATCCGCAGGAGAAGGGGATTGGCGGGTTCACGCAGGTTTCAAACAAGCATCCGGCGCAGTACTCGCCTTTGAAGCCATAGGCCAAATCCAAATCCAGCATCACGGTTTTTCCTTTGCCGCTTACCTGAAGGGGTTCGCGCCTTACTTTGTAATCGTAGCGCAGCCCGGAACAGGGCTTGTCGTTGCCTTTAAAGTCTTTGTCAAATGCGTCATCAGCCATTTTGAAAAAGGGCTTCATTTCTACCTTTATGGGGATGTGAATGTTAGACGTGATGGGTGGCAACGGCTTTACGGCAACGGTTTGGTTGGCGGCAACAGGGGCCTGTGGTTTGATGCTTCCGCAAGCGGAAAGAAGCAGCAGTAAGCCCAAAGGCAAATAAGACAAGGGGATGCATAACGCTTTGGCGGAGGAGAATAATTGTCGGGTCATAAAGAATATTAAGCAGCAGTGTTTTCTTTCCTGAATGTGGGGTCGAGTTTCATCATGGTCCAAGCGACCAAAAAGGTAATAACAAAGGAATACAGGGCGTAGACGAGGGCAGGTTTTTCCATGGTGGGGATACCCAGTTTATCGCCGGCAATAAGCAAAGCCAGTGCAGTGTTATGCAACCCCACCTCTACAGCAATGGTGATTCTGTTTCGGAAGGATAGTTTCCCGAAAATTCCGGCTAAAAAACCGGTAATCATACTGCCAACATTAAGCACAATCATCCACACGGATAATTCTTTAAGGTCCTGCAAAGTCATGGCTGTGCCGCCTTTTTCGCTGCCGGCGAGGAATTTGAAACCGAATACCAGCAATAACAGCAGTGGCAGCACGTAGTTGAGGTTTTTCTCCAGTTTGAGTGCGCTGCCACCCCATTTATATCGGGCTAATATGCCCAGAATAGCGGGGAGGATGGTAACAATAAATATATCAAACATGGTTTGCCAAAAAGGCAATTCTATCATTTGTCCTGAGTTTACAAAATGTTCCAGGAACAGGTTTACCAGGATGGGGATGGAAAAAAGCGAAAGCAGGGCATTGCATACAGTAAGGCTAATGGCCAGTGCCACATTGCCTTTCACATAATAGCTAACCAGGTTGCTGGTGATGCCGCCCGGGCAAACAGACAATATCATGATACCCACCTGCATTTCGGGATTCAGGTTGCTGTTTACTGCAATTATCCAGGCAACGAAAGGCAACAGCAACATTTGCGACATCAATCCTACAGCAAGGGCACGCGGCTGATTAAACAATTGCTTAAAATCGTTTTGGGTAAGCGATAAACCCAGCCCAAACATAATGAGTCCGAGCACTAAATTGAGCAGTATGTTTATGTTAAAGGCCAATTTTAAAGTAAGTAATCCAGGAGGAGCGTTACGAAATGATAAAAGAAATAGCATCCGATAATGACCAGGATTAACCCAAAATATTTATTGATATAAAAATAGACCCGCTTGCTTAATTTACGGCCTAAAAAATCGCTAAGAAGTACCTTTCCAAGGTCCATTAAAAACAAGGTAAATAGGATGGAAATAAGGTTAATTAATATGGATGTTTGGTAATGTGGGTTTGCTTTATCGTAAGTTCCCGATACGTTAGCCAGGAGTATAACCCACACAAATAAAGCAAAGGGGTTCATGAGGTTTAAAACAAAACCCTTAAAAAACGATTTGCTTTTGGCTGCAGGTTCTTCCATGCTGCGCAAAAAATGGTGGTATTTTTTGTAGAAACCACGCATTCCCATAAAGCAGATGGCTATTGCAGCACAGCCGGTAAAAACAATCTGAAACCCGGGCATGATGAAGAACTGGGCTAATCCAAAAAAGCAAACCAGCGCCAGGGTCAATTCGCTGAGGAAGATTCCCAGGGCAACCCTCATGCCTTCTGATTTCCCGCCTTTAATTCCGGAGTTGATTAACGTGAAAAATGACGGGCCAAAACTCAATAAACTGATTACAAACCCTTGGCCGATGCCTTTCAATATGGGGTAGATCCAGTACATTTACGACTGCAAATTACCACTGAATTGCCGCTATCACAAGGAAATTTGCAAATATTGTGTTAGCCCAAATACTTTTTGGTGGCTTCCTGCAATGCCTCCATGATGCCAGGGTTGCCTGCAACAATCTGTTTTCCGAAAATGTATTGGTCTGTTTTTTTGAAATCAGTTACCACGCCACCGGCTTCCTGCACAATGAGTGCTCCTGCTGCCACATCCCAGGCGCTTAGTCCGGTTTCGTAAAATCCGTCGAACCTGCCGCAGGCGGTATACGCCAGATCAATAGCTGCAGAACCCATACGGCGCAAACCATGTGTGCCGCGCATCAATTCACCCAGCAGCCTGAGGTAAGCCTCTGTTTGTTGAAATTCATGATAGGGGAATCCGGTTGCAATGAGTGATTCGCTTAGGTTTTTGGTTTTGCTTACTTTGATTGGTTTGTTGTTGAGGTAAGCACCGAATCCTTTGGCTGCGCAGAATGTTTCGCCAAGCGCAGGGATGTAAACCACTCCTGCTGCCAATTGCCCATGCTCCATGAGGGCAATGCTGATGGAGAAAATCTGCAAACCATGCAGATAGTTGGTGGTGCCGTCCAGCGGGTCAATGATCCACACTGTTTGGTTTTCCCGTGCTGCAGGTGCAGTATTTTCTTCGGTGATAAATCCAGCATCTGGGCGAAGTTCGGCCAGTTTGGCAACCAGCATTTTTTCGCTTTCTACATCCACAAAACTCACCAGCTGGTTGAGGCCTTTGTCAGTTATGGCATCAGCAGAAACGGACCGAAGATTTTTCAGCTGAAACACACCTACCATATGGCAAATGTCAATGATGCTATCGAGCAAATGGTTCATTAACGGTTGAGAATCAGATATCCCTTTTCAACGTGACGGTACCCTTCTGTATCCAAGGTTTCAATGAGTAAATGGTACATACCGGACATTGCTTCTGTTCCATCGGGTAATGTTCCATCCCAGCCTTTACCAATACTACTGGATTCAAATACTTTTGCGCCCCAGCGGTTGTATATTTTCATGGAGAAAACCACACAGCCCCTGGCATATGGCGCATAGCGGTCATTCAATCCATTGTTGTCCGGAGTGAAGGAATTGGGGATGTGCAGGTAATACACATCTTTAACCTTTATCCAGCTGTATGCCGTATCGGCGCAGCCGGGAGGTACAGCAACAATGAGTTGCACCTTGAATTGACCGGTATCTGTGTAGGTGTGGTTTGTGGAGCCTGCTACAGAAGAAATGTTTCCATCCCCGAAATTCCACAAATAAGAAGTTCCCCCTTTGCTGTTGTCCAAGAATTGAATCAAGGGCTGTTCAATGTTTGTGGTAGCGGGTGTGGCCGTAAATCCTGCTTTGGGATAAGCGGTAACCCTAATGCTGTCGGTTATTGGGTATGTTTTGCTACATCCAGTTGCATTGGTTACCCGCAGCACCGCAAAGTAAGCGCCTGCTGTGTTATAGACACGGCTGTATGGGCCTGTAATGCCATTGGCGGAATCTTTGGGTCCAAATATCCAGTATGCTTTATTTGCATCAGCACTCACAAAGGAAAATTGTATTTTTCCACCCGTGCAAATTGCGTTGTTGTCTGTGGTTACCACAGCGTTGGGTTTTGGTTCTACCTTAACAGAGGCCGAACTGAAGAAGGAGGGTGAGCAACCATCGGTAAGTGTATAGGAATAGGAACGCGTAAAACCGGGCTCAACTTTTTTATTTTTCCATGTTACGGGAACACCATCCAGTAACCAGTTGTAGGCAGTTGATTTGCCTCCGTTTTGGGTTAAGGTTAGCATGAGCGAATCGCCTTGGCACACCGTAGCTGGACTGGCAGAAATACTTCCACCGAGTGGTAATAATCGGGTGATGCGGAAACTGCTGGTGTCGTTGCGAACGGTGCACGCATCGGATAAAATGGCGGTGTAGGTGGTTACGCCCGCTCCCGGATTGAGCAACACACTGCTGCCAACCATGCCTCCCGGAGTCCAGTTGATCTGGTGGGAAGCCGTTTTGCCACCTGTGGGAGTAAGTTTTACCTGCAAGGTTTGGCCATCGCAGAGTGTTGTGTCAGTTGGTTTATTCAGCGCCAGTGGGGCAAGCAGGGTAACGCGAATGCTGTCTTTGATTGCGGGAGAGCAATTGTCTGTTCCTGTTATGGCAAACCAGCCTGCGGTTGCAGGGTTTTCAGTAATGGTGCTCGCCGTTTTGCCATTTGCCCATGTGTACGAGTATCCCGAGCCTTTTCCGCCGCTTAGCGATGCTTTTAGCTGCACGTTGCTGCTCCGGCAAATGCTGGTGTCTGCGCTGCGCAGCATTTTCAGTGCAGGAAAAGTAATCAGGGAAATGGTATCTTTGGCGGGCAATACTGTGCAACCATCTGACAGTGTAACGATGGCGGTAATGGTATCGTTTAGGGTTAGGGATTTGGTTTTGCCGGCTCCCAATCCTTGGTTCCAGGTGTAGGTGTAGCCCAGTGTGTCGCCACCGGAACCATTGCCGGTAATGGAAATGGATTTGCCAATGCACACCGGCATGCTGCCTGAAGTGATGCCTACCTTCAATTCCGGTTTTACAAACACGGTTTGAAATGCGGTATCGGGAATGTCGGTGCAACCATCAGTTAATATTACGCGGTAAGTGGTGGTGGTGGCAGGTGCAACAATATGGGAAGAAATAGCGGGTAAACCATTGTTCCAGGTATATCCGTAGGCAGCACTAAGGCCGCCTGTGGCTTTTGCTTTTATGCTTGCACTGCGTCCTTTGCAGATGGTGGTGTCTTTACCAAGGGTTATAGACAATGGTGCCCTAACATCCACCTGAATAGAATCCGTGATTGATTTTCCGGTGCAATAATCGGTTACTGTAAGGAAATACTTTGTTTTGGATGCGGGTTTAACCACATCTTTTGCCTTGTTGGAGCCATGGCGCCAGCGGTAGGTGTAGTCTGGTGTGTAGCCACCGGCAATCACAGGATTCATGGTTAGGCTATCGCCAAAACAGATGGTGGTGTCTTTGCCAAGGTCCAGGGATAATGGCTTGCGAATGCCTATAAATTCGAGTTTGAAACCCTTGCCTTCTACCAACTGGTCGGAATATTGTTTAAACCACAACGCATCTGCTTTCACGGCCTGCCATGCGCCTGCAAATGGCAGTGTGGAGCCTGTGTATCGTCCTATTTTATTGGGCCAGGTGATGCTGTTTTTGAAGAGGACAACAGAATCGTATCCATTTTCGTAATCCAGTACCCTAAAGCGGAAACGGATGGAATCGGCACCGGGTATTTTTAGTTTGTAGGTAACGACTTTTAGTGCACTGTAGTTTCCTTCTCCGCCATCGTCATACACAAAACCTTTGCACAGAACCCCGCTGTCATTGCCTTGTATGGGCAGCAATACTGCATTGCAAATGTCGTAGGTGCTGTCCACCTTTACGTATTGCACCTTGGTGATGCTGTCTTTTTTATTGTTGAAACAGCTGGTAACCACCAGTTTCACATTGAATTTGCCGTAGGAACTGTAGGTTTTGGACGGATTGTTTAAAACAGATCCGCTGCCATCGCCAAACTGCCATTGGCTGGATTTATAATTATCGCTGAGGTTGAGGAAATTAAGGGTTTTTCCGGTTCGGCATGCCAGCGTGTCACCGATGAAACTGGCTTTCACGTAGCCGCTGTCATACTTGTTGCCAACACCACAAACCCACCAGGCATTGGTAACGGCTATCACTTCCTTGCTGCATTGGCCGTAAAGGTCGGCAGCGGACAAAATGCTGTAGGTTCTGGCATCTGCATATTGTGAATTTTTGGTGAGGTAAACAGACAGGTTTCGGTAAGCAATTTTTCCAGCTTTCACAATCCCCAAAGAATCGATTTGAAAGGCCCATCCTTTTTCGTTGGTGCCCTTTCCCCCGTTTGCGATGAGGTAATACCAGTAATTTTGAACGCCGCTGTTATAATGCACGCCACCATTGTCGCCTGCACCGGCATACCAGCTTACGCCTTTGTAGAATTTCGGGTGGCTAAACAGGTTTGGATTGGTCATGCTGCGAATGCCCTTTTTGGTAGGGGTCATGTCTTCGCCAATCAGCCAGCTCCATTTGGATGGGCGTGCCCACATTTCAATGGAATTGCCAAAAACGTCGCTAAAGCTCTCGTTTAGGGCTCCACTTTCATAACTGTAAACCAGGTTTGCGGTATAGGTGGTAACAGCATGCGCTATTTCATGGCCGCAAACATCCAGCGCCGTAAGCGGGGTAAAAACAGAGCCATTTCCATCGCCATAGGTCATGTAAGAGCCATTCCAGAAAGCGTTGTTGTAGTTGGAGCTATAATGCACGTAGCTCAGTATTTTGGCTCCATTGGCATCAAAGCTATTACGGCTGTGTTCTTTGCTGAAATAATCGTAAGTCATTTCGGCACCCCAGTGGGCGTCGGTTGCAACCTCGTCTTTGTTGGTGTTTACATTGTTCCAGTAATTGTCGGCATCGGTAAAGTCTGTGGCAGCACCATAGCTTGTTCCTTTGTTTAGGTTGTAGGTTTCTATTCCCTTGCCACGTGTGGTTTCCCTCAATCTGAAATTGGTAGGGCTGGTGCTGTCTGTTTGGAATTTCTGTGTGCCACTGTATTTGGTAACTGCTGTGCCGGTTACATTGGTGTGCAGTATCAGGTTTTGGGATGCCAGGATATCGCCGGACTCAGCATCCACATAAATGCTTTTCCCTGCCAGGGGTTCCAGGGCGTAAACATCAAATTTGTAGGCCAGTTTGTGTGTTTTATCCAGGTCGAAGTTGGCCGGGCAGTAGCAAAGCGTGCCTTTCGGGAAAAACGACGTATCGGGGTTGTTGCAAAGTTGCTTAAGAATGTCATTTTGGGCCTTGTCTTGCCAGTAATATTGCTGTGCAGGAAGAAATGCAAGAGCTTTGCTTCTGGCTTCATCTGCGGATAGGGTGCGCTTTCCAGAAAAATAGGATTCCGGAACCATGTCGCCATTTACGCTTAGTAAAACCCCGCTTTTTTCGTGTAGGATAATGGTTGATAATTCGGATGGGATGCCTTTAACATATAGCTGTGCCCTATGGTGTGTTTGCCCTAGCTCATCGCTAAGTGTCGAATAGATTTTCCACTGTGTTTGTTGGCTGTAATTGCCAATTTTCGCAACCATTTGGGGCCAACCAGAAAAAGCGGGTTTCGTTTTTTCAGAAAAAACAAATATAGCAGGTGTTGGAAGGATAGTATGCTTCACTGAGCCGCTGTTAACGGTTTGCGCAAAAAGGCTGTGCGACACCAGGCACAGTAGGGTATAGGCTAATGCATAACATCCACGCATAGGCGGTAGCTATGACAAATATAGGAAAAAACCTTTAGGAAATCAGCAAAAACTTTCGTAGGCGCCTGCCAAATTGTCGGCAACCATGTCAGCGGTTCTGCCTTCAATCATGTGGCGCTCCACCATGTGCACGATTTTGCCGTCTTTGAAGAGGGCTACTGCTGGCGAAGATGGAGGGAAAGGCACCATGAATTCACGCGCTTTTTGGGTGGCATCAAGATCCTGGCCAGCGAACACCGTGAGCAAATGGTCTGGTTTTTTGTCGCCTTGCAAGCTTTTAAGGATGCCCGGCCTGGCGCTTCCGGCGGCACATCCGCATACGGAGTTTATCACCACCAGGGCAGTGCCTGATACATTGGCCATGGCTGTTTCTACATCATCCGCGGTGCGCAGTTCAGTGAAACCCTTATTGGTAAGTTCTGCACGCATTGGCGCTACAAGCATTTCTGGATATGGCATAGTATGGTTTCTTTATTGATACAACTGCAAATGTAAGGCCAATTATCAGCCTTCATGAAATTATTGACCTATTGGCGTTTGGTGTGGAAGCAGGGGATTAAATTTTGTCGCCTCCGATATACACCGATTCTGCATGGTTGATACCGAAGAAGTAAGGCACAGACTGAAGGGCATTCCGGGTTTCTGTGGTCCAGAAATCGGCCTGCTTTCCTACAGCAATGCTGCCTGTTGAATTTTCCAGACGCAAACTTCTGGCCGCGTTGATGGTGATGGCATTGAAACCTTCGGAAGGCAATAGTTTAATCTGGCTGCAACCCAGGCTCCAGACCATCTGTAAGTTGCAAACTGGGCTGCTTCCGGGATTGAAATCCGAAGCCAAAGCAAACGGCAGGCCGGCGTCAATGATGCGCCTTCCATCGGCATAAGGTATTCCAAGGAAATAGGAAGTGCCGGGCAATCCCACTGGCATTACTGCCGAGTTTCTTAGGCAATCAATTTCGGCTTCGCCCAAATGTTCCAGGTGGTCTGCACTCCAGGCGCCGGCTTTTACTGCTGCCTGTACGCCACCGGTGATACCAAGTTCGTTGGCATGAATTTTGGCCGGAAGCCCATATTCGGCTCCCGCTTCAAGCAATTGAAGGGTTTCTTCAGGGGTGAAAAAGCCACGGTCGCAAAATACATCCATGTGGTCGGCCAGGCCTGCCTCGCATACGGCCGGCAACATTTCGGAAATAATATGTTGCACATAAGCTTCCCTGTTGCCTTTAAATTCGGGTGGAACCGCATGGGCACCCAGAAAGGTGGTTTTTACGGTAGCGCTAACAGCATTGCCTATTCTGCGGGCAATGCGGAGCATTTTTAACTCGCTTGCCGTGTCGAGGCCATATCCGCTTTTAATCTCCAGTGTTGTGGTGCCGTGTTCCAGCATGCGCTGCACGCGCCATAAACTTTGCTCATATAGCAGTTCCTCATCCATGCTGCGCAGTTTGGCTGCTGAATTGAGAATTCCGCCACCGGCTTCTGCTATGGCTTCGTAGCTTATACCTTTTAGCCGCATTTCCCACTCACCGCTGCGGGGTTCGGCAAAAACGGTATGGGTATGGCTGTCTACCAAGCCGGGCAATACTTCCAGGCCTTGCAGGTTTATTTCTTCATCTGCGCCGGGCATGGGCGTTTGCATGCTTCCCCACGAGGCTATTTTGCCTTGTTCTACCAATAGCCAGGCCTTTTCCAGGCTTTCAACAGCATTCATTTCCTTGCCGGATTTTTGGCTTGCAATGGAAGTTTCGATGCCATGTAATTGCTCAATATGGGTAAATAGTTTGCGCATGCCCTGCAAAAAAAGCATATTTGAAGTGGTTATGGGCAAAGAATTACAAGAACGTTTGAAAATGTTACCGATTAAAGGCAATGCTGTCTTTATTGCCAGGGGGGCGCATGTCATTGGCGATGTGCATCTGGCCGATCAGTCCAGTGTATGGTTTGGTGCGGTTCTGCGCGGCGATGCCGACCAAATCAGGGTGGGGGCACGGAGCAATATCCAGGACAATGCGGTATTGCATGCCGATAAGGGCGATCCCTGTATCATTGGGGAAGACTGCATCATTGGCCATGCAGCCATTGTGCATGGCGCAAGGTTAAGCCACCACGTGCTTGTGGGGATGCATGCCACAGTGCTGAATAATGCCGAAATCGGCGAATACAGCATTGTTGGAGCCAATGCGCTGGTTCCTGCAGGCATGAAGATACCGCCTTACAGCCTTGTTCTTGGGGTGCCTGCGAAAGTGGTTAAAACAATGGATAAATCAGTGGAGAGGCGGATTCAGGAAAATGTAGACGAATACGTGGAAAGGGCTGCAGATTATATGGCTGCGGGCATTGCCAAACCTTAGATCACAAACCTTCAGGTTGATTTGGAAATATGCCTAAAATTCCGTATATTGAGGAAAGGAAGTAGGAAATTACTTCGTTGTCTTGGCAGCGGGCTTGTCCTTGGCAGGTTTTTTCTCCTTGGACTCCTTTTTCTCGCCGTCGGCCTTTTTGAAATTGAAGTTGTAGGCTACACCAATGCGGTGTTCCCAAAGCTGATCCCAGTTGTTGCCGGAAACGTAACCATCCAGCTGGTCATCAAAGGAGGGCAACCAGGTTGAATTCAGGTTAATCTGCATGCGTTGTGAGCATTTAATGTTAACGCCCAAGCCAACCGGGATGTTAATGAATTCTACCTTGCGCCAATCTGGGGTGTAGTCCGGCTTTTGGCGGTCGCCATAAAACAGTCCTACGCCAACAGCCAGGTAAGGTGAAAGGAAAGCATCCTCTTTAATCCACTTGCCATTGTTGAATTTGATTCTGGCGGTAAGGTTCGTATTTATGCCTTTGAGATTCAGTTTTGGGTATTGCTCCTGGTAGATGTTTGGGGTAGGAGAATGGTAAAATTTACCATAATTGGCATTAAGGCTAAGGTCAATCCATGAATTCAGGTAACGCGAAACACCGCCACCAACCTGAAAATTTGGGAATCTAAACTGGAGGAGTGTTTTTCCCAAATCACCTTTATATTCTTTGTAATTGCCGTTAACGGCTGCAGACCATCGGTGGGTTGATGTTTGGGCAAATGAATTACCCAACAATAACATGGAAAAAGAAACACAAAGCAGTTTTTTCATAACTTAATAATGTTGCGAATATACCGATTGGATGCAAAATTCCAAAAAAGTCAATCCAATTAACCAATTCGATAATATCAATCGATTTTTAAAGCGCATTTTTTTGGTTGAATAATCCTGAAATAATAATTCCCAAACCCGATTTAGCTATATATGGCTTATACTTGCAGTAAATCGTTATGGCGCGCAAAACGAAGTACTTTTTTAATCCAAAGAGCTTAAGTTTTGAGCGGGTTAGGGATAACCGCAGCTATATGCTTTGGCGCGCCATTGGTTTCAGCAGCCTTATTTTGGTGCTATCCCTTTTGTTTTCAGCACTTTTCAGCAGGATTTTTGCCAACCCGCGGGAGCGTTCTTTAATGGACGATAACGCTTCATTGCGGCGAGAAATTAAAATGTTGGATCGTGGGGTAAATGAACTGGAGCAAAACCTAGCTGTACTTAAGGAACGCGATGTAAAGATTTACAGGGCGATGTATGAGGCGGAACCTCCAAAGCCTATTGATTACAGGGGTGCAGATTATGCAGAACTGAAAAAATTGCCAGAAGGCGATTTGATTCAGCGCATTCGCCAGAAAATAGACCGGTTAGGGAAGGAATCTTACGCACAGGCTGTTTCTTATGAAACGCTGAAGCGGTTGATCAGGAGTAAAGAGTCGTTTGTGAATGCCATTCCTGCAATTCAGCCTGTATCCAACGAAGATTTAAACCAGATGGCCAGTGGATTTGGTTATCGGCTGGATCCTTTTTACCGCACATTCACCTTCCATCCAGGTATGGATTTTACCGCCGATGTGGGCACGGAAGTATACGCCACCGGCGATGGCATTGTTCAAAAGAGCCAGGATGACGGATGGGGATATGGAAACCATGTAATCATCAATCATGGATTTGGCTACACCACACTTTACGGTCATTTAAGTAAAATAGCCGTTAGTTCCGGTGCAAGTATAAAGCGCGGGCAGCTGGTAGGATATGTGGGGAACACCGGCCGAAGTACGGGACCCCATTTGCATTATGAGGTTCGCAGGGGCGGGAATCCGCTGAATCCTGCATTCTTTTACCACCACGACTTAACCGACGAGCAGTATCGCAGAATGATTGAAATGAGCAGCAGGCAAACAAAACGATTTGATTAATGGAAGAATTACAAACTACCACAAAAAAATATTACAAAATTGGGGAGGTTAGCAAATTGCTGGATGTTCCCGCATCCACATTGCGCTACTGGGAAAAAGAGTTTGCACAGATAAAACCCATGAAGAGTAAAAAGGGTGACAGGATTTATTCCTTGAAGGATATTGACATTCTCAAGGAAATTAAATACCTCACCCACGACAAAGGGATTAAAATTGCGAAGGCATCGCAGAAAGTGAGAAAGAATGCTAGCGGTGAAAATCCCAATACAGAATTGTTGAAAAAACTAAGGGCACTGAGGGATCAGCTGCTCGTTTTTAAACAAGCACTGGGCGAATGAAGCGTATTCTCCAATTGTTGTTATGTTTGGTTGCCGGTATAAAACTACAGGCGCAGCATGGAGCGGCATATTGGGCCCTGGGGGCCAATGAATCCAATAAATACGGAGCCATGGGGCTGGCCAACAATCCTGGCGTGGCATTTCAGCAACGGTATGTTACCGGTGCGTGGGGGCAGCAGCGATTCACCTCCACCGATATCGTATACGGCGGCCTGGTTGCGGCTACGAAGGTGAAAAATAGCATGTTTGGTGTTGATTATGCCATGCAGGGGACCGCGAATTTTTCGGTAAACAACATGCATGTGTCTATGTGCCAGCAATTTTCCAAGGCTTTCAGTGCCGGATTTTCGGTTGGTTACAGCAAGACCGCACAGGCACTTGGTATAGAAAATAAAAGTTCATTGAGCGGCAGGATTGGAGCGCGGTTCGACATCAATGAAAAATGGGATGCAGCCGCTGTTGTTATCAATCCCTGGAACAAGGTGGGCGATGATTTCAGGACAGCCAATGCAGGTGCATTGTCTCTGGGATATAAGGTTAACGCGCTTACGGAAACCGCCATGCAGTATCGCTATCAACAAGGATTTCAGCCTGTATATGGGGTTTCGTTGCGCCACATGCGCGGCAAACACCTGGTATTGATGGGCAGCTTGCAAACAGGCCCTGAGCCGGTTTCAGGTGGAATAGCCTTTACGAAAGGAAAATTGGAATTGTCGATGGCAACACGCTATCACACCAGGTTGGGTTTCTCACCCGCATTTAGCCTTGTATGGGTAGGTCGCTGATTAAATATTTGTCATTTTTGCTTTTTGCCGGGGCAGGTTTGCTGCGAGCCCAGATACCCGATGATGTAAAGCTTACCATAGAAAGGTATTTGGAAACCTTGGAAACCAATGCTGACTACACGCAGGTTTATGAGGATTTAATCCAGTTTACCGAAAAGCCGGTAAACCTGAACCATGCCGCAGTGGACGAAATGATGAATTTTCCATTGATTACACCCGTGCAGGCGGCCGCTATTGTCAATCACAGGCAGCGTTTTGGGATGTTTATTCAGTTGGCGGAGCTGCAGGTCCTGGGTTTCGAACCCGAACAAATTAGGGCTGTTGCACCTTTTGTGAGCATTTTGCCCGGCGCTTCGGACAGGTTGAAAAATTTGGCCGGCCAACTGCAAATGGGGAAAACAGAGATCATTATTACCAGCAAGAGAAGGTACCCTGATGACAAGGAAGTTTTCACTTCCGACCGGATGGCCCTGAGTACCCGATTGCGGTATACCTTACCCGGTGTTTTTAGTTTTGGTGTAACGGCAGAAAAAGATCCCGGGGAGATGTGGTGGAATAAGGGTCCTGATTATTATTCAGCCCATGCAGCTGTGTTTAACCTGGGAGCCATTAAAACAGCGGTTTTGGGTGATTATGTTATGAGTTTGGGTCAGGGACTGGTATTGGGGTCCGGCATTGGAATAGGAAAAAGTGCGAATGTGTTAAACATCAAACGGTCGCAGCCTGCCATCAAAGCTTATCGGGGGGTGAATGAGTTTTTGTTTCACAGGGGAGCCTCTGCCACTGTGCTTCTGGGCAAGCGATTGGAATTAATGGCAGCAATTTCATCCAGCGGCATTAGTGCCCGGTTGGCGGATACATCGGTGTTTGGCAGCAATTCATTTTCTTCGGTTGATTTGGACGGGCTGCACCGCACTGCGGATGAAATTGCGACAAAAAGCAACCTGAGAAGGGGAATGCAGGGTGTTTGGCTCAATTACAATGGCCGAAAGGGCAATCTGGGCGGCGGTGTTAGCATATTCAATTATAACCTCGCGCCGGGGAAATCGGACGATTTGTACAAATTATACAACCCCACAACAACCCAGCAACATTTTTACCATGCCTGGCAAGGGCATACTATAGGTAGGTTGCACGTGTTTAGTGAATGGGCCTGGTTGGCCGAAACACGCAAGCATGCGGTAGCGGTTGGCGCTCTTGTTTCCATGGGCAAATGGGCAGAGTTATCCGTTCATTTAAGGGATTATGCTCCCGGATTCATCAGTCCGTATGCCACTTCCTTTGGCAATGCTGCCCAAAATGAACGAGGGTGCTATATGGGTCTTAAGTTTAATGTCAATAAAAAGCTCAGCATTAGCAATTATGTGGATGTTTGGCAACAGCCCTGGCTAACATTTCGTTTGTACGCGCCCTCACGAAACCAGGAATTGCTTTGGCAAATGGATTATGCGGCCACCAAGAAAACACAGGTTTACCTCCGTTACAGGCATGTTGTAAGGGCTATTCAAACCACGGCAGGGCCGGCTAAGGCTGTTTCTGATTATACCATAAATATGGTTCGGGTAAATTTGGCAGCAGCAGTTACCCAGTATGGACGTGTGGAACTGAGGGCGGAGCATAGTTTAAACATGAATGGGCCAGATGCCGGCCACTCGCAGTTGTTTTATGCGGAGTATACGACCCGTTATCAACCGGCGCGTTTGCAGCTGGTGATGCGGTATTCAATGTTTGATGTTTCAGGTTATTACAACCGCATTTATGCATACGAAAACCAGCTGTTGTATGATTTTGGAACGGTTGCGTTTTATGGTAAGGGACGCTCTGCCTATGCGTTGGTTACCAAATCCCTGAACAAAAAATTAAAAGCAGGTTTACGATACGGTTGGATGGAAAGTATCAATAATCCGGGTGAAGCAGCAGTTTGGAACCGCCGTATCTTTGCACAACTAATCTGGAAAATATGAACCCTAAACTCAGCGTCAATATCAATAAGGTAGCGACCATCCGCAATGCGCGTGGTGGAAACAATCCCGATGTGGTAAAGGTTGCTATGGATTGCGAGGCGTTTGGGGCGGAAGGAATTACTGTTCACCCAAGGCCGGATGAGCGCCATGTCCGTTTCAATGATGTGAGGGCATTGAAAAGTGTTGTTACCACTGAATTTAATATTGAGGGATATCCCAGTGAGTCGTTTTTGAAACTGGTGGAAGAGGTGAAGCCTCACCAGGTAACGCTGGTGCCTGATCCCCCGGATGTGCTAACCAGTAATAATGGCTGGGATGCCAGGCAGCATCAATCATTTCTGAAGGATGTGGTGAGTCGTTTGCAAGCCGGCGGAATGCGGGTTAGTATTTTTTTAAATCCCGATCCGGCCATGGTGGCCTATGCTGCAACATGTGGCACCGATAGGATAGAGTTGTACACCGAGCACTATGCAACGGAATATCCTGTTAACCCGGCGGCTGCCATTCGTCCATATATCTTAACTGCGGATGAAGCCATTCGTGCGGGTCTGGGAATCAATGCCGGACATGATTTGGATTTGCATAACCTCCATTATCTACGGGCGCATTTGCCGGGTTTAATGGAAGTTTCCATTGGCCATGCTTTGATATGCGATGCCTTGTATTATGGGTTGCGCGATACCATTGGCATGTATAAATCGCGATTGCTGCCTGATTTGATATTATGAATAAAAGAGCCGATTCGAATTTGCCAAATAGCAGCATAAAGGGGCTTTTTGAACATGGATTTGATGATGGCCTAAGTGGTTTTTTTGTTTTTCTTCTCGCCCTGCCTCTTAGTTTGGGGATAGCCAAGGCTTCTGATTTCCCTCCTGTAATGGGGTTGGTAACCGCTATGATTGGTGGGTTGCTGGTGTCATTTTTATCGGGATCAGCTTTAACGATTAAGGGGCCTGCTGCCGGGTTGATAGTGATTGTAGCCGGCGCTGTTGCTGAATTTGGACAAGGCAATAGTCAACTGGGCTGGCAGCTTACCCTGGGAGCCATTGTTGTTGCCGGAATATTGCAGATTTTCTTTGGATTTTTTCGTGTAGGAACCATTGTGGATTTATTTCCTTTGAGTTCGATTCAAGGCATGTTGACAGCCATTGGTATCATCATTTTTAGCAAACAGATTCATGTATTGTTGGGTAATAATCCTTTGTTGCCTAACGGCAAGCCCATGATAGAGCCGATAGACCTTGTGATGGCCATTCCTGAGTCATTGATGACCATTAAAAGGGAAGCTGCATTGGTTGGATTACTGAGTCTTGCAGTTGTGTTTTTATGGCCAAAACTAAAATTGGGGATTTTACAACGAATTCCGGCGCCCCTTGCTGTTTTGATAGTGGCAATTCCATTCGCTAAATACCTGGGGTTAAGCCAAAATCAGTATGTTCATTTTGAGCATAATCTTTTTGAAATCATTCACTTCAATGTGTCTTTTGGTGGAATACAGCAATTTTGGATTTTCAGCAAATACGTATTGATGTTTGCGTTGGTGGGTAGTCTTGAATCATTGTTAACCGTAAAGGCTGCAGACATGATTGATCCGTGGAAGCGGAAAAGCAATGCAAATAAAGATTTGCTGGCAGTTGGTGTTGGTAATATTGTTTCAGGGGTGCTGGGTGGTTTGCCCATGATTAGTGAAGTTGCCAGGAGTACAGCCAATACCAGCAATGGTGCAAAAACCAGGTGGGCAAATTTTTATCATGGATTGTTGATGATGTTGTTTTTATTGATTGGTCTAAAATTCAATAATCTTATTCCGATACCCGCCTTGGCGGCAATGCTCATTGGGGTTGGTGCCCGGCTTGCCGGTCCTAAGGCATTTGGAGAAATGGCCAAAGTTGGCATAGAGCAACTTGTTGTTTTTGTCACCACCATCATGGTAACGCTTTTTACCGATTTATTAATAGGTATTGCCGCAGGTGTTGTTACCAAGCTCATAACCCAGGTTTTGCTCGGAGCTCCACTTGGTGCTGTTTTTAAGGCCCATGTTTCCGTAAAAGAAAACGAGGTGCACATTGCAGGTGCGGCAGTGTTTAGCAATTGGCTTGGAATTAAGCGTGCATTAAATCGCATGCATTCCAGTAAGCATGTTACTGTTCATTTTTTGCATTGTAATTTGGTGGATTATACGGTAATCGATAACTTACACCACTTAAAAAGAGAATATGATTTGGTTGGAAGGTCACTGGTAGTTATTGGTCTTGAGGAGTTGGAATACACCGGAAATAATCGCCACCAGCAAGCCACTCGGAATAAACCCAAAGATCTCCGAAGCACATTGAAAGATGCTAAAGAATCCATACGGCATGATGAAGATTAAGCTCCGTCTTTTTGCTGTTATCCTGGGATTTTGTAGTGTTTTTGGCTTAACTGCACAAAACCGGATTACGGACGAGAACCAGGTTTTGTGGGCTCCTGTAATCATCAGTACTAAAATTAATGAAAAAGTTGCGCTGTACACAGAATATCAGTGGCGCAGAAACAATATCGGAGAAACCTGGCAACAAAGCCTGCTCCGGCTGGGATTAACGTATAATGCCAATAAAACAACTGCCTTTCAGGCCGGTTATGGCTGGATACTGACCTATCCCTACGGAGATTATCCCCTGGCGCCGAACGGAACTTTTACGGAACACCGAATTTACCAGCAGGCTTTATTTAAAGTTCCACTGAATGCAGTTGGTACAACGTTGATTTCCCGCATAAGGCTTGAGCAGCGGTGGCTGGCGGTTCTCAATGCGGATAAGTCACTCAAACACTGGAATTACGTAAATCGGGTTCGGATTATGCAACGCCTTAACTTTCCATTTAAGGTTTCCGGAAAAGACTGTTATGCCAGTTTGATGGATGAAGTATTCATTGGTTTTGGCAGAAATGTGGGTCAAAATGTGTTTGATCAAAACCGATTGTTTGGATTGCTGGGCTGGAACGTGAATGAAAAGGTGCAACTGGAACTGGGCGTGTTAAACCAGATTCTGCAGCAGGGTAAACTGGTGACGGCAAAACCTGTATTTCAATACAATTCAGGGCCAGTATTTGGGCTTAACCTGAAGTTGTAATTTTAACTAAGCATGGCTGAATCCGTTTGCCTGCAGAATAACCCTGACAGCATCGGGCACTAGATAGCGCAGGCATTTCCGGGATTGTAACATTTCCCTGATGGTGGTTGCTGAAAGGTCAATCAAAGGTGCCTGATAATGCCTAATCTGTGCATGCGCAACTGCGGATTCAGTCTTGCTCCCCGTTCGGTTATAAACATGGAAATCAACCAGCTCCGCGAGCCTGTTGATGTCTTTCCATTCATGCAGCCTTTCCAGGTTGTCAGCGCCCATGATGATGGAGAAATCGTTGTTGCTCTTTTCCTCCAAATGTTGGATTGTTTGTATAGAATAAGAGGGCAGGGGAAGGCGGAATTCTACATCCATGGCCCTGAATCCGGGATTATCTTCGGTGGCAGCCTTTACCATTTCATAGCGCAAGTTTTGTGGCAGCAATCCGCTCGATTCCTTGAAGGGGTTTTGTGGCGAAACCACAAACCAGATTTCTTCAAAAGGGCCTTCGTTCAGCATGTGCTGGGCCACCACCAAATGCCCCATGTGTATGGGATTGAAAGAGCCAAAGTACAGCCCTACTTTGGCCATTATGAATTTATAAATTCGGTAACCAATGTTTCACAACGTTTCAGGGTTTCTTCCAGCACATCATTTACCACCACCACATCATACTGGCTTTCAAAACTGAGTTCGTGGTTTGCTTTTGCTATGCGTTCCTGAAGGTGGTGTTCCACTTCGGTGCTCCGGTTTCGCAGGCGCTCCATAAGTACTTCCACGCTAGGCGGCCGCAGGAAAATGGCCAATGCATCCTGCTTGAATCGGCGCTTAAGGTTAAGTCCACCCTGCACATCCACATCAAAAACAACCGCCTTTTGCTGATCCCATATTTTATGAACTTCACTCCATAAGGTGCCGTACAATACGCCGGCATAAACCTCTTCGTGTTCTAAAAATTCATTGTTTTCAATGCGTTTTTCAAAATCGGCGGCTTCCAAAAAATGGTATTCCTTGCCATCAACCTCGCCTGGGCGGGGTTTGCGTGTGGTTGCACTTACCGAAAAGGCAAGCTTATCCGGCATTACAGATAGCAAGTGTTTTACCACAGTGGTTTTACCGGATCCTGATGGTGCTGAAAAAATAATGAGTTTACCCAATGGATTAGTGTTTGATTAATTTTTCACGAATAACCTGGTCTTTATAAGAGAGTTTCAGGTGATAAACCCCTGATGACAGTGCCGACACATTAAGGGAAGGCATGGGCTTGTTGTTCAAATCTATGGCGGAATTCATCACCAGTCGGCCACGAATATCATGGATTTCAATGTTGCAGGTTCCATTTAATTCTTCGGGTTTAAAGGTGCTGAAATCCAGCATGATGAAGTCATCCGCCGGATTTGGCCATAGGTTGATGCGTGCAGCTTCTGTGGTAAGTGATTGCATTTTGCCCACCATAAAGGCGAAGCGAATGTGGCTGCCGAAATCGGCGCCAAACCTTTGGACGGGTTGGTTAGCCATGTTTCTGATTTGCAGAATTCCGTTACCATCTGCAGTATTTGCCCACCACTGCAATCCGTCTTTGTTTAGCATGTAGTTGGGGTTTGCCGCACCGGTATCCTGAAAGTCGAAGGTGTAGCAGCCTTCCGGCAAGTCAAAGGTGTCGCGGTAAATGGTGTTTGCTTTGGTGTATTTCTTCAGGGGTTTTACGGCATTGCCGTAGATGTCTCTGATTTCAAAACTGTTTTCGGTTGGAGCGATGTTGGTGTTGCAATAAATAACAAATTTGTTGGGCAATAGGGGCGGCAGGCTGCCAATGCTGGTGGTGGCAGTATTGTTGCTGGGGTTGTCGTCGGGGCGGTTGTTTACCCAAACAACGGTGGCGGAAAATGTTTTGGGGTTGTTGCCATAATCGAAGCCGACAGGAAGTTCGAGGGTGTCCCACTGCCCTGATTTTAGCTTTCCATTCCAGCGGTAGTGTTTCTGGGGCATGCCGGAGATTCCGTAAAGGAGATCTATGCTTTCAACGGTTTTGCCACCGCGATTGCGGATGATAATTTTGGGTGCGCCACAGGCAGGGTTTACCCTTTTGTAGCGTAGTTCTGCATTGGGGCTGATGATGTCTTCCACCACCACATCCAGGTTGTAATTGGGTTTGCCATATTCCACCAGATACGTGCTTAGCATATAGTTGGCGCCACCGCTGGTGGTGGTGTAGCTTTCCATGTCTAAGTCCATGCGGTGTGTGCTGCCCGGCGTAGCGGCTACATCGAAGTTGTATTCGCGCACATCGGCTCCTGGACACCAGGCGGCGCGGTCATACAGCCATGTTCCCGCTTGGGGGTATACAGGATTTTCGCCGCAATCATCCCGCCAAACCCAGCTTTCATCGGCAAGTGCGCCGTCCAGGATTATGCTTCGGCGTTTGGGGCAAAATTCGGCGCAGTTTTCAGGCTTGTCCATTCCATGGCCCGTTTGCAATATTTTGAAGCGCATGAGGTCAGTTTCAGCCCCAAGGGTAAATGTATCTTCGGGTACGTTTTTATCAAACAGGGAATCATTGCCATATCCAACGCTGCGGGTATAGAAACGGGAAATGTTTTTCACATCGCGCCATGGGCTACCTTCTACAAGGTTGAATTTCAGTGAAATTTCCCAGCCACGGTCTGCGTTGCCTTCGTAGCCGGTGTGTTGATACATGATTTGCACGCTGTCGTGCAGGAGGTGGGCGAAATCAGTGACATCAAAAACCCAGGTATGGTTCCAGTTTTGGTCCCAGTAAAATCCATAAGGGGTAATAAACCGCATGATTTCCCAGCCGAGGCTATCGTTTTGGGCGCCGCGGCGGTTGCACAGGTATACAAAATTGAGGTAGTCCCATTCGCCGCATTTGAGGCCGGGAGCGCATTTGAAGGTGAGTTCTGCGTAGGCTTTCTGGTATTTTACGTGGGAAGCAGGAAACACACCCCATCCGTAATATTTGGTATTGCCCGCAGCAGGGTTGGTTTTAATAACCACTTTGCTATGGGTGGTAACGCTGCTGGTGTCGCCGGGTGCAGCAAATAGGGCAGTGATGATTAGTAAAGAAAAAAGGGTGGTAAGGGTTTTTCTCATCGTAGTGCAAATTTAAGGAATGAAGTTGTTTGTTGGTCTGTTGGTTTATTCGTTTAATGGTTTATTGGGGTAATTTAATGAAGAAATGAAGAAATGAAAGAATGAAGGAATTAAGAAATGAAAGAGTTTATTGGTATATTGGGGATGGGCGGAATCGGTTCAATAATAATGGAAATACGGCTCAAAAAGAGGGTAAAATGAGCGGATTGGGGTGTGAATGTGAGCGGATATAACCGAAAGTGCTCAGGCTGCATGATAAATTCCGTTGGTTGTAATATATTTGCAGTCCCATTGGGGCCTATAGCTCATTCGGTTAGAGCAACTGACTCATAATCAGTAGGTGCTTGGTTCGATTCCAAGTGGGCCCACGAAAGAACCCCAAAAGTCATAAAAATTGTTTGACTTTTGGCTCTGGTTCTGTAATTTGCAAATTATCGATTTACTGTGTTTTATGTTCAATGCACGAATTAATGACTTAACGACATGGTGGAAAAGCAAATAGATATTTATACATCCACTGATGGAGTTGAGGTTGCCGTTATTTTAGACGAAGAGACAGTCTGGGCCACTCAAAGGCAAATGTCAGAGCTTTTTAACACAACACCTCAAAATATTACACTTCATTTAAAACGGGTTTATGAAGAAGGTGAGATTTCTGAAAAAGCAACTTGTAAGGAATACTTACAAGTTCAAAAAGAAGGTCAAAGACAAGTAAAACGGAAACAACAGGTTTATAATCTAGATGCTATATTATCCGTAGGCTATCGAATAAACTCAAAGCGCGGAACCCAGTTTCGCCAATGGGCAACCCAAAGACTCAAAGATTATTTGGTTAAAGGATATGCCATCAACCAAAAACGCCTGGACGAACTTGGTAAATTGGTTCAACTTATTGAGAATTCAGGAAAGACCGAAAATTTACAATTACAGGAAGCCAAAGGCCTGTTAGAAATTTTAGGCAATTACACAAAAAGCTTTGTCTTGCTTAACCAGTATGACAGTCAAAATTTAAAAACCGGCAAGTTAAGTGAAAATATAACTTATGAAATAAAATCAACTAGCTGTAAAATAAATACTTAAAATTAGTCACACTGACTCATAATCAGTTGGTGCTTGGTTCGTCTCGGCTAAGCCGAGACCAAGTGTGCCCTCAGAAAGCCTCTCAGCAATGAAGGGCTTTTTTTGTTTATAATCATTAGGTTCCTGGCCTGCCTGCCGACGCAGGAAGGCAGGTTAAACTCGATAGTCCTGTTGGTCTCGATCTTTATAGGGTCAGTAGGTGCTTGGTTCGTCTCGGCTGAGCCGAGACCAAGTGGGCCCACTAAAAGCCTCTCAGCAATGAAGGGCTTTTTTTGTTTATAATCATTAGGTGCCTGGCCTGCCTGCCGACGCAGGAAGGCAGGTTCAACTCTATAGTCCCGTTGGTCTCGATCTCTATAGGGTCAGTAGGTGCTTGGTTCGTCTCGGCTGAGCCGAGACCAAGTGGGCCCACGAAAAGCCTCTCAGCAATGAAGGGCTTTTTTCTAAAAGTCTTGTCAAATTTTACATTGACGCATGCCAAGATTCATGCAATGAAAGAATGGCTAAACACAACACCCACTTTTACGGCAATCACCGATTCAAAGCTGCAGCAAGTGATTGAGAATTGTTTTTAAGAATTGATGCTGCAGACTACCCTCATGCCTTCAGATTAGAAAGGGAAATCAATAAAATGCAGAAAATACATCCACAACCTAGAAAAGCATCCTGACTTGGTTGAGGAAATTAAACAGGAAATCACTGAGAGCAACTGAGGCTTTTACATGTGCAGCGAAAATCAGGTGTGCTGCTGTAAATCATCTTTCATTTGCCCGCAAAATGGAAATTTGTATGCTTGTTTTTATGGTGCAAACTTTTCCGGAGAAACACTGAAACTAACTTGCTAATCCGCTGGGCCGGGTTGTAAACTTCTGGATACTTCGCTTTACATCAGGTTCAATTTT